>CAVBBP010000024.1:0-38311 GCA_963593685.1 Segatella copri
TGACGCTCTCTCGAAACACAAAACCTGATTTTTGACACTCGCCGCCCAATGCCGTTCGCGTTCCGAAACGCCGCAATTTTCAAATAATTTTTGTCTATGCTCTTAAAAATCTTTCTTACGACTTGTATCTTGCTACTATATTTTGGCAGTAGCCCCCCTTTCCCGTTTCCCCCGAATGGGGGAAAAACCACGCATTCAAAAACGCCGCAATTTTCAAATTTTCAAATAATGAAATAATTACGAAATTTGCGTTGCTGATTTTCGCTGCCGATGGGGCGAAAGGGTGCGCTGCGTTTAGTTTTCGCGCTCCAAGGCGAAGTCTAACAGTTGGCACAGCGACTGTTTGGTGTCGGAATCGGCAAAAATAGCCAAACAATCGAGCGATTTTTGGCGAAATTCGTCCATTTTTTGCTGCGCATAGTCGATGCCGCCGTTCTGCTCTACAAATTGCTGTATAAAAGTGCGATTTTTATCGATTTCATCGGCATTTTTTACTATATCGACAATCTGTTTTGCGTCGGTTTCTGGGGCACATTTCAGTGCGTAGATGAGTGGCAGCGTGAATTTGCCTTCGCGTATGTCGTTCAGCGTGGGTTTTCCGATGTGCGCTTGGGGCGTGTAGTCGAAAATGTCGTCTTTTATCTGAAAACAGATGCCGAGGCTTTCGCCGAATTTCTGCAATGCCTCGATTTGTTGCGGCGTGGCTGCGGCCGACAGTGCTCCCGCCAAGGCGCAGTTGGCAAACAGGGTTGCCGTTTTGCAGCGCACAATTTCGTAATACACCGCCTCGTCGGTGGGTTGGTAGGCGTGTTGCAGTTGCAGCAGTTCGCCGCGAGTAATCTCCTTGCCGAGTTCGGCCAAGCAGCGCACCAAGTTCAGATTTTCGGCGCGCACAACCAGTTCCATCGACTTGGTGAGCAGGTAGTCGCCGACGAGAATGGCGGTTTTGTTGCCAAATTGCGCGTTCGCCGAGGGTCGCCCACGCCGTTCGTTGGTGCTATCGACCACATCGTCGTGCAGCAGACTGGCGGTGTGCAGTACTTCGAAAGCGGCTGCCACCAAGTGCGATTTTACATTGATGCCGCCAGCCATTTGCGCCGCCAAAAGTGTGAGCGTCGGGCGAATTTGCTTGCCTTTGCAGCGTGCCACATGGGTCAATGCGGTGTGTAGCAGCGGGTCGTGCGACTGGAAAGCGTCTGCAAACAGCGTTTCAAATTTTTGCCATTCGTTGGCGATGGGTTTTCGTATTTCGTTGAGTTCGACCATTCGGCGTAGGGTTGTTTCAAACTGCAAAGATACGAAAATAGTGTGAAAGTGTGAAAGCGAATTAGGAGTGAGGAATTAGGAGTGAGGAATTTTTAGTTAGAAGTGAGAAGTTAGCAGTGAGCAGTGATGTGCGGCAGAGCCGCAATGACAAAATTTCAAATTTCAAATTTTATTTGATTTTTGTTCCGCTCGGCATTGCTCAAACGAGTTTGGCACTGCGCTCGCTTATCGCAAAAATTCAGATTCCAAATTGTAGGGACGCACCGCGTGCGTCCGAAAGGTTATAGGTGAGAGGTTATCGTTTATAGACAAAAGACGATGACGAAGACCAAAAGGCTTTTCCCCTTTGGGGAAAACGGGAAAAGAGGCCAAGGCCAAGACCAATTTACAAATTTACAAATTGACGGATTGACAAATTTATTCGCTTCAACGCTTCAACGCTTCAACAACTTGAAACTCTGAAACCGCGCGCAGCGCAACCAGAAACTAGAAACCAGAAACTAGAAATTTTCTCACAGACCAACACCAATGCGTTAAACTCATCAACCAATCAACCAATCAACTCATCAACTTCCCAACGCCGCATCACTTTTCCAAAAGTCTTTTCTCGAGTTTGATTAGTTCGTCGCGATATTGGGCGGCTTCGATAAAGTTGAGGTCTTTGGCGGCTTTTTCCATCAGGTGGCGGGTGTGGGCGATGGCTTTTTCCAAGGCTTGCGGGGTCATGTATTGCACCACAGGGTCGGCGGCGAGGCTCACTGTTTCGGGTTCTACATAGTAGTTCGGGGCTGGCTTCGTCTTTTGCGGCGTCAGGGTCGAGATGTTGTTTTTGACGATTGGCGTGGGGGTGATGTGGTGCTCCTCGTTGTAGCGCAACTGCTTTTCGCGGCGGCGGTTGGTTTCGTCGATGGTGCGCTGCATACTCTCGGTGATGGTGTCGGCATACATTATCACTTTGCCGTTCACATTGCGTGCGGCGCGCCCTGCGGTCTGCGTGAGCGAACGATGATTTCGCAGAAATCCCTCTTTGTCGGCATCGAGTATTGCCACGAGCGACACTTGCGGCAGATCCAACCCTTCGCGCAGCAGGTTGATGCCGATCAGCACATCGAAAAGGCCGTTGCGCAGGTCGTTCAAAATCTCGACGCGTTCCAGCGTTTCGATGTCGGAGTGAATGTAGCGGCAGCGCACACCCATCTTGGTGAAGTATTTGTCCAACTCCTCGGCCATGCGTTTAGTGAGCGTGGTTACCAACACACGCTCGTCGCGTTCGGCACGCTGGGCAATCTCTTCGAGCAGATTGTCAATTTGGTTCAGGCTTGGCCGCACCTCGATGACTGGGTCGAGCAGTCCTGTGGGGCGAATGACCTGTTCCACCACTACGCCTTCCGATTTTTGCAGTTCGTAGTCGGCGGGCGTGGCGCTCACATAGATGGCTGTATGCACAAGGTTTTCGAACTCTTCAAATTTCAGTGGGCGGTTGTCGAGTGCGGCAGGCAGACGAAAGCCGTAATCGACCAAATTTTGCTTGCGCGAGCGGTCGCCGCCAAACATGGCGTGCACTTGTGGCAGGGTAACATGGCTCTCGTCCACTATCAGCAGAAAATCTTTCGGAAAATAGTCGAGCAGACAGAAGGGGCGCATGCCCGGTTTTCGCCCATCGAAGTAGCGCGAATAGTTCTCTATGCCCGAGCAGTAACCCACTTCGCGTATCATTTCGAGGTCGTAGTTCACGCGCTCGTAGAGGCGTTTGGCTTCGTAGTGCTTGCCGATTTCGTTCAGATAATCGACCTGCTGGCCGAGGTCGAGCGCAATTTGGTCGAGTGCTTGATTGATGCGTTCGCGTGTGGTAACGAAAATGTTGGCAGGGTAGATGTTGAACGCGTCGTAGTGGGCGAGTGTGTGGCCGTTGGCAGGGTCGATGGCTTCGATGCTCTCCACCTCGTCGTCCCAAAAAACGATGCGCAGAATGTAGTCCGTGTAGGCAAGAAACACATCGACAGTGTCGCCTTTTGCGCGGAAATTGCCACGGTTCAGGTCGAGTTCGTTGCGTGTGTATAGCCCATCGACGAGCCGCCGCAGCAGGTCGTCGCGCAGCAGGCGTTTGCCGCACTCCACCGCGATGGCTGTGTCGTGAAAATCTTCGGGATTGCCAATGCCGTAGAGGCACGACACCGACGAGATCACCACCACATCGCGCCGCCCCGAGAGCAGTGCCGAGGTGGTCGAAAGGCGCAGTTTCTCGATTTCGGCGTTGATAGCCAAATCTTTTTCGATGTAGGTGTCGCTGCTCGGAATGTAGGCCTCGGGCTGGTAGTAGTCGTAGTACGACACGAAATACTCCACCGCATTTTCGGGAAAAAACGACTTAAATTCGTCGTAGAGTTGCGATGCCAGCGTCTTGTTGTGGCTCAAAATCAGCGTGGGGCGGTTCAGGTTTGCCACCACATTGGCCATGGTGAATGTCTTGCCCGAACCGGTAACTCCCAGCAGTGTTTGGTATGGCACGCCGCGTTTCACACCTTCGGTCAGTTGGCGAATGGCTTCGGGCTGGTCGCCCGTGGGTTTATAGTCGGAAATGAGCGTGAATTTTGCCATAAAAATTGTTGATAAATTCCCGAAAAATGACGAAAACACGACGATTTTTGCACTTCGGAGTCGCCACAAAGGTACAATTTTTCTGAAAAATAGGCATTTTTTGACCAAAAGTTATCATTGGCAGCCGTTCATAACTTGTTGATAACTTGGCATTTTTGTCGATAAATAGGCTATTTGTCGATTTTTTTGCAGATTTTGTTAAGAAATACACACTATTAAGAGAAAAAATTTCTATATTTGCTCGATAAAACTGTTTATAACTTGCCGTATGTTGCGGCCAAGCCATAAAAACAACGAATAATCACTCCAAAGACTGATATTATGAAACGCTTCAGTTTGAGTTTTGCTGCTTTAGTTGCCTCATTTTTGAGCATCGCTCCGCTCGCCAATGCGGTAACTGTTACTGTAACCCAAGACCCCAATCGGGATCTCTGCGCCAACGAGCAGGTGAAATTGACCCTTGCGCCAGACGATGGCGGAAATTACACCTACAAGTGGAGTTGGACAGACTATCTGGGGGTAACTCAAACGAGAGATGGTTCCTCTTTGAGCGATTTCCCGATGCGCACCACGGAGTATTCGTACCATGTGTACGACGAACTCAATACGCTGGTAGCGACAGGCTCGCAGACGGTGAATGTATCGACCGCACCAACGGTTACGGTCGATAAGTCGGCAGCGTATGTGCTGAAAGGCGGCGATGTTTCAATCACTGCCACTGGCTCGACTGGCACTGCCTCGTACGAGTGGTTCGATGCTTCGGGTATATCGGTTGGCACCAGTCAAACATTGAGTCTTACGAATGTAACCGCCGATACAAAATATAGCGTTGTGGCCAAAGGAGCGAATGGCTGCACAAGCAAAGCCGTGACAGTGAATGTTTACATCTACACAGTTACCGCCGACCCAACCACCGTGTGCTACGGCGAGGCTGTAACACTGACCGCTTCGGCTGCTACTGGCTCGAAATTCTATTGGGACGATGGCGCAGAAGGGCAGACGCATGTGGTCTATCCCAAAGGCACGCCAAAAACGAAATACACCGTTACCATCAAAGATGCCAGCGACGCATTGGTTGCTACGCAAGAGGTCGAGGTAAATGTAATTGCCAAACCAATAGTTACGCTTACACCGAGCGAAAGCACCATCTGCAAAGGACAGACAGTAACCATCATAGCCACCAACAACACGGGCAACACAGGCACTTACACTTGGAGTTCGGTAGATGGAAAGGGCAATTCGCTGGTAATTTCGCCAACCACCAGCACCACCTACTGGGCTGAATTTACCGATGCTACCACAGGTTGCAAGAGCGAAAAAACTTACTGCACCATCACTGTGAACCCAGCCAGTGTTACCTCTATCAACGGCGCGAGCAAGACTTGCGCAGGCAGTCCAGTAACGCTCACGGTGTCGGGAGGCACACCAAAACGCTGGTTCGACGAAAGCGGCACTACGCTCTCGACAAGCGCATCGTTCGACTACACACCGACTACGGTTGGCGACAATATCATCTATTGCGAAGCGAGCGATGCCAACGGTTGCTCTGTGGTGGCGCAAAAAACCATCACGGTTGAGCCTGCGCTCACGCCGACCATCTATGGCGATTTGGCTATCTGTGCTGGCGGCAGCGCCACTTTGAGTGTTTCGACCGAAGATGCCACCTACCTTTGGAGCACCAACCAAAACACAAAATCGATTACCGTATCGCCAACTGCCGATGCGACCTATTCTGTTACTGTAACCAAAAATGGCTGCACTGCGACTGTTTCGCAAACCGTCAAAGTCAATACCAAGCCGACCATCTCGTTTACGGGCGGCACCACCATCTGCCAAGGCAGTACCGCTTCGATTACGGCAGCGGCCACGGGCGGCAGCGCGCCATACACCTACGCTTGGAACGACCCAGCCAGCACCACCAGTGCCACGCTGAATGTTGCTCCAACTGCCACCACCGATTACACCGTAACAGTTACCGACGCCAACGGTTGCACCAGCGAGAAGACGGTAACTATCGTTGTAGAGAGCGAAATAGCCCCAACCATTTCGGGACCAACCACCGTTTGCAAAGAGACCGATTTCACGCTTCTCGTTTCTGATGGCGATTCCTTTGCGTGGGACGACGACAAATCTAGCACCACCGCTTCGATAAAAACTAAACTGACTACCGACCGCACCTTCACCGTTACGGTGAAGAAAGGCAGTTGCTCCTACACCCTGCAGCACACAGTTACCGTACTCGATGGTCCTACGGGCGAAATCAGCGGATTGCTCGCTATCTGCCAAGGCGGCAGCACCCGACTGACCGCTCCTGTGGGCGAATCGTATGTGTGGAGCCCCAATGGCGAAACCACACAATATATTGATGTAACGGCGGCAGGCACATACACTGTCGGTGTAACCAAAAATGGCTGCACAATAACCAGATCCGCTACCGTTACGGTGAATACGCCCACTGCGGCTTCTATTACGGCTGCCAATGGTACTACACTCTGCCCGAATGCCGCTGTTGGTCTGCCACTCAAAGCCTCCGACGGTAAGTCGTGGAAGTGGAGTCCCACTGGCGAGACATCGCAAGAGATTACCGCCAAACCGACCTCCACCACGCTCTACTCGGTAACTGTAACCGATGCCAACGGCTGCGAATCGACTGCCTCGCAACTCATCACCGTTGCGCCAGAGCCAACCAACCTCGACCTGACCGCATCGAAAACCACTGCTTGCGTGGGCGACGCTATCACACTTACCGTAGTGAATGCGCCTACAGGCAGCACCATCAAATCGAGCGACGGCACAGTAAGTGGCAATGTGATTACCATCACCGCATCGGTGAGCAAACAGGTAACCGTTACCGTAACAGACCTGAGCGGTTGCACCTACACCCTAATTAAAAATATAACCGTTCTGGACACTCCTACGGGCGAAATCACTGGCGGGCTGTCGTTCTGCCAAGGTGGTAGCACCGTGCTGGCCGCACCTGTTGCGCCAGCGAGTCAGACCTACACCTATCTGTGGAACACAGGCGAGACAACGCGCACCATCACCGTATCGACGGCGGGCAAATACTCTGTTACCATATCGAATGGCTCTTGCTCTGCAAAATTGCCAGAGGTAACAGTTACCCAAAGCACACCGACTGTGCCGACCATCACCGCGAGCAAAACGACCATTTGCGCTGGCGAGGTGATTACGCTCACCGCATCGAACTACGGCACAATCACCCAGTGGAGCGACGGCGTGCAGAATCTTGGCACAGCCGCCACCATTCAGGTAAGCCCAACCGCCACCACCACTTACGAACTCACCGTAACCGATGCCAAAGGCTGCACAGCAAAAGCCTATCAGCAGATAGTTGTGAACACGCCTATTTCGATTACACTCACAGGCGATAATTCGGTGTGTGAAGGCGGAGAAATAACCGTAACAGCCAGCGGTGCGCCCAGTGGCAGCACTTACACATGGACGAAAACTGGCACGCTCAGCAATGGCGGTGCCACACTCACATTCACGCCAAGCGTGAGCGAAACAGCCGTTTCGGTAACAGTAACGCCGACCACTGGTTGCGGCACTACGCAGACACACACCTTCACGGTAACGCCACAGCCAACAGGCGAAATCACTGGTATTACATCGGTGTGCAGCGGCGGCTCGACCACGCTCTATGCGCCAGCAGGCGAAACAGGAACGACCTACTTGTGGAACAATGGCGAAAAAACGCAGTCGATAACAACGCCTGCACTCTATAAAAACACCGAATATTCAGTTCAGATTGTCTATCCGAGCGGCTGCAAATTGTCGCCAACGCCTGTAACTGTAACTGTCAATTCTACTCCGACAGGCACTATCACCGCATCGAGCGATATAGTTTGCGTGGGCAACGAAGTAACCTTCGAAGCCAATGTGGCGGGCGCAACCGCTTGGGCTTGGAGCAATGGCACATCGGGTACAAACAAAATCTCGGTAACGCCAACCACCATCGGCAATGTGCAGTACTATGTTGATGTTACCGCCAACGGTTGCACAGGTCGAATCTACAAAACCATCACCGTAGTAGATAAACCCACGGCCGCTATCGACAAAGCCGCCTCGACCAGCACATTCTGCGAAGGCGAGCAGGTTACCATTGTGGCTACTGGCGGTGTGCGCTACGCAATGAACGGCACAACCAGCACCACAGGTGTGTTCACCGCAACCCCGACTGCCACCACCACCTACACCATTTCGGTATTCAATGCCAACGACTGCGAAAGCGTGGTTACACACACCGTTACCAAACTTACGCCCACATCGGAGCCGACCATTACTGCCGATGGCAGTTTGAATCTGTGTGTAGGCGATACCCGCACACTCACCCTCAACAATGGCACTATTGTAAGTTGGGGCGATGGCTCTAATTTGCCGAACTATAGATACACGGCAGTATCGGGCGACATAGGCACGAAAATAATCACCGCCAATGTTCTCGACGATAAAGGCTGCCAAAAGACAATCTCCACAACACTGACAATCTCTGCTGTGCCTACGGTAGCCATTGCAGCGAGCAACAAGACCATCTGCAAAGGCGAATCGACAACATTGACTGCTACGGCTGGTCTGAAATCGTATGCGTGGGAATCGGGCGAAGCAACCAACGAGATAACGGTTTCGCCAACCACCAACACCACTTATAGAGTTACCGCCACCAACGAAGGCGGCTGCTCGGCTACGGCGGAAATTACCATTACCGTTCTCACGCCCGAAGTTGTTTCGATTTCTGGCCCGACCTCCGCTTGCGTGGGCGAAACCGTAACCTTGACGGCAGTCGGCGGTAAGTTCCGGAGTTGGTCGCACGGCTTGGGCAATGACAACACGGTTACTGTAACGGCTGTTTCTGGCAAAACCACTTACACTTGCGAAATTACCGATGCCAACGGTTGCACCTCGACTGCGTCGCACACACTCACGGTAAATACCGTAGATGTGCCGACCATATCGGGCAATCTGAATGTCTGCAAAGGCTTGAACACCACGCTGACCGCAAGTTCGGCCGATACTTACGAATGGAAGCAAGGCACCACCGTGCTTGGCACGAGCCAAACCTTGAATTTGACCAATGTTCAAACCTCGTCCGACTACACGCTGACCATCACTAAAAACGGCTGCTCGGCTTCGCGCACCGTTCGTGTAACAGCGTGCGAACTGCCCACCGATGCCAAAATTACTGGTCCTGATAAGGTTTGCGCTGGCGAATCGATAACCTTAACTGCCACTGGTTCAGGCATATTATACAAATGGAGCACTGGCGAGGAGACCAACACGATAACCGTAACGCCAACCGCCGACAACCACACCTATCAACTGACATTGACCGACATCAACGGCTGCACGCAGACCGTTCAGAAAAACATCACCGTCAATGCCAAACCATCGGTAACGATAGACGGCGACGACGAAGTCTGCGCTGGAAAATCTGTTACCTTGACCGCCTACGGTTCTGGCACACTCCTTTGGGACGATGCGACCTCTGACGCCACACGAACCATAATGCCAACCGTAACGCGCAGTTACACTGTAACCCTCATCGACGGCAATGGCTGCACCGCCACCGCCTCGAAAACTGTAACCGTGAAGACTTTGACTGCGCCGACCATTGCCGCCACCAAGACCGACATTTGCAAAGGCGACGAAGTTACCTTGACTGCCTCGGGCGCAACAGGAGTTACCTTTGAGTGGCCCGACTTGGGCAGAACAGGAGCGAGCGTTACCGTTCGTCCGACGGCCACCACCACCTACAAAGTTACTGCCACAAACGCTGCTGGCTGCACAGCCGACGGCTACATCACCATCAATGTTCACGAGCAACCGACCGTAACCGTAACTGTCGATCCGTTGTCGGCAGCCATCTGCTCGGGCGAAACGGCCACCATCACCATCAAGGGCGGCACGGAATACACTTGTGGCGGCGAAACCAACACAAGCGGTATTTTCAATGTATCGCCAACCACAACTACACCATATAATATAGTAGTGAAAAATGCGGCGGGTTGCGTTACCACCACCTCGCAAACTATCACCGTTTATGACAAGCCGATAGTTTCGATTTCTGGCCCGACCTCCGCTTGCGTGGGCGAAACCGTAACCTTGACGGCAGTCGGCGGTAAGTTCCGGAGTTGGTCGCACGGCTTGGGCAATGACAACACGGTTACTGTAACGGCTGTTTCTGGCAAAACCACTTACACTTGCGAAATTACCGATGCCAACGGTTGCACCTCGACTGCGTCGCACACACTCACGGTAAATACCGTAGATGTGCCGACCATATCGGGCAATCTGAATGTCTGCAAAGGCTTGAACACCACGCTGACCGCAAGTTCGGCCGATACTTACGAATGGAAGCAAGGCACCACCGTGCTTGGCACGAGCCAAACCTTGAATTTGACCAATGTTCAAACCTCGTCCGACTACACGCTGACCATCACTAAAAACGGCTGCTCGGCTTCGCGCACCGTTCGTGTAACAGCGTGCGAACTGCCCACCGATGCCAAAATTACTGGTCCTGATAAGGTTTGCGCTGGCGAATCGATAACCTTAACTGCCACTGGTTCAGGCATATTATACAAATGGAGCACTGGCGAGGAGACCAACACGATAACCGTAACGCCAACCGCCGACAACCACACCTATCAACTGACATTGACCGACATCAACGGCTGCACGCAGACCGTTCAGAAAAACATCACCGTCAATGCCAAACCATCGGTAACGATAGACGGCGACGACGAAGTCTGCGCTGGAAAATCTGTTACCTTGACCGCCTACGGTTCTGGCACACTCCTTTGGGACGATGCGACCTCTGACGCCACACGAACCATAATGCCAACCGTAACGCGCAGTTACACTGTAACCCTCATCGACGGCAATGGCTGCACCGCCACCGCCTCGAAAACTGTAACCGTGAAGACTTTGACTGCGCCGACCATTGCCGCCACCAAGACCGACATTTGCAAAGGCGACGAAGTTACCTTGACTGCCTCGGGCGCAACAGGAGTTACCTTTGAGTGGCCCGACTTGGGCAGAACAGGAGCGAGCGTTACCGTTCGTCCGACGGCCACCACCACCTACAAAGTTACTGCCACAAACGCTGCTGGCTGCACAGCCGACGGCTACATCACCATCAATGTTCACGAGCAACCGACCGTAACCGTAACTGTCGATCCGTTGTCGGCAGCCATCTGCTCGGGCGAAACGGCCACCATCACCATCAAGGGCGGCACGGAATACACTTGTGGCGGCGAAACCAACACAAGCGGTATTTTCAATGTATCGCCAACCACAACTACACCATATAATATAGTAGTGAAAAATGCGGCGGGTTGCGTTACCACCACCTCGCAAACTATCACCGTTTATGACAAGCCGATAGTTTCGATTTCTGGCCCGACTACCGTTTGCGTGGGCGAAACAGTAGAATTGACTGCCACTGGCGGAACTTCTTACGAATGGAGCAATGGCATGACTTCGCAGACCGCCACCTACACG
Organism: Segatella copri; assembly: GCA_963593685.1. GTDB lineage: Bacteria > Bacteroidota > Bacteroidia > Bacteroidales > Paludibacteraceae > W0P28-013. The sequence continues at coordinate 11,383 of CAVBBP010000024.1, forward strand.
GTAACTGGCACAGGTCAGATGTCCGTTTGGGTAAAAGGCAAAAACGCCAACGGCTGTTGGAGCGACCCAGTAACACACACTATCACTATCAATCAGAAGCCGACCATCGCCATTTCTGGCACGATGGACATCTGCATTGGTAACCAAACAACACTCACCGCTTCGGGTGCAAGCACATACATTTGGAGTTGGCTGGGCGGCACTGCCACAGGCAACACACTGACAGTAACGCCAACCACCAATACGGTTTACACCGTAGAGGGCACCGATGCTAATGGTTGCAAAAACAGCACATCGGCCACAGTGAATGTTTACCTCGAACCAGTTGTTGCTATCACAGGCCCGACCGAAGTGTGCGAAGATGGCGAAATAACCCTGACCGCCACTGGCACTGGCACATTCGCATGGAACACTGGTGCCACCGAAGCCTCTATCAAAGTATCGAAAGCGGGTACATACAGCGTAACCCTCACGGGCGAAGGCGGCTGCACAGCCACTGCCACACACACCGTGAAGACCAAATCTATCGTAGCAAAAATCAACAATCTGATTGACGGCACAAGCACCATTTGCGCTGGCGAATCCGTTGCGCTGACCGCTACTGGCGGCAACGAATATCTTTGGGACAATAGTTTCGGTACAGCCGCTGGCATCACTGTGTCGCCAGCCACCACCACCACCTATTGGGTAAAAGTAACCGACAACATTTCGGGTTGCAGCAAGCGTGTGAGCCACACCGTGAAAGTGCTGCCCGAACCGACGCTCTCTTTTGTTGGCGAAACCACTATCTGCCACGGCAGCACCGCCACCATCACCGTTTCGGGAGCGAAAGATTATGTCTGGGCTGACGGTATTGGCACAGGAGCAACCATCACGGTAAGTCCCACAGCCAACACCACCTACACCGTTACTGCTACCGATGCCAATGGCTGCAAAACGACACAGACGGTAACCGTTACCGTAACGCCGCTGCCTGTAGCCGCCATCACGGCCAACAAGACCGAAATTTGCGTGGGCGACCAAGTAACTCTCACCGCCTCGGGTGGCGACACCTACAAGTGGGGCGACGGCACAACGAGCGCATCTATCACTGTAACACCCAGCGAGACAACCGAATATACCGTGATAGCCTACAAAAATGGCTGCAAGAGCGCACAAGTAGCGAAAACAATCACCGTGAACCCCCTGCCGAATGTGGCGATTACCGCCTCGGCAACAACGGTTTGCAAAGGCGAAAATGTAACTCTGACTGCCACAGGCGCAACCACTTATGTATGGAGCAATGGCGCAACCACACAAAGCATCACTGTGCCTGTAACATCGGACATTACCTACACCGTTACTGGTAAGAAAAATGGCTGCGAAAGCACGGCTTCGCAAACCATCACAGTGAATACGCCGCCCACAATCAACATCTCGAGCAATACGGGCAAATTGGCCATCTGCAAAGGCGAATTCATCACACTGACTGCCAGAGGCGCAGCCAATTACACTTGGGCGAATGGCTTGGGCGACAACCAAGCATCGATAACCGTTGATCCTACCGCCGACACCTACTACGAAGTAACTGGCACCGATGCCAACGGCTGCAAAGCGACCGCCAATGTTACCGTTAAGGTTTACGAGAGGCCGAACCCAATAATTAGCGGTGCTACCGAAATTTGCGAAGGCTCTTCCACCACTTTGACGGTGGTTGAACCGAACGCAGTGGCGTGGCAGTGGGATACTGGCGAGGCCACTCAGAGTATCGAAGTTAAACAAGAGGGTACTTACACCGTTACAGTAACTGGCCAAGGCGGCTGTAAAGAAACTGCTACGGCTATCGTTACCTACAAAACACCTGTAAGCGGATCGATTGCTGGCCCCGACAAGGTTTGCAAAGGCGAAACTGTAACGCTCACTGCCAACGGCGGAAAAACCTACAAATGGGACGACAACGCCTACGAGAGTGAGAAATTAGTCATCACGAACATTCAAACAACAGGCACTTACTGGGTAACCATTACGGGAACAAACGGCTGCACGCAGCGTTTGAGCCATACCGTATATGTAAATGATGCGCCGTCGGTAAGCATCACTGGTAGCCTGACCTTCTGCGAAGGCGGCAGCACACAACTGACGGCCGTGGGCGATGGCACTGTGCTGTGGAGTACAGGCAGCACCGACAAAATCATCACCGTAAATGCCGAAGGCACTTACGAAGTTACTCTGACCGATGCTAATGGTTGCCAAGCGACCACATCGGTAACGGTTAAACGCAATGCGCTGCCAGTAGCAGTTATCACAGGCGATAACGCTGTCTGCGAAGGCAAGTCGGTTACGCTCACCGTTTCGGGGGCCGAAAGTTACACATGGAGCACTCGTGCAACTGGTTCGTCTATCACAGTGCAACCAGTAACCACCACCACCTACACTGTAACGCCGCGCACTGGCACCTGCACTGGCGACCCTGTTTCGCACACGGTTACCGTCAATCCGAAACCAGTCATCACTTTCGATGGCGATTTCGAGATTTGTGCTGGCGAAAAAGCCGTCATCACAGCCGATGGCGCTGACACCTACACATGGGGCGATGGCACCACAGGCGCAACCTACACCACGGCGGCACTCAATGCTAACACCACCTTCACGGTAACAGGTCGCATTACAGCCACTGGCTGCGAAGCACAAGCGCAGGTTACGGTCATTGTCAATCCGAAACCGACCATCTCAATATCGGGCAACAAAGAGGTTTGCGCTGGTAGTTCTACCACCCTTACCGTTTGGCCCAATGGTGGAACTTATGTGTGGAGCAACGGTTCGAAAGAGCACACTGCCACATTCAACAATCTGATAAGCGACCAAGACTATTGGGTTGATGTTACGCTGCCCAACGGCTGCACCGATCGATACAATGGCACTATTAAAGTCAATCCGATTCCGCAGGCCACAATCACGACAAACACAGGCGTAACCACCGTTTGCAGTGGCGACCCGATAACACTCACCGCTTCGGGCGGCGCAACAGGCACATACACCTACTTGTGGGCGCACGATGGTAGCCGCAGTGCTTCTGTAACCGTTACACCGACCGCCGACACGAAATATACCGTTACAGTGATTGGTGCAGGCAACTGCCAAGCGACCGCCACTGTCGATATCAAGGTGCTGGCACTGCCGATTGCCAAAATCACAGCCGACAAGACCACCGTATGCGAAGGCGACGAGGTTACACTCTCGGCTTCCGATGGCGTGAAGTGGCAGTGGTATGTAGGCAATACCGAAATAGCAGGTGCTGTCGATCAACACTACACCATAACCAATGCCGCCTACGGCACAACCACCTACAAAGTGTCGGTTTACAACGCAAACAACTGTAAGATAGAGACCACCTACGCTCTGGCTGTCGGGCGCAAACCCGATGCCACCATCAGTGGTAATCTGAACATCTGCAAAGGCAGCAGCACTACACTTTCTGCACCGACCGCAGACAGTTACTTGTGGAGCACAGGCGAAACTACCAAAACCATCACCGTTGCACCATCGGCCACGAAAGACTATGGCGTAACTGTAACGGTGGGCGACTGCAAAGCCTCTTCGACGGTTACTGTTACCGTCAATGCACTACCAGCACCAGTACTCACTGCCGACGAACAGACCATTTGTGTGGGCAATTCCACCACATTGCGTGCAGGGGCTGGCTACACTTACTATAAGTGGAGTACCACTAAAGACGGAGTCATTAAAGAGGGTACGAACTTGCAGAGCATCGGTGTTTCGCCTACCGAAAAGACCACCTACACCGTTACTGTAACCGATGCCAACGGCTGCACAGGCAGTGCACAAACCACTGTCGATGTTACACAAGTGGCTGCCCCGACCATCACGGCATCTGCCACTACCGTTTGCGCGGGCAGCGAGGTTGTACTGCAATCGAGCGCAGCCAAATACTATCAGTGGAGCAGCAATGTCGATGTAACGCAACAAAAGCAACAGACGGTAACTGTTTATCCAACACAAACCACCGTCTATACCGTAACCACCACCAACAAGGCGGGTTGCCAAAGTTCGAAAGACATCACCATCAATGTTACCAAACTGCCAACGCCGAAGATAACTGGCACAAGCAATATGTGTAAAGGCGGCGATGGCGTAACCCTGACCGCTACCAGCGATGTCGATGGCGCAACATACACTTGGAGCACTGGCGAAACAGGAAATGCTATCACGGTGAAACCATCGAAGAAGACAGAATATAGAGTTTGGGCATCGAATGGTACTTGCAAGAATCCAACGCCAGCAACATTCACGGTCGATATCAACGACCTGCCAGCGGCGCAAATCAATGGCCCAGATGCCGTTTGCTTGGGCGGAAGCGTTGAACTCGAAGCCACAGGCGGTATATCGTATTTGTGGCAAAACATCGAAGGCGCAGCCAGCACATTGAGCAAAATCACTGTTACGCCTACGCAAACCACCACCTATACCGTAACCGTAACCGATGCCAATGGCTGTTCGAAAGATGTATCGAAGAAGGTAACAGTCAATGATTTGCCGAAACCAACCATCACGGGTACTGCCAAAGTTTGCCGTGGCGAATGGGTAACCCTGACCGCCTCGGGTGGCGCAACAGGCACATACACCTACTTGTGGGCGCACGATGGTAGCCGCACCAAGCAAATCACCGTACCAGCTGACTACACCAAAACCTACACCGTGGAGGTGACCAATGCCAACGGTTGCACCAGCGAGGCTGAATTTACCGTGCAGGTAGTGCAACTGCCCAAGGCGCACATCGATGGGCCGACAATGCTCTGCGCCGAAACAGCGACAACTCTGACGGTTGTTTCCGACGATGGACGCACCTACACCTGCCGTTGGAAGCACAACAACTCCACCAACTTGTCCGAAACCGTTAAGCCGATAAACACGACCACCTACACCGTCGAAGTATTCGATGGCACTTGCTCGACCACACTCAACCACACGATTACCGTCAATAATTTGAAAGACCCGAAGATTGATGGTCCAGCCCAGATTTGCTTGGGCGAATCCACCACCTTGCGTGTGTCGAACACCCCGAATCCATTTGTATCGTATCAGTGGGTAGAAACGGGCGAAACCACTCAAGAAATCACTGTAACGCCCGCCGTAGTGGGTCTGAATACCTACACGGTAATCTGCACCGATGTGTACGAATGCACCAGCGAAGCCACTATCAACATTGTGGTTAGTGCACTGCCCGATGTAACCGTTACGGCCTCGACCGATGTGCTTTGCCCTGGCGACAACTCGGTAACACTCACCGCTTCGGGCGCAGGCATGGGTGGTACATACAACTGGTACGAGGACGACTTGGGCACTGTGCTGCTGCCTGGCGGCGATGGTACACCAACCTACACCTTCAACAATTTGGACTACACGCAAAAAGTCTATGTGGTAGCCATTACGCGACTCGGCTGCAAGAGCGCACCGAAAGAGTACGAACTGGTAGTTACACCAAAACCGACCCCAACCATCACATCGTCGGTGCCTGTAAACATCATCTGCGACGGCGGCTCAATAGATCTCACCGCTTCTGACCCCGATCCCGATGTAACATTCGTTTGGGAAGACGGCACTACGGGCGCATATTTGAAAGTAACTGCCGAAGGCGAATACCGTGTAACAGCAATCAACAAGGCGGGCTGCGCACAAGATGCCACTATCATTATCACTCCAGAACCACTGCCCGCAGCGAAGATTACACCATCGATAATAGAGGGCGAGGGTGCTGGCGACGGCACGAAAATCTGCGCTGGCACACGCGTAACGCTGACCGCCGAGCCAGGATCGACCTATACCTACAAGTGGACCACTGGCTCGACAGAACGCGCCATAGTCGTGAACCCGCCCGCCACCACTACCTACGGAGTAACTGTAACAAGCGCTTCGGGCTGTAAGCAGACGGCCACCATCACAATCGAGGTAAACAACTTTGTTACCATCGAAGGACCTACCGAGGTTTGCGCAGGCAAACCGTATGTGCTGAACGCCACAGGCAACAACTTGAGTGCCTACAAATGGACGCGCAATGGCGAGCCACTGCCCGCATTCGACAGCTTGGCAAGCATCCAAACTACCGACGAAGTGCCAAACGGCCAACCATCGGCAGAGTATGTCTATACTGTGAATGCCTTGTACGCCAACACCTGCGAAAGCGAAGCGACCTTTACCGTTACCGTGTATGCCAAACCGAGCGACCTCACTATCAATGGCATAGCAGGGGCTAACGCCACCGATTCGGTATGCGTTGGTTCTGCGAAGCAACTCTCTGTGATTCCGACAGCAGGCTCTTCGCTTACGGGCGCAACCTACCTGTGGACAGGCGTAGGCATTACCGACCCAACAGCCGCTACGCAGACCATCACACCGACAGTGGTTGGCGAAGAACCATACAGTTGCCAGATAACCATGCCGGGCGGCTGCGACACCACAGTCAATGTCAAACTGAAAGCCGTGCCGCTGCCCGAATTGGCACTCTGCACCGACACCACCATCTGCTTCGGCACAGAGGCAACACTCTATCTGAAAGCCAAAAACAACTGCCCCGAAGGCACTACCATCACATGGACAAGCGACAACGGCGGCGGTGGTGCCAGTGGCGATGTGGTAACGGTTAGCCCAACCACTACGACCACTTACACCGTTACGGCAAAAACGCCTGCGCCGCTTGGTTGCTCGACTACGGAAACGGTTACCGTAACTGTTATTCCGCAGCAACAGCCTACGATTACACTTGCACCAGAACTCATCTGTCTTGATACAGCGGGCGTGAGCGAGGACGACCTGAAGCTGATCACCGCCAACACCGACTCGGAAGGGCGTCCGTTCAAAGACTACAAGTGGTATGCCGCCGACGACCCGACCATCATTCTTGGTATGGCCGATTCTATCACTGTGCCGAAAGCCAATATCACTGCCACACGCACCTACATTGTGGAGGTAACTACGCAAGAGGGCTGCACCGCTTCGCGTAGCGTGGAAGTGCCTGTAAGCAAAAAACCATCGGTAGCGATTAAAGGCGACGGACAGGTTTGCGAAGGGCAGTCGTTGCAACTGCAAGCCGACAATCCAGTGAATGTGGCGCACTACGAATGGACAACTAACGCCAACCCAATACCATTCGACACTACATCGAGCGTTACAGTAAGTCCAACGGTAGCCGAAGACACTTACTACTTGACCGTTTACAACGACAAAGGCTGCGCCTTTACGGTAAATCCGGGACATAAAGTAACTATTCTCGATGCACCGAAACCGCAGATTGCTGCCGACCACAATCCGATTTGCGAAGGCGACGATGTGGTGCTGACTGCCTCCGACCTTGCTGGCGGCACTTGCAGTGTGGTGTGGGACGACGGTTCGACCAATCCTACACGCACTATCAAAGCACTGACCGCCACAACAACATACAGCGTTGCACTGACGAACCAGAACAACTGCGTCGAAAAGGTGAAATACACGGTTACCGTCAATCCGCTGCCGAAACTGAAAATCACTGGCAACACGCAAGTGTGCGTAGGCGACAGCGTGCTGTTGAGCGTTGAAGATGCCAACGGCACAGCCAACACCTACAGTTGGACAGGCGGCACTTGGAAAGAGGCCACCGACCGTGGTTCGGTCAACAATAGCAAAGTGTGGGTTTACCCAACCAACACTGCCGATAGCACCGCTTATTGCGTAACCTCGGTTGATGCCAACACATGCAAAGGCAAAGAGGTATGCCACAAGATATTGGCATTTGCCAAACCGATAGCCAAAATCAATGGCAAACAGATGGCTACCGACACCATTTGCGTGGGCGAAAGTCTGATACTCGAAGCCACTGGCGGCACCAAGTTCAAATGGAGCACCACCGCCGAATCGCAACAGATAACCACGCCTATCTACAACTCCGTGAACACCTACACCTATTGGGTAGATGTGTATAACGAAGCCAACTGTGTAGAGCGCGACTCTATTTGGATCTATGTAGCGGCACGCCCGAATGCTTACATCGCATCGGTAACGCCCGGTAATCAGATTTGCGAAGGCACCGAGGTAACCTTGCGCGCCTCCGATGCGCCTACTGGTAGCACCTACACCTACGCGTGGGTCAACAACACAGGCGCGACCATCGACAATGCCAATCAGCAAGAGATAAGCGTGAAACCAGCGGTAAACACCACCTACACGCTTACCGTTACCGATGTGAAGACTGGTTGCACCCAAGAAGTGCAGCAGATTATCTATGTCAATCCGCAAGCGAAGGTGAACTTCGGCACTGCGCCCACAACGATTTGCGAAACCGACGGCTTTGCGCTCACTATCGAGGGCGATGTAACTGGGCAGACCATCGTATGGGAAAAACTGCGCAACGGCACTGTCGTAGATGTATCGGCTTGGAACGGCAGAACGAGCATTACCGATAAGCCCGATGCCGCGCCGTATATCTACCGCGCTACGCTCACCAACCAGACTACTGGGTGCCAGACCGTGTTAGAACACACGCTCACCGTGGTACGCGTACCGAAACCGTCGATTCAGATTTTGGGCACGACCACCGACACCATCTGCCAAGGAGTAGAGGTTACGCTGCGGGCCAATAACGACGAAGGGCGTTTCGCTGCAGGCGATGTGAACTTTGTTTGGAAAGTGGGACACGACACGATTTCGACATCGGTAAATCAGAAAGAGATAACCGTGAAACCGCGCGAAACCACTATCTACACACTGGCGATAGAAGACCTTACGAACCACTGCATCGACAAGTACGACACCACCATTGTGGTGAACCAGATTCCGCAAGTGAGCATTGTAGAGCCTGATAATCAGGTGATTTGCGAAGATGAACCGTTCACACTCACGCTGCAAGGTGCCGATGGCTACGGCATATCGTGGCAGAAGTACGACAACGGTACGCTTGTGCCAGGCTGGACGAAAAACGGCGTGAACACCATCACCGACTATCCAATCAAGAGCCAATACGAGTACAGAGTTACCATCGACAATGGCAAGTGCGACACCACGATTGTACGCAAATTGCGTGTGAACGCCGTGCCGAAGCCATCGATTACATTCCCCGGCTCGAACAAAGACACTATCTGTGCTGGACAAGAGGTGTGGCTCGCTGCTACAACCGAAGAAGGCAACTGGAGCACACTCTACTACACCTACGGCTGGCTGCACGACACCGACACGCTGACCAAGAACAACAAAGACCTGAAGATAACGCCGACCACCACAGAAACCTACACTTTCTACATGATCGACAACAATTCGGGCTGCCGCCGCACGGCGGATACCACCGTGGTGGTACGAGCAATGCCGCAGGTAGAGGTTAATACGCCAAACGAACAACTGTGCGAGGGCGAAACCTATACGCTCGAAATGACGGGCTTGAGTTCCACCACGCCGCTTAGCGATTACACCATTGTTTGGACCAAGTACGACAACTTCAACAACAAGTTGGGCGAACAGAATGGCGGCGCTACCTACAGCGACACACCAACCGAAGGCGAATACATCTACTACGCCAAGGCCACCAACTTCAAGTGCGATACGATTATCACACGCAAGTTGAAGGTGAGTGCCGTGCCAGAGCCGAAGATAGACCTTGCCAGTGGCACTACCGAAACCATCTGCGAAGGCGACCAAGTGGCACTGTATGGTCAAAATTCGACGGGTAACTACAACTTTACCGACTACCCGATGACATGGTACGCTACCACCAAAGATGGCAACGACACCATCATACTGAAAAACAACCAACTGGCGACGCACTTCCCGCAGCAGACTACCACCTACAAACTGGTGATAGCCAACGCTATGGGCTGCGAACGCTCGGTTACGAAGACCATCACTGTGAAGCCGCGCCCAGCAGTGAAACTGCAAGTCAATGGCCGCGATGCTGCCGCCAAAGACACCATCTGCCGAGGCGAAACTCTCGACTTGCAGATAGTCGATACGCTCTACAACACTGTCGATGGTTTGAGCGTGCAGTGGAAACGCAACGGCAATGTTGTGGGCGAGTGGGCCGACCAGTTCGTGATACGCAACTACGAGCCGCAAGTGCACGAATCGTACGAAATTACGGTGAAAAACGCCGAATGCCCGATAGTACTCAACTACGACCTGACAGTGAACTACCTGCCCGACCCAACGCTCGAGATTCGCAATGGCGTGCGGGTGAACTGCGCTGGTATGCCAGTAGAATTGGGCGGCAAACTGCCACAAGAAGCGGGCTACAACTACCTCTGGACATCGATACCAGCAGGCGAAGTATTTACCGATTCTACCCAACAGACACTGACGGTATATCCGACCAGTTCGACCACCTACTACTACACAGTAACCGACCCGAAGACAGGCTGCTCGCGCTCCGACAGCATTGCTATCACCGTGAACAAACGGCCGAATGTAACGCTGGCAGTTGTTTACCCCGAAGGTGCTGTGGGCAACCGCATCTGCCAAACCGACTCGGTAACGCTGCGTCTGGTGGGCGACACCGACAGCTTGACCACGCTGTGGTACAAGGGCGGCAATTCGATGACCGACTGGGCCGACAAACTGGCAGTGAAAGATGCGCCCGACGCTCCCACCGAATACTCGGTAACGGTAATGAACGCGCTGTGCGACTTGAAACTCGACACCCAAATTGTGGTTAGTCCTGTGCAAAGTCCGAAAATCTACAGCGTGGGCGACATTACCACCATTTGCGAAGGCAAGGGCGTAGAGTTGAAAGCACAAGAAGCACAAGAGCCTCTCAAATACGATTACATGTGGACAAGTAGCAATGTGAATGAGAAAATCGAGAACCCAACACTCGGGAATATCACGGTTAATCCGACCATTACCACTACCTACACCTACACTGTAACCAACAAACTTACGACCTGCTCGCGCTCCGATACGCTGCGCATCACTGTGAACCTGCTGCCGAAGGCTACGCTCGAGGTGAAATACCCGACCACGGTACGCGACGATGGCACCATCTGCGCTGGCGACCCATTCACGCTGAATGTGAACACCACAGAGGCATACGAACTCACTACCAAGTGGTGGGCGACGCCCGGCGGCGAAGTTCCCGACTGGGAAAACAAGACCTCGATACCGAATGTAACAGGCAACGAAACCACCCGTTACAAAGTAGAGGTGCGCCGCAAGGGCTACGACTGCCCGATTACGCTCGAGAAGGTGGTAAAAATGCGCTTTGTGCCAGATCCCACCATCGAAATAACAAAAGGTGGTTCGCCTATGTGCGAAGGAGCAGCCTTGACTATCGCGGCGAAAGAAAAGACGCAAGATGCTGCCACATTTACCTACCGATGGGAATCGAGCGTAACAGGCGAACTCGATGAATACGGCAATGCGGTAAATGGTCAAAGCGGTCTGCAAATCTATGTGAAGCCGAAAGAGAACACCACCTACTCGTATACGATTACCGACCCAATTACGAGTTGCTCGCGCACGGGACAGATAACGATAACCGTGAACAAGAAGCCCAATGTGCGCCTCGTTACGGGTAGCAACACACTGGCCAAAGATACGCTCATCTGTGGCGGTCAGCCAGTCGAGTTCCGTGTCGATGGCACTTTGGACGGACTCTCGTTCAAGTGGTACAAAGACAATAAACAACAACCCAACAACACGGCGCGCTACACCGATACGCCAGAAAAAGATGCCAAGTACTATGTCATTGTTACCAACAAAGCCACAGGTTGTGCAACGGTCAAAGAAGACCTTATGGCGACAGTAACGGTGAACAATATGCCTGTGCCGAGTATCGAGATTGAGGGTGGCACCAACATCGTCTGCGCTGGAACAACCGTTACGCTGAAAGCCACCGAAGACCAACCGCACGATGCTGTTACCTACCGTTATCTGTGGTATGCAGAAGGCAAGTCGATGGGTTCGGCACAAGAGTTGAAGGTAACGCCAACTGTTACCACCACCTACATGTACACGGTTCTCAACAAAACTACGAAGTGTTTGCGTAGTGTCGATACCACCATTGTGGTGAAACAGATTCCGCAGGTAACGCTCGAAAAATCGCTTGCCGATGACGCTATTTACTGCGCTGGCGACCCGATAACCTTGTCGGTGAAACCGCTCGATGGCACCAACGCCAACGACTTGCAGTACGAATGGTTGCGTAATGGCGTAGCACTGAGCGAAACCTCTGCCACGCTCACCGACCGCCCAATGGGTTCTGTAGGTAACGAAAACGACACCATCTACAACTACGAAGTGGTGGTAAAGGATAAGTCAAGCCTCTGCTCGGCCGACCCGACGAACCTCAAGTTCACGGTAACGGTGAAACCGCTGCCAGTACCGACGATTGTTGCGTTCGACAACGCCAACAACCCACTGACACTGGGTCAGCAGGTTTGCCCGAATCGTCTTATTCGCTTGCAAGGCACTGCGCTGTCGGGCAAACTATTCTCGTACAAGTGGTACTCGCAAAATCAGGACGACGCCGACATTACCGTTACCGACAAACCGAACGAAGTGTGGGTATCGCCATCGAGCAAAACCAAATACACGCTCGAAATCAAGAACTTGGAAACGGGCTGCACACGCTTTGCCACCTACACCATCGATGTGATGGCAACGCCGCGAATCAAAATTGTGTCGTCCGCTACCATCGATTCCGAAACAGGGTACTCGGTAGCCTGCTTGAACAGCACGCCCGACATCACGCTGAAAGTGGCGCAAGAAGATGGCACCGTCATCGACGACCTCTACTACAACATCACTTGGAACGATGAGGCGGGCAACGACCTTGGCGATTTGGCCGAACTGACGCTCGCTACCGATGCTGTGTCGATACACAAATACACGGTAACTGTCGAAAACACCACCACGCTGTGGTCCGATTTGCAGTGCCCAGTAACGGCAACGCACACCGTGCAGATAATGGACGCACCTACCAGCGTTACCATTGCTGCCACCACCAGCGACGGCACACTCCTGCCCGACGATGAGTACATCTGCGCTGGCGAAGCGGTAACACTCACCGCCGCCGAGCAGACACGCACCAACTACGCATGGAGCGACGACCAAGGCACCGTTTATGCGGCCAACGCCGACAACAACGCACGCGAAATCACGGTGAAACCGCTGAAAACCACCACCTACTATGTGAAGGTTACCAACTTTGGCGGCTGTGTACACACCGTGAAACGCACCATTTTGGTGAACCCGAATCCTGTGGTGCGCATCGACGGCGCAACATCGCTCTGCTTGGAAACGGTAGGCGGCGACACCGTTACGCTCACAGCCACATCGACACCTTATGAGAAGAACAATACACGATTTGTTTGGAACTACGAGGTCGATGGTGCCGCCAACACCTTCACGGGCAATCCGCTCAAATTTGCACCGCAAAAAGCGGGTGAATTTAAGTTCACTGTGACGGCATACCACACCGCCAACAAGAAAGAGTGCGCTTCGACACCAGTAACGCACACCGTGCGTGTGTATGCTGTGCCAGAGGTGCGCAACAGCGACCTGCGCGTCGTTTCGTCGCTCGACTCGACGGCCAGCGCCTGCATCGATACGAAATTTGAAATCGAGGCCACCGCTGGCTACACAAAGTATGTGTTCGGCGAATACGACAGAACCAATTCGAAGGCGAAAGAGATGCAGAACGGTACAAGCAACATCTTCAGTTCTACCCAATCGTCCGAAGGTGAATGGGAGTACTACTGCGACTTCTACAACGATGCTGGTTGCAGCCGACGCATATTCATCGATGTTACTGTGAACAAGAAACCGAGTGGAGCAACCATTACGCCTACAGGCGGCGATTTCACGGGCTACAACACCAAGACCAACCCACCCGAAGCCACTATCTGCCAAGGCAAGGAGATTACCCTCACAGGCAGTGCAACGGGCGACAATCGCTACTCGTGGCGCGACACCGATGGGCAAACCTATTCGGGACAGGCTATCGCTGTGAAACCGACCAGCACCACCACCTACACGCTGACGGTAACCAACCTGAGCGGTTGCAGCGTAACGAGCAACTTCACAGTGAAAGTGGTGCCGATGGACAAACTGACCGTAACGGCCAATGGCACTACCGATTCGCTGGCTATCTGCGCTGGCAGCACCAGCAAGGTAACGCTGCGCGTAACAGGCTCGTCGGAAAGCACCTACAACTGGTACTGTCAGGAAACTGGCGAAAAACAGTCGAACAAACCGTCGGCCATACAGATAAATGCACCGACAGAGTCGCAGACATGGTATGTCGAAGCAGCATCGAGTGCCAACAAGAGTTACGGCACCGACTGCAAGAGCATCGGCAGTGTCAAGATTCATGTGTTGCCGAATCCCGACAATAAGGGTGGCGAAATTGTGGTGAACGACGGCAAACGCGATGTTTGCGCAGGTGCTACAGTAACACTCACTGGCAAACACGACGACGCTGTTACCTATCGCTGGAGCACTGGCGAGGTGAAACCAGCCATCACTGTGCTGATTCCGAACTACGAACACGACACGACGATCACCTACTGGGCAATCGGGCGCAACGCACTCAACTGCGAAAACACGAGCGACACCATCAAGGTCGATCTCCGTGTGAAACCGCAACCCGAACCAATGGTGGGCGATACCATCTGCTACGAACAGCAGACCATTCGCCTCGAAGCCAAAGACAAGACCCTGTCGTACACTTGGTACGACGAAAACGGGCGTGAAGTGTCGCGCAAGTACTTCTACGAGTTCAAACGCGATACAGCAGGCATTTACAACTGCAAACTCACCGCCATGAACGATGCTGGCTGCGAAACCACCATCACCGTGTCGGTAACTGTGCAGGAGTTCAAACCTGTGGTGCTTGGGCTTGCCTTTGTCTGCTCGGGACAGTCGGCCAAACTCTGGGTCGATGGCTGCTCGCTGATTGGAGGCTACCAGTTCACATGGACCTACGCAGGCAATGTCATCAGCCAAGAAGATACCGTAAATGTGGCGCAACTGGGCACCTACTTTGTCGATGTGCTTACGCCGTGGGGTGTTGTTGGCTCTGGACAGATGACCGTGGCGCAGAGCATAACGCCAGGCGTTAAGTTCTCCACACCGCCGCCATCGTGCCGCGGCGACCGCCACGCACTGCTGCCGTTCACCATCACAGGCGGAATGCCCACGCTCTACACGCTCGACTTTAGCGATGAGGCGTTGGCCGTAGGCTTCCAAAATGTGGTCGATGGCGCCATCAGCAGCGACCAAATCTACATCGATTTGCCGAGCAATGTGCCGACAGGCATCTACAAAGTGCGTGTGTCGCTCACCAACGGCAACGGCTGCGAAAGCGGCTTCTACGACCTCTCGTTCAGCGTAGGCGAAGATATGGTAGAGGAGATTTGGGACGATGTGCTGATATGCAACGACCAGAACAATGAGTTTGTAATCTATCAGTGGTACAAGAACGGCGAACGCATTACGGGCGCACAATCGCAGTACTACTCCGAATTGGGCGGCTTCAGCGGCGACTACTATGTGGTGGCCTACCGCAATGCCAATTCGTCGGTTACATCGTGCGTCAAGTCGTACGACAACAAGCAGAGTGTGGCCATCTCGCCCAACCCGCTGAAACGCCACCAGACGCTGCGTGTGGTGCTGCCGTTCTCTACCGATGTGCTGTTTGGTTCACGCCTCGAAATAGTCGATGCTATCGGCCGCACGCTCTACACCAACGACAAGGTTGAAGCCGAAAACGGTATCGTTATCGACTACCCAGCAGGCGTTTACATGGTGCGTATCAGCATGCAGAGCGGCGAAGTTATCACCGAGAAATTTGTAGTACAGTAGAAGGGCTTCTATTTAAGAGTGAGAAGTGAGTAGTGATTTTAATTAGGAGTGAGGAGTGGCGCGGCAGAGCCGCAATTTCAAAATTTCAAATTGTAAGTAGCAAGACAAAAGCCTTTCCCCCTTCGGGGAAAACGGGAAAGGGGACTATAACCAGAAACCAGAAATTAGAAATCTGCTGACCTTCTCCAATGCGTTAAACTTATCAACTAATCAACTTATCAACTAATCAACCAAACATTGAAACCGCGCGTAGCGCAATTTATAGAAGTTCCTAATAAAGATAACAAATGAGAATTTTTGAAAACGATATGAGAGTTTTGAAAGCGAAAAGAGTGGCGCTTGCCGTCGGCCTTTGGGTGGCGGCAAGCATAGCCGCATCGGCCAAAACACCAGCCTACATCGATGTCGAATTGGGTGGCGGCGCAGTGTTGATGCCATACAACGGAAATGCAAAAACGCACGGTGTATTCTCGGGCGGCACATTCGATGTGGGCGCAAAATACTCGCTGCTGTTCCACCCACGCAAAGGGTGGGGCGCAAGTTTCGGCCTCAACTTCTCCACTTTCCAAGGTGTGAAAGTGCTGAACGACAGCCTCTTCTCAGCCGCCATCGACGACCGTGGGCGTGGCTACACGCTCCGTGCCGATGTGAGCAACTGGACCGAACGCCAACAACAGTATTCGTTCTCAATACCGATAAGCATCTTCTATCAGTACCAACGGCCGCGCCATTCGGGCTGGTTCACCTCGTTTGGGGTCAAACTCTATCTGCCGTTCTACACAGGCTACAAGGTTACGCAGGGCGACATTGTTACCAAAGGTTTCTACACGAACTGGGGCGGCACGCAGCAATACAACGGTCAAAATGGTGTTTGGTTCGAAAATCTGCCGCAACACGGCTTTGGCAAATACAATGCCATACTGCCGCGTGGCGAAAACCAAGCCAATTTCATGCTGAGCGGTCAGGTGATGTTTGGCGCCATTCTCCGCCTCGACAAGAAGAACGAGATGTATCTGGCACTCTACCTCGAGCACGGTTTCTACGACATGTACATCAACCGCGATGCGAAGGGGCTGTTTACCACCATCAACGGAGCCGATTCGTACGAATACAACGGCTACTATTCGAGCGTTGCCACCAAGACCATTCCGATAATGTTTGGCTTGAAAGTTGGCTGGCGCTTCAAAGATGTACACGACTGTAACTGCATACGCCAGCAGTAGGGTAGTGCAGCAAAAAAGCGAAATGGGCTCGGCATTTGTCGAACCCATTTTTTGCATCTCTTGTACCGGAAGTGGGACTTGAACCCACACGAACATTACTGTTCAACGGATTTTAAGTCCGTCTTGTCTACCGATTCCAACATTCCGGCGCCTCTCTAAAAACGATGTGCAAAGGTAGTAAAAATAATTGAATTAGTCGCAAGTAGCAAGATGAGTGTGAAAGTGTGAAAGTGTGAAAGTAGGGACGCGGCATGCCACATCCTGAAAGGTTAGAGGTTATAGAAAATTGTAGGGACGCACCGCGTGCGTCCGAAAATATAGGACATAGACTTTTTAATTATTCAATTATCTAATTTCCAATTATTCAATTATTTGAAGATTTGAAAATTTGAAGATTAAGGCATTGTTGAATGCGTCTAATTCTAAATTCAAAATTCTTAATTGGTTCTAACCCCCTCCGCTTCGCTCCAAGCAGGGGGACAGAATCGCACTTGTGTTGGTTTGTGGTATTTTTAATTTCTGGTTATAGCCCCCTTTCCCGTTTCCCCCGAGTGGGGGGAAAGGCTTTTGGTCTTAGTCAGCGTTCTATAAACGATAACCTCTCACCTATAAACTTTGCGGACGCACTCGGTGCGTCCCTACTTTTTACTTTCAACTTTATAAACTTTCAAACTAATCTTGCTACATCGGCAAACGCTTGCAGGTCGTCCAAGTGGGTTTCGAGGTGGTTGCCAACCACGGCGATGTCGGCACCAGCGGCGTAGGCACGGCGCAGTGCTTCGGTGGTGGCGATGCCGCCTCCTACCACAAGCGGAATGTGGAGCATCTGTTTCACAGCGCGAATCGTTTCGGGCGGCACAGGCTTGGCGGCACCGCTGCCCGCTTCGAGGTAGATGAGCCGCTTGCCCGCTTGCTGACCGCAGAGCGCAGTGGCTACCGCCAAATCGGTATCAGCAGCGGCGATGGGTTGCGTGTGGCTCACGCGCTGCACAGCCGATGTTTTTCCGCCGTCAATCAGAATGTAGCCTGTCGGTATGGTTTCGATGCCCAAGGCGTGAATCTGCTGCGCAGCCCTCACCTGCTGCCCAACGAGCCATTCGGCGTTGCGCCCCGAAAGCAGCGAAAGCAGCAACAGCGCATCGGCATTGGCAGCGAGTTGCAGCGCATTGCCGGGGAACAGCACCACAGGCCTATCGTACCGCTGTTTGATGGTGGCGATGGCGGCCTTGGTGGAGTGGCGCAGTTGGCTACCACCGACCAATATCAAGTCGGGTTGCGCTTGTGCGGCAGCGGCGGCCACCGTTTCGAGGCGTGCTGGCGTGCATTTTTCGGGGTCGATAAGCAGCGCAAAGAGTTTGCGCCCTTGCGCCACGGCGGTCGTTATTTTGTCGTAAACCGAACTCACTGTAACGCTATTTCACCGTCCAAACCAACACAAATTCGGGGCGGACGCAGTAACTCAGTTCGAACCGCTCGGCGGCGGCAGTTTTGGTCTCTTGTGCCGACATCGTGCCCGACAGATAGGGCGTGAACGGCGCAATGGCAAAATGTTTCGTGAAATCGATTTCGGTCTGCTGCACAATTTTGTACAACGCCTCTTTGGCGCTCCACAGCAAGGCGAGGTGCGTTTTGGCGGTGGCAGTATCGACAAACGCCAGTTCGCGCGGCGACAGAAACTTGTGTTGCACACGCACCACCCGCTCCGACACCCGCTCGATGTCGATGCCGAGCCGCAAAGTTGGGTGCAGTATGATGGCCGCAAACTGCCCTGTGTGTGTAACACTTATCTGGTACGAATTGTCGGCGAGGCAGGGTTTGCCGTTGGGCGCATAGACGATTGTCTTTTTCGTGCCAAGCACCTCGTTGAGCAGAACACGCACCGCCAAGTATTCGCGTTTGCGCTTCTCGCTGGTAAATTGCGCAATCTCGGCAATCACAAACGGATCCAAATCCAACATCTCGAGCAGTTCATCGACCGTCTCGGTCATCTTCCAAATGGCAAGCACCGCCCCCTGTTCTACC
This sequence comes from Segatella copri, assembly GCA_963593685.1. Taxonomy (GTDB): domain Bacteria; phylum Bacteroidota; class Bacteroidia; order Bacteroidales; family Paludibacteraceae; genus W0P28-013. The sequence continues at coordinate 30,444 of CAVBBP010000024.1, forward strand.
GTATTTTTTTCGAGCAACATTTTTCTTTTAGTTTGAAAGTTTGAAAGTTTGAAAGTTTGAAAGTGTATAAAGTCTATAAAGTGAAAAGTTTGTAAAGTTATAAAGTTGAAAGTAGGGACGCGGCATGCCACGTCCAAAAGTTTATCGGTTATAGGTTATCGTTTATAGAACATAGAGTAAAAACCAAGACTAAGACCAAAACAATTTGAAATCTGAAATTCTGAAATTGCGGCTTCGCCGCACCACTCCTCACTCCTAATTCCTCATTCCTCACTGCCACGAAATCGTTTCCATCAAGCGGCGTATGTCGTTGCAGATGAACGCATTGACGGGTGCGATGGAGTCGGCGTTTGGCAGGTTGTTGAAGTAGAGCGAGCCGCGCACAAAGTGCCGCACGCTGTCGGTTACAAAAAACTGCACCGACGAGGCGGCGTTGCCCTCAATCTCGTAGAGTACGCCGTAGGTGTGGTGCGCATCGTTCTCGAAAAAGTTCTCGGCGATGGCGTCGGCGCGTATGGTGTGCTTGTAAACCAGCGCGCGTGTGTCTTCGGTGAGTTCGTGTAAATCGCTGTTTTTCAACGATTTGTAACTGCAATGTATCGTGGCATTCCACGCTGGATAGTCGATGTTCAGCCAGTACGGCTCGTCGTCTATTGGCGTTACTTGGGCGTAGTCCGACAGATCGAAAGCGTAGGGCAACCCTTGCGCGTAGGTGTGATAGGCGGCTTCGGGCAGGTCGATGCGGTAGTAGCCGTACTCGAGCGGTTGCGCACGCTTGCCGCAACTTGCCACCGCACACGCTGCGACTACCAACACTATGGCGACGCGGGCGTTTCTCATTTTTCGTCGGTTTGCGGCGCGTCGCCGATGGTCAGCGTTACCCGTTGAATGCGGTGTTTGCCGAGTGCGGTTATCTCGAATGTGTAGCGGTCGAAAACGATTTTTTCGCCTTTGGCAGGGAAATCGCCCTTCAGTTCGAGCAGCAAACCCGCCAGCGTGTCGGCCTCTTCGGTGTTGTGTCCAAAGGTGTCGGGGTCGATTTCGGTCGCTTTGAAAAAGTTGTTCAGCGGGATTTTTGCCTCGAACCGATAGGTTTTGTCATCGATTTTGGTGTAGAGTTTCTCCTCGTCGTCGTACTCGTCGCTGATGTCGCCCACCACCTCTTCGAGAATGTCCTCCATCGTTACCATGCCGAGCGTGCCGCCAAATTCGTCCACCACAATCGCCACATGAATTTTGTTTTTCTGAAATTCGCGCAGCAGATCGTCAATTTTTTTCGTTTCTGGCACAAAATAGGCGGGGCGCACCAGCGTTTGCCACTTGAATGTGTTGCTTTTGCCAAGGTGCGGCAGCAGGTCTTTGATGTAGAGTATACCGCGAATGTCGTCCTGCGAATTGTTCACCACAGGAATGCGCGAGTAGCCGTACTCTTCGACGATGCGCAGCACTTCGGAATAGGGCATTTTGCTGCTCACTGTTATCATGTCGAGGCGCGTGGTCATCACGCTATCCACGTTGGTGTTGCCAAAGTTGGCAATGCCTTTCAAAATCTCTTTCTCTTCGTCGATGCCTTTGTCCGATGTGGTCAGGTCGATGGCCTCGTTCACATCGTCTATCGAAAGGCTGTCGTGGCGTGGGCGTGCCAGTCGGTTCACCGATTTGGTCGATTTCACCAGCAAAAAGGCGAATGGTTTGCACAGTTTGCAGAGCAGCGTCAGCGGACGAGCATTGCGGCGCGCCACTTTCACAGGGTCTTGCTGCGAATAGACTTTCGGCATTATCTCGCCAAAAAGCAAAAGCAGAAAAGTGATGACGACCGTTTCGACCAAAAATTCAACCCACGTTTCGTTGAATATCAGCAATTTATCGACCAGTAACGCCGACAGCATGACGATGGCGACATTCACGAAGTTGTTGGTTATCAGTATGGTTGCCAACAGATATTCCGATTTTTTGAGCAACGCAAACACACGCTGGTCGGTGGGCGTGTTGGCCGTTTCCATGTCGTTGAGGTTTTGCGGCGTGAGCGAAAAAAATGCCGATTCGCTGCTCGAAGCAAAGCCCGAAACAGCGAGCAGCAGGGCGATGACAACAAAAATGATGATGTTGTAGGGATTAAATGGCTGTACGGTTACAGCACTGAGCAATAACGGAATGTCCATATCTTTGCGTAAAAAATGGGGGCGAAAACGCTCTGTTTTCGTCCCACAAAATTACAGATTTTTGTTGAATAACAAAAATTTAGGGGTTTAGAACGGCAGGTCGTCGGCTGGCGCATCGGCGGCAGCACCGTCGAACGGCGTGGCTGCTACGGCTGGTTCTTGCGCTACGGCAGGCTGTTCGGCGTGTACGCGGTTGTCGCCTGCTTGGCTGTCGGGACGGCGACCCAGCAGTTGCAGCGAGTCGGCGTAAATTTCGGTGATATAGCGTTTGTTGCCCAACTTGTCGTCGTACGAACGCGTTTTAATTTTGCCCTCGATAAAGAGTTGGCTGCCTTTTTTGACATACTTTTCGACAAATTCGGCTGTGCCGCGCCAAGCCACAATGTTGTGCCATTCGGTGCGGTCGGGCACTTCGGTGCCGTTGTTCATCTTGTAGCCTTTTTCGGTTGTAGCGAGCGGAAAATTGGCCACTGCCACATTTCTTTCCAAATAGCGTACTTCGGGGTCTTTGCCCACATTGCCTACGAGAATTACTTTGTTAACTGACATAGTGTTGTAAAAATTTAGTGTGATAATTGTTCGCCAAAGATAGGGGTTATTTTTCGTGCGACAAAATTTTTTGCGTAAAAAAATGTGAAAAAGTCTATTTTGAGTGTCAATTTACAATAATAAAAACTGGTGCAAGGAGCGATTAGCCCATATTTAGAGCGAAATCCCCCTAAAATGCTCAAAATGTAAAAATCGGCCCTCAAACACTGTTTGAGAGCCGATTTAACAGGTGTTTTTTGTCGTTATTTTACGATTTTGAGCGTGCCTTGTTCGGAGCAGACGATATAGAGGCCGCGGTCGAATGCGGTGATGTCGATGTTGGCACTGCTTTCGGTCAGCAGGTAACCTGCCACGCTGTAGATGCGAATCGGCACTTTGTTGGCGTTGTAAACGATGCCATTGGCATAGGTTACACCATCGATTGCCTGCGTTTCGATAAGACCGTCGGCATCATCTGGGTCATCTGGGTCATCTGGGTCATCGGGATTATCAGGATTGTCGGGGTCGTCAATCGGGTCGTCGGTGCTGATGGTTTGCTCCAGTTTGCGGTATATCTGCAACGCCGTTTGGTCGCTCGTATAGTTGCAGAAGGTTTTGTTGCTGCCGTTGAACTGTATGCGTCCCAGCGCGGCATTGGTGCTGGCAATAACCACGCTGTCGCCGCCGTTGTGGAACTCGATTGTCCAAGTTTGTGTGCCTTCGCCTTTCACTTGCAGATTTTTCACGGTGTCGGCGCGTACAGCCAACTCTTCGCTCACATCGAGGCCGAGTTCATCGACAGTCCACTGTTTTACCAAAATTTTCCATTTGCCGCCGACAACAGCCACCAAATGCACCTCTTCGGCACCCCATGCGCCGATAGAATCGCCTCTGTGAATGATTTCGGTCGAAGGGGTAACAATGCGTCCAACGCCCTTTTCGTTCAACTCAAATTCGCCCGACACACGGTTGTATTTTTCGCACACAAGCACCACCGTGTCGTTGGTGTGCAGTTCTTCGAGCGTTTTCACTTTGTAGTAGATGTCGCGCCCTGCAAAAATGTCGCGCTCTTTCACTGTTACTTGGCACGAAGCCTTAATATCGGGATAGGTTTTGCTGGCAACCGTGATTGTGGCAGTGCCTGGCGCCACGGCCGTAACCAAGCCCGCCTCGACAGTGGCCACCGCTGTGTTCGAACTGATCCACTCTACGGCTTTGTAGGTGGCATCGGTTGGGGTGAACGCCACATTCAGTTTGTGCGTATCGTCTTCGGTGAGTGTGAGCGACTCTGTATCGAGCGCAAGTGCCGTGAGTTCCACATCGTCGTACGCCTTGGTCAATGCCCAGATGAACGACACTTTTTTGAAATAGTGTGCTTTGCTGCTTGTAGCCCAAAGGCCGATGTATTGGAAATTACCTGCAACATTTATTGTGTCGTAGGCGTTTTCGTTGGTGCTTGAGTAGGTCAATGTGCCGATAATGTCGTTGTCGGTTACGGTTTTGCTCGTGCCGTTATACAAATCGCTCACGCCATTCCATGCCACATTTGTACCATAAACATTGATAGTTCGATCGGCGGAGTTATCAGTTCCCCATTCGATGATAATTTGGCGAATATAGCCCACCGATGTTGTGTTAATAATGCCTGCTTGGTCGGAACCTGTGCCGCCTGCCAATTTCATATTGCCGTTGTCGGTGGCGGTTTTTCCTGCATAAATGGTGCCTGAAATGCCTTTTTTATTGCTCCATGTGTTGGCTTGATCGTCTTTCAGCGAATTAGTTATTATTCCCGTCGTATCGGCGGTGATTACATCGCCCATTAGCACCTCGCCCGAGGCGGAGGTAACGGTGATTTTGCAACTGGCTGTTTTTGCGCCATCGACGGTCGAAACGGTGATGGTGGCTTCGCCGTTGGTGAGTGCGGTAACTGTGCCGTAGTCGTCGACCGAAGCCACGCCGCTATTGTCCGATGCCCATGTTACGCGCCGATTGTCAGCATCAGCAGGAGCGATAGTCGTCGCCAGTGTAAGTGTCTGATTTACATAGATTTCGGCTGTTGTGCGGTCGAGCGAAACGCCTGTAACGGCTATCGGCGTAAGCCATTCGTACTCGTTGAGATTTTGCGCGCCGGGAATGCCGTAAAACGGTTGCGGCACAGTGCGTACCACCACTTTTTTGCCGATATTGCTGGGATTGTCGCAGAGATTCAATGCTTTGTAGGCCTCGTTGGTGTCGTCCGAAGTCATCTTCACGGGCATCCAATTCGTGCCATAGATGTCGTCGGCCAAGGCAAGTTGTTTGCATTGATCGCTGCCAACGGTCGTGGTGTATTCGATTTTGCCCTTTTTGCCTTGCGTCGGCACGCCCACAACGAACCCTTTGATCCAAAGCAAAGTCTGATTGTAGCCGCTCTGCTGCTGCAAAGCGATAGCCTCGGCACAAGTGTAAGGGTCGTCTTTTGTGCCTGTTCCTGCAAATGTTGCTGCGCAAAAAAGCGTCAGCGCAGCCAAACTGATGAATTTTTTCATGGCGATGTTTCGATATTTATTTCTAATTTCTGGTTAAAATAGTTTCTAAGTTTCTCGCGCTTCGCGCTGTTTCTAAGTTTCTGTTGAAGCGTTTAATCGTTTAGTTGTTTGGACGCACTCGGTGCGTCCCTACTTTCGCACTTTTATACTTTCACACTTTCAAACTCGTCTTGCTACTTGCTACTGATTTGCAAAGTTACTGCTTTTATTTCACTTTTTGTGGGTTTTTTGTTAAAAAATCTTTCCAGTTGCGATAGGGCTTGTCGGCGGCCATGGGGTGCGCCGTTTGCAAATAGTGGCAATAGGCGGCTGCGAGCGCATCGGTAGCATCGAGTTTTTTGGGCAGCGTGGCAGCGTCGAGTTTCAGCAAGCGGCAAAGCATGGCGGCCACCTGCTCTTTCGAGGCGGCACCATTGCCCGTGATGGCCATTTTTATCTTCAACGGCGCATATTCGGTTACGGGAATGTCGTGCGTGATGGCTGCCGCAATGGCCACACCTTGCGCGCGCCCAAGTTTGAGCATCGACTGCACATTTTTGCCAAAAAACGGCGCTTCAATTGCCAATTCATCGGGCAGATATTGGGCAATCACCTTCGACACCTCCACAAAAATCTGCTGCAACGAGAGGTATGGGTCGTGCACACGGCGTATGTCGATAATGCCGAGCGTTGTGCATTCTGCTTTGCGCCCAACCACACGCAAAATGCTGTAACCCATCACATTCGAGCCGGGGTCGATGCCAAGAATGAGCCGTTCATTGGGCGTTGTCTCCATTGTTTTCTGAAAAACTTGTGCAAAATTAGAAAAAATCCGCTAGATTTGCAAATTCATATTTTTTGCGTACCTTTGCCTTTTAGAACTGAAACGACAAAAAAACGATTGACTATGAAATCGACACACGCATTTTCCGCCCTGATAGCCTGCTTTTTGCTGGCATTCTGCTCGTGCAAAGTACAGAACGCACCTGGCGCATACATTCCTGCCGAAGGCGATCGACCTGCCAAAACAACATTGGCCAAGAAAGAGGAACCGAAACCTGCCGAAACGCCCAAACCTGCCGAAGTGGCGGTGGTCGAAGAGGCACCAGCAGTGGCCGAAACGCCCGCCGTTGAGCCCGAAAAAGAGGCGGCTCCAGTTGTGGTTGAACCCGAAAAAGAGGTTACACGCACCGAAGTGTTCAGCGTGGTCGAGGGCGAATCGGACAGCGATTTGAAAACCTATCATGTGGTGATTGGCAGTTTCAAAAATCAGGACAACGCCAAACGCCTACAAGCGCGCATGCGCCCCGACTACAAGCCGATTATCGTCATCAACGAACACGGCATGTACCGCGTGTTACTCGCCTCGTACGACGACTACGCCTCGGCCAAGCAGAAGATAAACGACATCAAGTCGCAGTTTGCCGATGCGTGGGTGCTTGTGCAGAAAAAATAGGCTCTGAATAGCATGGAAACGGTGAAACTCACCATACTTGGGTCGGGTTCGGCCATGCCCACGCCGCAGCGTTTCCACACGGCGCAACTGTTAGAGATGCGCAACAAACAATTTCTGATCGATTGCGGCGAAGGCACACAAAACCGCCTGATACAGAGCGGAATACACGCAGCGCGGCTCAATCACATTTTCATTTCGCACTTGCACGGCGACCACTGTTTTGGGCTGATGGGGCTGCTTTCGACCTTCGGAATGTTGGGGCGCACCAGCGATGTCGAAATTCACGCACAACCCGATTTGGAGCGACTTTTGCGGCCGCAAATCGACTATTTTTGCAGCGAATTTCCGTTTCACATCAATTTTCACCCATTCAATCCGCATAAAACGGCGGTTATCTACGACGACCGCAGTCTGACCGTAACCACCATTCCGCTGAAACACCGTGTGCCGTGCGCTGGTTTTCTGTTCGAGGAGAAACCCACCGAACGCCACCTTATTCGCGCCGTGGCCGATGCCTACAGCGTTCCTGTGTGCCAATTCAAGGCGATAAAAGCGGGTGCCGACTTTGTTGCGCCCGACGGACAGACCGTGCCAAACGACCGCCTGACCACGCCAGCCACGCCGCCACGCCGATTTGCCTACATTTCGGACACCGCCTATCTCGAAAAAATTGTGCCGATGATTATGGGCGTCGATTGTCTTTACCACGAAGCCACTTTTTTGACCGAAGACACGGCACGCTGCCAAGCCACGCTCCACAGCACCGCCGCACAGGCCGCCACCATTGCACGCATGGCGCAGGTCGGGCGGCTCGTCATCGGTCATTACTCGGCACGCCACCGCGATACTGCGCCGTTTCTCGACGAGGCGCGCGCCATATTTCCAAACACCATCGCTGCCACCGATGGACTGAAAATTGAAATTTGATACAGGAGGCTTTTATTACGAGAAGTGAGGATTTTTTTGAATAAAGAATAAGGAATAAAGACAAAATACAAAATAGTGAAAAAGTGTATAAAGTTGAAAGTTAAAAGTTTTTTCATTTGAAAATTTGAAGATTTGAAGATTGCGGCATTTCGGAATGCGAACACGGCATTGGGCGGCGAGTGTCAAAAATCAGGTTTTGTGTTTCGAAAAAGCGGAATTACTGTTTGAGCGAAGCGAGTTTAATTCCGCCGAAACCAAAACCGCCAATTTTTGGCAACGCTCGCGCCC
>CAVBBP010000025.1:0-38126 GCA_963593685.1 Segatella copri
GGATAGAGCATGATGGCTTCGGGCAGCCCTTCGAGGTTCTTCACGGCAGTTGTGCCGAGAACATATTGCAGTCCTGCATACGCATCGATTTTGCCGTAGCCCCATGTGTTGTTCGGTAGCGAAGTGCCTGTGTGTGAATCTTTTATAGCCGTTTGTGCAAATATATTTTTAATCTGATCGGGCGTGAGTTGTGGGTTGGCTTGCAGCCAAGTGGCCACCACGCCAGTAACAAACGGCGTGGCCATCGAAGTGCCGCTCTCGTAGCCCCAATAGTACTCAACGCCGTTCACTTTGGCCGTTTGCGGATTGAGCGCATTCTTTTTAACTTTCGATGTGTTTGGCAGCGACGACATCACCACATCGCCTGGCGCAGTAATTTCGGGTTTCATGCGACCGTCGGCGGTGGGTCCCATGCTCGAGAATGGAGCGATAGGGCCAACTTTGGTGCCAAAACTGTAATACTCTTTGTCGCCATAATAATCGTAAGTATCGACTTTCGATGTCCATGCGCCCACGCTGATAATGCCGTTGGCAGTGCCGCCAATTTCGCCCACCGAGTGGTGGTTTTGGCCATTTTCCCAACTGAGAATGCTCGAGTAGCCATTGGTCCACGCACGCACTGTCCCATCGGTTTGCGCCGTTATTTTTATGCCAAATTTGTAGTCGTCTTCGGGCAGAAAATAGTCGTCGCTCTCTTTAAGACTAAATCCGTAGGTGGCGTTGCCGCGCTGATTTTGCGATTCAGGACTCTTTTCGGTGTAAACCACAAGACCGCCAGCACCGTAGGAACTGAAATTTTTCTCTTCCATTTCGGCCGTTTCGTCGGTTTTCATCTCGGTGCCCGACCATTTTATCTCGTCGCTGTCGTAGTCGGCAAAAACGGCTTGCACGGTGTATTTTTGGTCGTTGTCGCCCCAAATATCCACTGCGCCGTACATTCCTCCAGCATAAGCAATATCGATAGTGCTCAAGTTGAGGAAAAACACGGTCGATTCGCCCGCCTTCAACTCTTTTTCGATGTAGAGTTTGTCCTCGCCTTCGTTGCCAGCCGCGCCACACACAATGCGCCCTGCGCCCACCATTGCATCGAATGTGCGGTCGAGAGTGGAGGTGCCGTCGTGCGGGCCAAAATGCGAGCCAAGACTCAAATTCACCACGGCAGGTTTACCCACCTCGGTGGCGTAGTCGAACACATATTTCACGCCGTCGGCAATGTCGGTATCGCCCGAACCCATGCTCACCATCACGATGTCGGCCTCTTTGGCCACGCCGTGGTAGTCGTTGCTGCTGTAACTGCCTGCTGCAATGCCAGTAACATGCGTGGCGTGCCCAGTTTCATCATTGGTGTCGTCGTATTTTGCCGTTTCAATTTCTGCCTGTGTGGTGTATTCCTTTTTTGTTCTATAACTGCTCGCTCTGCCTGAATTTGCTTGTCGCAACACGCGCTTCACACGCAGTTCCGATGTGTTGTTGGCGTTGTAAAAATTGATGTGGTTGTAGTGAAAACCAGCATCGACCACGCCGACTACCACGCCCGCACCCAAAAACGGCTGCGAAAGGCCTGTGCCAGCCTGCACCTTGTCCACATTGGCAGCGGGGCGCGCCTTGTCCATCTTTTTCTGTATGGGTTTGGCAATCTCTACCCGTTTGATGTTCTCGTCTTGCGACAACGCTTCGAGTTTCTCCACAGGAATTTGCGCCGTTACAAAATCGCCAAAATCGCTGTTTATCAGCACGCCATATGCGTCGAGCAGCGATTTATCGGCGGCATCGCTGTAGAAATGCACAAATGCCGAAACATACTCCTGCTCGTTTTCGGCCACTTTCAGCACAAAATTTTTGCGCAGTTTTGCGCGTTGTTCGGGCGTTGTCGCCTCTTTTTGCGCCGTGAGAAACAGGCGCGAGTAGTTCGACAACTTCGACTCTTGCGCCAATGCCACCAAAGCCACGCACAAGAACGCTACGATGAAATTCGTTTTCTTCATGTTTTTCATTTTTTGGTTAGTATTCGATTTTTGGTTTATCAGCGTGTTTCATTGCCGATTTTCCCTTTCCAAAGAAATCGGTCTTGCGCCGCAAAATTAACTTGTTTTCCCCACTTGACAACGCCTCGTACGCGCAAAAAACGACTTTTAACTCAAAAATAACATACGCTAACATTTGTTATGAAATTGGTGCGCGCCCTCCAAAAGTCTATTTCGTGCCTTTTTACCCTTTTTTTTTGAGTTTTTTATCGTTTTGTAAACATTCGTCCAATGCGAAAAAGCCTACTTTTTTGGAGCGTTTGCGACTATTTTGCCCACATCTACGCTGATTTGCAACGGTAGTTGCAACAAACAGACGCCAGCGAACAGACATCAAGAGCGAAAAAGTTGCACACTAAATCACAGATAATGAGCGGTTTGGTAATTTTTCTTGCGATTTTTACACCACTATTGCGCCAACAAGAGAAAAGAACTATCTTGCGGCATAAATTTTAATGTAATCGTCTAAAAATCAATAAGTTAAACAATGTTATTATTATGAAAAAATCTAAAATTCTTTTTGTGGGCGTTACAATCGCCTTATTTTTGGGCAGTTGCCAAAAACACGAGCCGATTTACGATGCCCTCTCAACGGAACTATCGGCACTCTCTTACACCGATTTGCAGAACTGAAAAATACATGTAAAAACCGTTTTGCGTGGGCTATAGGAGTGTCGTATCATATACGCATTAGACAAAAAAAACTCGATGATGCTGCAGGAAGTTCTACGCTTGGGTGTGTGCCATGGGCCACAATAACACTTTCAGATCCCAAAAAAAGAACCTATCTGCACGAACTGGGGCATACATTAGGGCTAATTCACGAGCATGAACGGTACGATAGAGATAAATATGTTACCATCTACTGGGATAATATTAAAAAGGGGAGCAAAAGTCAATTTTATAAGAAAACCAAGGTGATTGGTGCTTGCTATGGCGAATTCGACTACAACTCCATTATGATATATTGGAGTACTGCTTTTTCAAAAAATGGGATTAGTCATACTATACTGAAAAAGAATGGAGAAGAAATACCCTATAACGATAAGCTATCAAATAGGGATAAAATGGCTATTAAAGAAATATACAAGTAGTGTTATGAAAAAAGTCTTTTTTATTTGTGTGTGTTGTTGCCTGTTTATTTCGTGCAGACTCATACAGGTCGATTATACTTCGTCTGGGACTCATTTGTTGGATAACAGATCGTCGTACGATGTGGTTGTGGTTTTTCACCATAGGGCAAGGGAAGTAGCGGACACTTCGAAACTAATACGAGTGGGAACATTGGATACAATCTACCACATTCATACAGACCCATCTCATCATACGCCATGGATGCTCAAGTATATGAAAATTTTTCAGTGCATTAGAGATACAGAAATGGTGCTCCTTTACGAACAAAATCCCATCGACGCGAGCCTTTGGATTGTAGAACCACAATATAAAATTGAGAGGGGAGATTACGGGCACACGCTAAATACATTTGTGTTTACTGATAGTCTGATACAGCGCTAAAAATATAGTGGGCAAGTTTCGATTGCCGAACCTTTTCGGACACACGCAGTGCGTCCCTACAATTATTTACAGATTTATTCGCTTCAACGCTTCAACAAATAACCAAATAACCAAATCTGCAAAACAACAATACGGACGCACTCGGTGCGTCCCTACTTTTTACTTTCCACTTTATAGACTTTATACACTTTTACACTTTCAAACTATTTTCGTATCTTTGCATTTCGTTTTGAGCGTTCTCATAGATTTACGACCTTATGAACAATAGTTTACTTTCGCGGCTCGATGGGCTTTCGGCGCGCTTTGAGGAGGTGGCGACGCTGATAACCGACCCCTCTGTGATTGCCGATATGAAGCGGTTTGTGCGGCTCAACAAGGAGTATAGCGACCTGCAAAAGATAGTGGCCAAGCGCAACGAGTACAAACGCCTGCTCGATGGGCTGGCAGAGGCAAAATCGCTGCTCGACACCGAGAATGACCCCGATTTGCGCGAGATGGCCAAGACCGAAATCGATACCATCGAACCGAAAATTCCGCAGATAGAGGAGGAGATAAAATTGCTGCTCGTGCCTGCCGACCCCGAGGATTCGAAAAACTGCATTGTGGAGATTCGTGGCGGCACTGGCGGCGACGAAGCGGCCATTTTTGCAGGCGATTTGTTCAGAATGTACTCCAAATTTTGCGAGCAGAAAGGCTGGAAAATGAGCGTATCGAGTTACAGCGAAGGCGCATCGGGCGGCTACAAAGAGATAATTTTTTCGGTTACGGGCGAGGGCGTTTATGGCATTCTGAAGTACGAAAGCGGCGTGCATCGTGTGCAGCGCGTGCCAGTTACCGAAACGCAAGGGCGCGTGCATACATCGGCGGCATCGGTGGCAGTGTTGCCCGAGGCGCAGGAGTTCGATGTGGTGATAAACGAAGGCGAAATCAAGTGGGACACTTTCCGCTCGAGCGGCGCTGGCGGCCAAAATGTCAATAAGGTGGAGAGCGGCGTGCGACTGCGCTACAACTGGAAAAATCCGAACACAGGCGTGGTCGAGGAGATTCTGATAGAGTGCACCGAAACGCGCGACCAGCCCAAAAACAAGGAGCGTGCGTTGGCGCGACTGCGCACTTTCATCTACGACAAGGAGCACCAAAAATACCTCGACGACATCGCTTCGCGGCGCAAAACGATGGTTTCGACAGGCGACCGCTCGGCCAAAATTCGCACCTACAACTACCCGCAGGGGCGCATCACCGACCACCGCATCAACTACACCATATATAATTTGGCGGCTTTCATGGACGGTGACATTCAGGACTGCATCGACCACCTGATAGTGGCAGAAAATGCCGAACGGCTGAAAGAGAGCAATCTGTAAAATCTGCGTTAAGGCTCGTCGGGCCACTCCTCATCGTCGAGGAAGAAGGCTTCTTCGTCGTCGAGAAAACTGTCTAAATCGCGGCGTTCCTTTTTGGTCGGGCGACCGAGTCCTTTGGCGCGGCGGTTGCTTTGGTCGAGTTTCAGCACTTCGAGCAACTCCAACTGGTCGGGCGCAGTTACATTCTCCATAAATTGCGGCACAAATTTCGCTCCCACGCGGTTTTGCGTGAGTTCGACCACCTTGAATGCGTATGTAATAGGCGTGCGGCGCACTTGCACGATGTCGCCAATTTTCACCTCGCGCGACGGTTTAACGGCAACACCTTGTAGCGTTACACGCCCTTTTTTGCAGGCTTCGGCCGCCAAACTGCGCGTCTTGAACAGGCGCACCGCCCACAACCATTTGTCGATACGGCAAGTCATTGTTAGTTGATGAGTTGATTAGTTGATAAGTTTTGCTTCGCAAGATTTTTGCTCCGCTCGGCATAGTTCAAACGAGTTTGACTCTGCCCTCGCTTGTCGAAAAAAATCTTAATTCTAAATTCAAAATTCTTAATTGGCGCGAACCTGTCCACTTTGCAAGGGGACGAGAAAAACGGCAGTTTTTCGGGTGGGGTTAGAAAACCAACTAACCAAATAATCAAATCATCAACTTCCCAAATAATCTTGCGCAACGCCATCAAAAACGGCGTGACAAGACAAAAAGCCAATACCACACAGCAACCAGCGAGAGCGCGCCTGCAGCATAGCCGATGTAAGCAATCGAAAAGTGCGTGCAAATGCCGCCGCCGATGAGCGTGCCAGTGGCTATTCCCATGTTGAAAATGCCCGACGACATCGACATGGCAACAGGTGTAGCGTTGGGGTCGGTGTGGTTGATAATCTCGTTCTGAAACGACACATTGTAGGCCGTCGCCGCCATGCCCCACAGCGCACAGAGTGGCATAATCCAACCGCCCAACATAGCCGCTGGCGCAAGCAAAAATTGGCACACACAAACGCCTATCAGCGAGCTGGCAATAAAGTGAATCGGGTTGCGCACATAACATTTCGAAAAGAGAAAACTGCCCACAATTCCCGCACAACCAAAGAGCATGAGCGTGGTCGTTATCCAGTCGTTCGGCAAGTGCGCCACCTGCAGCAGAAACGGCTCGATGTAACTGTAGCCGATATAGTAGGCGGTGGCGAAACAGAGCGTCAGCAGGTAGATGCCCGTCAGAATTTTGTTTTTGAGCAACGATGGCAAATGTCTGACCGAAAAACCTCCGTGCGACGGCACTGGTGGCAGCGTGAAAAGCAGATAAATCAGCGTTGCAAACGAAAAAATGCCGATACACAAAAAGGTCATTCGCCAACCGATTTGCAGCCCGATAACCCGACCAATCGGCATTCCCAATATCATCGCTACCGAAGTGCCAGTAACAATCATACTCAAGGCGAGCGGGTGCTTCTCTTCTGGCACAATACTCACGGCGATGGGGGAAACTATCGACCAAAAAATGGCATGCGTACACGCCACGCCGATGCGCGAAAACATTAACAGTGCGTAGGACGACGAGAGCGAAGAGGCGACTTGAAAAATCACAAAACCCGTCATCACAACGAGCAGCAAGGTGCGCAAATTCACTCTGGAAGTCAGCAACATCAGCGGCAGCGAGAGCAACATTACCACCCAAGCATAAACTGAAATGAGCAGACCAGCGTGCGCCTCGGTGGTCGAAAAATCGGCGGCAATGTCGGTAAGTAGCGCAATGGGAATAAACTCCGATGTGTTGAACACAAATGCGGAACAGGTCAAACCAAGCAGCGGCAGCCAGTTGCGCCAAGTCATACTACCTTTCATACTCAAACGGACTCAAAATCCTATTTTTTCCGATAATTTTTTCTGTAAAAAATTGTAAATTGCTGCTTGTACAGCACTATTTTATCTGACAGTCGAGCATTTTTGTGCCTTCTATGAAGCCTTCGAGGTGGTCGCCGATGGCGATGCTTCTTGTGCCAGCAGGCGTGCCTGTGTAGATGAGGTCGCCCATTTTCAGAAAGAAAAAACGGCTGATGTAGGCTATCAAACGGTCGATGCCGAAAAGCATGTCGCACGTGTGGCCGTGCTGTACCTCGCTGCCGTTGCGGTGGAGCGCAAAGTCGATGTCGTGCGGATTGTCCAACGCCTCGAGCGGCACAAATGGACTGATGGCCGCCGACCCGTCGAACGCTTTGGCAATCTCCCAAGGCTGCCCCTCGGCACGCAGGCGGCGTTGCAGGTCGCGCGCCGTGAAGTCGATGCCAAAAGCCACCGCATCGTAGTAGCGCGACGCAAACCGCTCGTCGATATTTTTGCCAAGGCGATTGATACGCACCACAAGTTCGGCCTCGTACGCCACCTCGCTCGAAAAATGCGGAATGTAAAACGGCCGATTTTCGCGCAGCAGAGCAGTGTCGGGCTTCATAAATATGATCGGCTCCGTGGGTTGCTGCCGCTCCATCTCGGCGTTATGCCCCGCATAATTCCACCCAATGCAGAAGATTTTCATACGACTTTCAGATTGGTTGATTAGTTGATTGGTTGATTAGTTGATTGGTTGATTAGTTGATAAGTTTAACGCATTAGTAAAGGTCTGTGAGGTTTATTTCTAATATCTAGTTTCTGGTTTTCGGTTGTAGCCCCCTTTCTCGTTTCCCCCGATAGGGGGAAAAGCCGCGCGTCTAATTAAGAATTTTGAATTTAGAATTATGAATTGTTCGGTATCAAAAAAGCCGCCATTTTTTTCTAATTAAATAATTGGAAATTAGATAATTGGGTAATTAAAAACACTTCTCACTACTCACTACTCACTAAAATTCCTCACTCCTAATTCCTAACTCCTAACTTTTCTTGCTACTTGCTACTCATATCTTGCGACTAATTATCCATTACTTCCGCCACCACATAAGTGCTTCCGCCCACAAAGATGAAGTCATCGGGAGTGGCGGCGTTTCGGGCGGCAGCGAATGCCTCTTGCACCGATGAATAGGCGTTGCCGTGCAGGCCAAAATCGGCGGCTTGGCGTTGCAGTTCCGTTTCGCTCCACGCCCGCGGACTCTGCGCTTTGGTGAAATAGTAGGTGGCGTCGGTCGGCAGCAGCGCAAGCACCGCCGCATGATTTTTGTCGCTCATTGTGCCAAAAACGATGTGCAGATGCGCATATTTTTGCCGCTTCAACTGCTCGACCACATAGCGCAGACCGCCATCGTTGTGTCCTGTGTCGCAGACGATTTTTGGCCGTTCGCCCAGCGTTTGCCAGCGTCCAGCAAGGTGCGTGCGCTCCAGCACTTGCGCAAATCCGTCGGCAATATGCTGTGCCGAAATTGCAAATCCCACCTTTTGCAGTTGGTCGATGGCGACCAGCACCATGCGCTTGTTTTTGGCTTGATAAATCCCCTCGAGCGGCGAGTCGGGGAGCGGCTGTTCGGCCATCGCTTGGTCGGCAAAGGTGATTGGCACGCCCATTTTTTTTGCAAAATCAGCGAAAATAGGTTCGGTTTCGGGTTGCGTTTCGCCTATCACCACAGGCACGCCCTGTTTGATGATGCCCGCCTTTTCGGCAGCGATTTTTTCGAGCGTGTCGCCCAAAATGTCGGTGTGGTCGAGGCTGATATTGGTGATGACCGACACCACGGGCGTGATGATGTTGGTGCAGTCGAGCCGACCGCCAAGACCGACTTCTATCACGGCAACATCGACTTTTTGTTCGGCAAAATAGAGAAACGCCATCGCAGTTGTGATTTCGAAAAACGATGGCTTCATTTGGTCGATTATTGGTCTGTTTTCGCTCATAAAATCGACAACGCGCTGTTCCGAAATCATCTCGCCATCGATACGAATCCGCTCGCGAAAGTCGTGCAGGTGCGGCGATGTGTAGAGTCCCACCCGATAGCCAGCGCATTGCAACACCGATGCCAGCAGGTGCGCTGTGGAGCCTTTGCCGTTGGTGCCAGCCACATGAATGGTCTTGTAGCGGCGGTGCGGATGCCCAAAATGTGCGTCGAGCGCAAGCGTATTTTCCAGCCCCGATTTGTAGGCTTTGCGACCAACTTGCTGAAACATCGGCGCATGGTCGTAGAGATATTTTATGGCTTCGGTGTAGGTCATTTTGCAGTCATTTTGCAGTCGTTTTGTACCAATTTTGCAATACATTGTACAGACGCTGTACTGGCAATCCCATCACATTGTAGAACGACCCAGCAATGCTCTCCACGCCGATGTAGCCAATCCACTCCTGCACACCATAACTGCCCGCCTTGTCGAAAGGGCGGTATTTTGCCACATAGTAGTCGATTTCGGCATCGCTAAAATTGGCAAATGTAACTTGCGTGGTGGCCGAAAACGCCTCTTGCCGCTCTTTCGAGGTGAGGCAAACGCCTGTAATTACTTCGTGTGTGCGCCCAGCGAGCGTGCGCAACATACGGCGTGCGTCGTCGGCATCGGTAGGTTTGCCATACACGCGCCTATCGAGCCAAACGATGGTGTCGGCCGTTATCAGCAGGTCGTCGGCGGTCAGTGTGGGCAGAAAAGCGTCGGCTTTTTGGCGTGCAAGAAAGAGCGGAATCTCCGCGCCTTGCAGCGTTTCGGGGTAGTGTTCTTCGAGACCGTCGATGGTACGCACCTCAAAATCGATGTCGAGCCCGCGCAAAAGTTCTTGCCGCCGCGGCGACTGCGAACCGAGAATGATTTTCATAATTTGGTTGATGAGTTGATTGGTTGATTGGTTGATTGGTCGTTGAAAAGTTGAAAAGTTGAAAAGTTGAAAAGTTGATAAGTTTAACGCATTGGTCGGAATCTGTAAGGTTTATTTCTAATTTATGGTTTCTGGTTGCTAGTTGCTAGTTAAAATTGTTTCTAAGTTTCTCGCGCTTTGCGCTGTTTCTATGTTTCTTGTTGATTTGGTTATTTGATAAACCTGTTAATTTGAAATTTGAAATTGCGGCTTCGCCGCATCACTCCTCACTCCTAATTCCTAACTCCTCATTCAAAAAAACACTTCTCACTACTAACTGCTAACTTCTCACTTTTTTTGCATCACGCTACATAAAAAATGCCAAACAACGCCAGATGAAACGCTTTGGCTATCAAGAAGTTATAGACCAAACAGTAGAGTATGCCGACGGCCATGATGAATTTGCATAGGGTGGAGGCGTTGTGGTAGGCGGTGCAACTGCGACGCCACAAAATGACGATGAGGCAGAGGCTCGGCGCAACAATGCCAACTAGAAAATAGCGCAGCGTAACCGATTGGTCGCCGGGCAGGGCAATTTTGTTGATAACGAAGTAGGCGAGTAGTGCGTTGGTGAGCAGCACGAGCGCAGTTACAATGACTTTTGTCCACCGCGCGCCGCAGATGATTGGCACGGTGCGGCACTCCAGTTCGCGGTCGCCGTATTCGTCCTCCAAATCTTTGATGATTTCGCGCACAAGCGTCCATAGAAAGGCGAAGAGCGCAAAACCGCCGCCCCAGCCAGTCAGCGTGGCAACAATGGGCGTTTCGCGAATAAGGTCGCCATACGCTTCGGTGAGCAGACCGCACTCGACAATGATGGGCAGCAGCGGCGTGAGAGCAGCCGACATCGCCACAATCAGGTTGCCAACGAGAAATTGCCGCTTGTACGAGGCGGAGTAGAACCAGAGCATGCCGGGGACGACCACAAAGATGAATCCCACCGTCAAACTACGCAGCGCAATGGCGGCCGCCACGCCAACAATCACGCCTGCGGCAGTCAGAATTTGGTAGAGACGCATGGCCGATTTTTTCTCTATCACGCTACCAATCAGCACTTTATCGGGACGATTGATGCGGTCGATTTTCAGGTCGAAATAGTCGTTGATGACATAGCCGCCAGCCGCCACGCACACCGTTCCAACCACGATGAGCAGCGAAATCCACCACGGTGTAAGCAGCGGCACACTATACATCGTCAGCGTGGGCGCAGCGAGGCAAAAAGTTATCAACAGTTGTATCAATGCGATGAAAATCAGATTCTTCCAACGCACAAGGGCTAAAATGTGGGACATACTTTAATTTCAGATTTCAAATTTCAGATTTCAAATTAGGGTTGATTAGTTGATTAGTTGATTGGTTGATTGGTTGATTGGTCGTTGATGAGTTTAACGCACTAGTGAAAATTTCTAATTTCTAGTTTCTAGTTTCTGATTTCTAAGTTTCTGCTACGCAAGATTTTTGCTACGCTCGGCATAGTTCAAACGAGTTTGACTCTGCGCTCGCTTATCGCAAAAATTCTCGCGCTGTGCGCTGTTTCTATGTTTCGTTGTTGTTTGGTTATTGTTGAAGCGTTGAATCGTTGAAGCGTTCGGACGCACGCGGTGCGTCCCTACTTTCGCACTTTCATACTTTCACACTAAAAAATTCCTCACTCCTCACTCCTCACTTCTCACTGTTTATTGATCACCAGCCGAATGCGATTTCGTCGTTCATCCACAAGCCTTGCGCTTTCAGCACCTGTTCGATGATGTCGCGTCCGCAGCCGCAACCGCCGTTTTTGTCGCTCACATAGTCGGCAATGGCTTTGATTTCGGGCGCAGCGTCGGCAGGGCAGACGCTCAAACCAGCGTATTGCATCACCTCGTAGTCGGGAATATCGTCGCCCACAAAGACCACATCGTCGGCTTTCAGCCCATTTTTTTGCAGAAAATCGTCGAAATCGACCATTTTGCGGTGCGAACCCATGTAGATGTCCTTCACGCCCAAATCGGCGAACCGCACGCGCACGGCTTCGGTTTTGCCGCCCGTGATTATGGCCATCGGAATGCCGCGCTGCACGGCCAAATGCATGGCGTAGCCGTCTTTGATGTTGATGCAGCGCATCGGCTCGCCCGCTGTCGATAGCGGAATGCTGTTGGTCGATAGCACGCCGTCCACATCGAAGGCGAACCCTTTTATCTGCTTCAGTTTCTCTTTGAAATTCATCGGATTTTATCTTTTTTGTTGTTTCAATATGCTGTCAGTCAGTAGGTTATACACTTGCAGTAGGTCGGGACGCGCGGCGAGCAGTTGCCGCTGTTTGTCGATGGTTTGCCAGTCGCCGCGCGCAGCAGGCCCCGTTTGTGCGTCGATAGGGGCGAGGGTGCGCAGTTTTTCCACGCTTTCGGAAATGAGCGGCAGCAGCAGGTCGAACGGCAACTGCTTCGCTGCCAAAATCTCGGCGGCCATCACATAGAGGCTGTTGCTGAAATTATTTGCGAATACCCCTGCAAGGTGCAGAAACTGACGGTCTTCGTCGCTCAGATTATAGACTTTCTGCGAAATAGTTGCACCGATATTCTTCAGATTATCAACACTTTGAGCGTTGTTAGCATCGACAAAAATTGGAATTGCGCCAAAATCGACCGTTTTCTCTTTGGTAAAGGTCTGAAAAGGGTAAAAAACGCCATAATTTTCGCGTTTTTCGGCGAAAATCGACATCGGCACGCTGCCCGAAGTGTGGGCGTGCAGACCATTCCGTACCGCCACCGCATCGACCACCGCTTGGAGCGCATCGTCCTTTACGGCATAGAGGTAGAGATTGGCATCGGCGGTTATTTCTGCCAAATTGGAGCAAGGCAGTGCGTCCACCTTTTGCGCCAGCGCATTGGCTGCCTCGGCCGTGCGGCTAAACACCTGCACAATGCGATGCCCTCTGTCGTGGAGCGCCATGGCAAGGCTCGTAGCCAAATTCCCAGCACCAATCAGCGCTATTTTTTTCGGTGTGTTCAAAACTTGTTCCAATGGATTTTGTCGTAACTCAATTTGGCTTCGTCGTAGGGCTTGCGCTCCTCGTCCTTGTAGCCGAGCGTAACGATATTCAGCACACGGAATTTCGGCGGAATATCCAAAATCTTCCTGATGTACTCTTCGGCGGTGATTGTGTCGCTGTGCTGGCGGTTATGCACCTGCACCCAGCAACTGCCAAGCCCTAAATCGGCGGCGGCAAATTGCAGCACAATGGCGGCGATGGCGGCATCTTCGTACCAAATATCGCTCTTTTCGGGGTCGTAGGCCACCACAATAGCGGCTGGCGCATTGGCAACAAATTTGCTGCCAAACTCGCGACATTCGGCCATGCGCGCCAACTTTTCTGGCTCGTCCACCACAATAAATTCCCAGCCGTTGGCGCGCTTCGAGGCTGGCGACATTAACGCCGTTTGCAGCACAGCCTCTGTCTTTTCGCGCTCCACAGGCTTGGCGGCATATTTGCGTATGCTTCGGCGATTTTTTACAAGGTCGTGAAAGGAGTTCATAAACAGTCGATTTTAACCTACAAAGATACGGAATTTTTTCGATAGTCGAAAAATGGCACACTTGTTTGTTGTTTGTCGCTTTTTTCGTACCTTTGCGACCTGATTTTTCAGTCGTTAGAACACTATTTTTTATCACAACTATGAAAGACGAAAACGGGCGCAGACCACGCATCGGTCGCACCGACACCAACCGCGACGGCGCAAGGCGCGAACAGACAAATTTTGGCGACCGCCCACACTTTGGGCGCGACAATCGCTTTTCGGGACGAAACGACGACCGCCCCTTTGGCAACCGCGATTGGCACGGCGAACAGCGCGACAGTCGCCCCACTTATGGCAACCGCCCACGCCGCTTCGAGGGTAATAGCGACCGCACCGACGACCGCCCACGCAGGCAGTATGGCAACTATGGCGACGACCGCAATCGCCGTCCGCAGTTCGACCGCAGCGACAATCGTGAGCGCAGTTTCAAACCCTATCGCCGCAACGAAAATTTCGACGAAAACGCCAAATATAGCCAAAAGAAACAGGCAGCTTACAAAAAATATGCCATCGATTATCATGCACCGATGCGCCTAAACCGCTTTTTGGCCAATTCGGGCATCTGCTCGCGCCGCGAAGCCGACGAGTACATTCAGGCGGGCGTGGTGTCGGTCAACGACCAAGTGGTTACCGAACTCGGCGTGAAAATCGTGCCAGCCACCGACAAAGTGCTGTTTCACGACCAACTGGTGCGCTGCGAACGGCGCGTTTACATTTTGCTGAACAAGCCGAAAGACTGCGTAACCACTGTGGACGACCCGCAAGCACGCACCACAGTGCTCGATTTGCTGGGCGGAGCCTGCAAAGAGCGCATCTATCCTGTGGGGCGGCTCGACCGCAACACAACTGGGCTTCTGCTGCTCACCAACGATGGCGATTTGACCACCAAAATGACGCATCCGAAGTACAATCAGAAGAAAATTTACGAAGCCGTACTCGACCACGAAATGACCGAAGAGGATATGCAGCGGTTGCGCGACGGCATCGAACTGGAAGATGGCGAAATACACGCCGATGCCATCGAATACAGCAACGACGAAAACCATTGCAAAGTGGGTGTCGAGATTCACTCGGGGCGCAACCGCATTGTGCGGCGTATGTTTGCCGAGCTGGGCTACAAAGTGCTGCGGCTCGACCGCGTTTATCTGGCTGGTTTGACCAAAAAGAACCTGCCGCGCGGCAAGTGGCGCTACCTTTCGGAAATGGAAGTGAATATGCTGAAAATGACCAAGTAACGCTTCTCGCAGATACTCGACAAAGGCGCACGACCGTTTGGCTGTGCGCCTCATTTTTTGTGCCGAATTACACCGCCAAAGTTGTTGTTTGGCATATTTTGCCACGCCCCGAAAATGAATGCGCCCATCCCCTTTAGTCGGCTCAAATGGCGTTGTGTGGTGCGCAAAATCACAAACTGATGAGATAGTACATGGCTGTGGTGTAAAAGTCCGACAGATAGGGAATTTGCAGAAAATGCGGTATCACACGAGGGTGCAGCCCGAATTTGATTTCGTAGTTGGGATTGATAAAATAGTGTGTGTGCTGCAAAACGCGAAACTGTTCGGTGCGCAAAATACGCTCGAAACGGCGAATGCTTATGCCTGTTGCCTTAACATCTAACAGCCCATTGATCATTCCTTTCGACTCGCCGCCCAAACGGAGCAACCCTTTGTAGAGTGTGCGTGGCAACAGGTGAATCCACGGCAAATGCGAAAGCACTTTGCTCCTGCAAATTTGTTGATGTCCGCCAAACGGATTGCACCAAACGGGAAAGCCAAAAAACAGGATTGTGTCGTCGTTCATAAACTGTTTGAGTTGATGCATAAATCGCTCTTGATGGGGTATATGTTCGATTACATCGCGTAGAATGATGATATTTACCCCCCCCCCCTATAAATTGGGGATTTACATCGTATATGTCGCTGCAAATCAGTCGCATACGGTCGGCGTGCGGGTGGTCGGCAAAGTGCATTTTTGCCACTTCTATTCGCGGTTGGTCGATGTCGATGCCTATGCAGTCGCACCCCAAATCCAAAAACGGTTTTAGGTTGCCCGCCTCGCCACAACCAATTTCCAACACACGCATATTGGCCGTTACGGCGCGCTGCTGTTCGATATACGGAATGACATAACGGCGCATACACTCCGCCTGTTCGTTGAAATACTGGTTATGGTCTTTGTGTCGCTGTTGCATAGTTGGTCAGTTTTTTTTTTTTTTTTCGTTTCAATCTGCAAATGTACGAAAAAATCGTGGCTTGGGGAATTTTTCCTTTTTTTGTATGCGCCAGCGGAAGGCGATTTGGTCGGGTGCGATTTTTGTGCTATCTTTGCGAGTTAAATGGGTGCGAACCCGTAGAGAAGTATGACAGCAAAAATCATTTCCGACGAACTGGTGGCGCAAGCCCGCACGCTCATCGACGAGGCGCAGCGCGTAGCCATCGTGTCGCACTTGTCGCCCGACGGCGATGCCGTAGGCTCGTCGCTGGCGATGTGCCACTTTTTGCGTGCGTTGGGCAAGGAGGCGCAGGTTATTCTGCCGAACTATTTTCCAGCGTTTTTCAACTGGCTCGACGGTGCCGCCGATATTTTGGTGTACGAAGCCGACCGAAAAGCGGTGCAAAAAGCCATTGTCGAAGCCGATTTGGTCGTCTGCCTCGACTTCAATAACCGCAAACGGGTGAACGGTGTGAAGCCATATTTGGAACAGACCAAAGCCAAACTTCTGCTCATCGATCACCACATCGATCCAGAATACTTTGCCGATGTAACTATCTCGTATCCAGACATTTCGTCGGCCAGCGAATTGGTCTATTGCCTGATAGAGCAGATGGGGCAGCACAGCAAAATCACAAAAGCGTGCGCCGAAGCCATCTATGTGGGCATGATGACCGACACGGGCAATTTTTCGTATGTGTCGCAACAGCCCGAAATCTACATTATCATCTCCGAACTGCTCGAACTCGGAATCGACAAAGATGCCATCTATCGCAAGGTTTACACCAACTATTCCGAAAGTCGTATGCGGCTGTTGGGCTACTGTTTGGTGAACAAAATGACGGTTTATCACGAAAAGCACACCGCCGTTATCAGTCTGACCAAAGAGGAGTTGCAGCAATTCGATTTCAAGGTAGGCGACACCGAAGGTTTTGTGAACATTCCGCTCTCGATCGAGGGCGTTACGCGCTCGGTGTTTGTGCGGCAAGACGACCGCAAGGTGAAACTCTCGTTCCGCTCGCAGGGCAATGTGCCAGTCAATACCATTGCAGCGGAGCATTTCAACGGTGGCGGCCACCTGAACGCTGCCGGCGGCGAAAGCCTGCTCACCCTCGACGAAACCCTCGCCAAACTCGAAAAAGTGATTTTGGAATTAGAAGAGTAGCAAGTAGCAAGAGAATTAGGAGTTAGGAATGAGGAGTGAGGAGTGAGGAGTGAGGAATGATGCGGCAGAGCCGCAATTTCAAATTTCAAATTCAACAATTAGAAACAAAGAAACTTAAAAACAAAAATTGCGGCAGCAATTTTGAGAAACTAGAAACTAGAAATTAGAAATTAGAAATTAGAAATAAACCCCACAGACCAACACTAATGCGTTAAACTTATCAACTCATCAACCAATCAACTTATCAACCCCAATTTGAAACACTGAAATCTGAAATTTGAAATAATTGTATGGAACTGAACGAACAAGAAATAGGCCGTCGGCAGAGTCTTGAGGCTTTGCGCAGCATGGGCATTGAGCCTTATCCAGCGGCAGAATATCCAGTCGATGCGCACTCCGACGACATCAAGGCGCAGTTTGCCGACGACGCTCCAGCGCGCCAAGTCTGCATTGCTGGCCGCATTATGAGTCGCCGCATTATGGGCAAAGCGTCGTTTATCGAACTGCAAGACGCAAAAGGCCGCATTCAAGTGTATGTGTCGCGCGACGAAATCAACACTGAGGCGCAGCCCGAAATGTACAACACCGTGTTCAAAAAACTGCTCGACATCGGCGATTTTGTTGGTATTCGCGGCTTTGTTTTTCGCACACAGACGGGCGAAATCAGCGTACACGCACAGGAACTGACCGTGCTGGCCAAGAGTTTGCGCCCACTGCCGATTGTGAAATACAAAGATGGTGTGGCCTACGACAAGTTCGACGACCCCGAACTGCGTGCGCGGCAGCGTTATGTCGATTTAATCGTGAACGAAGGCGTGAAAGAGACCTTTGTGAAACGCGCAAAAATCATCAGCACCATGCGCCGCATATTCGACGAGGCGGGCTTTACCGAAGTGGAAACGCCTATCCTTCAGCAGATTGCAGGCGGAGCGTCGGCGCGCCCGTTCATCACGCACCACAACACGCTCGATGTGGATATGTACCTGCGCATCGCCACCGAACTCTATCTGAAACGCCTGATTGTTGGCGGTTTCGAGGGTGTTTACGAAATTGGCAAAAATTTCCGCAACGAGGGCATGGATCGCAGCCACAATCCCGAATTTACCTGCATGGAACTCTATGTGCAGTACAAAGATTACAACTGGATGATGTCGTTTGCCGAACGGCTGCTCGAACAGATTGCGCTGGCGGTCAATGGCACAACCAAAGTGCAAATCGGCGACCACGAAGTCGATTTCAAAGCCCCTTATCGCCGTCTGCCAATTCTCGAAGCCATCGCCGAAAAGACAGGCTACAACCTCGAAGGCAAGTCGGAAGACGAAATTCGCGCCATCTGTCGGGAACTGAACATGGAAATCGACGACACGATGGGCAAAGGCAAACTGATTGACGAAATTTTCGGCGAATTTTGCGAAGGCACATTCATACAGCCCACTTTCATCACCGATTATCCCGTCGAAATGTCGCCGCTGACCAAGATGCATCGCTCAAAACCTGGGCTCACCGAGCGTTTCGAACTGATGGTGAACGGCAAAGAGTTGGCCAACGCCTACAGCGAATTGAACGACCCGATAGACCAGTACAACCGCTTTGTGGAGCAGATGAAACTGGCCGACAAAGGCGACGACGAAGCGATGGTAATCGACCACGATTTTATGCGCGCCCTCGAATACGGAATGCCGCCCACATCGGGCATCGGCATCGGCATCGACCGCCTGACAATGTTCATGACTGGGCAGCCGACCATTCAAGAAGTGCTGCTCTTTCCGACGATGAAACCCGAAAAGGTGCAGAAAAAAGACAGCCCCGAACGCTATGCCGAAATTGGCGTGCCTGCCGAATGGGTAGAACCGTTGCAAAAACTTGGCTACGACACCGTGGAAAAACTCAAAGGATTGAATCCCAATAAGTTGCACCAAGATTTGTGCGGTTACAACAAAAAGAACAAACTCGGACTTGCCAATCCTGCCAAAGAATTGGTCGAGAGTTGGACAAAATAGATTATCGAAAACCGACCGAAGAGAGGTGCAAAAAGTCGCGCAGGGGGTTGTTTTTGTGCGCAGAAATGCCTATCTTTGTCGATTGGAAATGTGGTGCTGCCTTGCTTCGCAGCCTAATTATTGAGCGATTTTTGTAAAACGCAATGCTTTATCCGCTGAAATTCAAGCCGATTCACAAAACAAAATTGTGGGGCGGCGACAAACTGAAAAACTACTGCCGCCACGAGGGCGCAATCGATGGTCGCGTGGGCGAAACATGGGACATATCGGCCGTCGAAGGCAATGAATCGGTCGTCGAAAATGGTTTTTTGCAAGGAAATACGCTCAGCGAACTGGTCGAGGTCTATCTCGGCGACTTGGTGGGCGACCGCGTTTACGAACGCTACGGTAACGATTTTCCGCTGCTGGTCAAACTTATCGACTCGGCGCAGCACCTCTCGATTCAGGTGCACCCCAACGATGCGCTGGCCGCCGAACGGCATCACTGCTGGGGTAAAACCGAAATGTGGTACATTCTCGATGCCGAGCCCGACGCGTTTGTGGTGGCTGGTTTCACGCACCCTGTCGATAAGGCGGAATATCTGCGCCTTGTGGCCGAAAATAGGCTGGAAAGTGTGTTGCGCAAAACGCCCGTCAAAAAAGGCGATGTCATCTTTATTCCTGCTGGTTGCGTGCATTCTATCGGCGCAGGCTGCGTTATTTTGGAGGTGCAGCAGACTTCAGATGTAACCTACCGCATCTACGACTACAACCGCGTGGATGCCGACGGCAAAAAGCGCGAACTCCACACCGATTTGGCGGCCGATGCCATCGATTTCGAACAGTGGAGAAACGACAAGATAGAACCGCACCCAACACGCGATGGCAATCCGCTGCGCTTGGTGTCGTGCGACTATTTCACCGTCGATATGTTGGCGCTGTCGCACGAACAGACGATGCCTTTGGTCGCGCTCGACTCGTTTGTGCTGCTCACCGCACTCGAAGGCAGTGTGCGTTGTTGCTATGATGGTGGCGAACTGGAACTGACCGTAGGCGAAACCGTGCTGATTCCCGCCGAAATGGACGAACTGACCCTCGTCCCCCAAGGCGAAACCAAACTGCTGAAAACTTACATTTTTTAGTAGCAAGATATGAGTAGCAAGTAGCAAGAAAAGTGAGGAGTTAGGAATGAGGAGTGAGGAGTTTTTTAGTGAGAAAGTGTGAAAGTATGAAAGTGTGAAAGTAGGGACGTGGCGTGCCGCGTCCGAACGATTCAACAATTCAACGATTAAACGCTTCAACAAATAACCAAATCCACAATTAGAAATTAGAAATTAGAAATAAAAACCTCATAGGCTCTGACAAAACCGTTAAACTTATCAACCAATCAACTCATCAACTCATCAACCCAATCTGAATAATCACCCTTAAAAACAACTATTATGGAAAACGAAGAATTGAAACAAGTGATGGCAACTGCGCAAACATGGCTCGACGGCAACTACGACGACGAGACCAAAGCGCAAGTGCGTGCCATGATGGAGGCCGACGACAAGACGGAACTCATCGAGTCGTTCTACCGCACGCTTGAATTTGGTACAGGCGGTCTGCGTGGCATTATGGGACCTGGCACCAACCGTATGAACAAGTACATTGTGGCACAAGCAACGCAGGGCTACGCCAACTATCTGCTGAAAGTGCAACGCGAAAACGGCTACAAAAATCCTGTGAAACAGGTGAGCGTAGTGGTGGGGCACGACTGCCGCAACAACGGCCGTATGTTTGCCGAAACGGTGGCGGCTGTATTCTCGGCCAACGGCATCAAGGTTTATCTGTTCGAGAGCCTGCGCCCAACGCCCGAAGTGAGTTTCGCCATTCGCCATCTTGGCTGCCAAGGCGGCGTGAATGTAACCGCATCGCACAACCCGAAAGAGTACAACGGCTACAAAGCCTATTGGGAAGACGGCTCGCAAGTGCTTATGCCACACGACGCCGGCATCATTGCCGAAGTGAACAAAGTGAAGATGGACGATGTGAAATGGGAAGCCAACAAAGACCTGATTCAAATTATCGGCGGCGAAATGGACTACGACTACATGATGGCCGTGAAAACCGTGATGATTGACCAAGAAGCCATCAATCGTCAACAAGATTTGAACATCGTTTACACGCCGCTGCATGGTGCTGGCCGCCAAATTGTGCCGATGTGCCTACGCAGTTGGGGTTTCCAAAACATTCATGTAGTGCCAGAGCAGATGGTTATCGACGGCAATTTCTCGACGGTGCAGTCGCCAAATCCCGAAAACGCCGAAGCCATGACCATGGGCATGAATCTTGGTACAAAACTCAATGCCGACCTTGTGGTAGCCAGCGATCCCGATGCTGACCGTATCGCCATCGTTTGCCGCAACGACAAAAACGAGTGGGTCATCATCAATGGCAACCAAACCAACATCATGTACCACCACTACATCATCAACAACATGAAAAAACTCGGCAAACTGCGCCCCGAACATTATGTTGTTAAGACGATAGTAACCAGCGAGTTGATTCGCAAAATTGCTGACCGCGAAGGCGTAACGCTCACCGACGAATACACTGGTTTCAAATGGATTGCCAACCGCATTCGCGAGTGGGAAGGCACACGCAAATACATCGGCGGCGGCGAAGAGTCGTTCGGCTTCCTGCCTTACGATGCTGTGCGCGACAAATGCTCGCCATCGAGTATCTGCCTCATTTGCGAAATTGCGGCGTGGGCCAAAGACCACGGCATGTCGCTCTACGAATATCTGCTCAACATCTACATGGAATACGGCTTCCAGCGCGAAACGACCATCAATGTGGTGCGGCCGGGCAAGTCGGGTGCCGAAGAGATTAAGCAGATGATGATCAACTACCGCGAACACCCGATAACCGAAATTGCGGGCAGCAAAGTGGTGAAAACCAAGGACTTCCAAACGCTGAAACAGCGCGAACTGAAAAACGGTCAGTGGGTCGAAAGCGATATTGTGATGTCGCTCAACGCCACGAGCAATGTGCTGCAATACTTCACCGAAGACGGTCTGAAAGTCTCTGTGCGTCCATCGGGCACCGAACCGAAAATCAAATTCTATTTCGAGATTCCTGCCGAGATGAAATCGCCGAAAGACTACGATGCTGCAACCGCCGCTGCCGAAGCGCGCGTTCCTGCCATTCGCAAAAGTCTCGGAATCTGATAGGCCGCTAACCCAATCAACCTACCCATATAGCCGCCACATTGTGGCGGCTATATGGGGTTTTATAGAAATCCCCTTTGACAACTCCACCCAACAAGCAAAAGCGGACTTCCGAGTAATCGAGAGTCCGCTTGTTTTTTTTGTCGGCAAAACTGTTACCGTTTCAAGTCGAAGAGGTAGGCAAACGACACATTGAATTCGCCCATGGTAACGCGTTTTTTCGTGTTGGCGGGGAGGGTGAGCGTCCAGTCGAAGTCGTCGTCTTTGGCAAGGTTGTTGAAGCCGTGATGATAGCCCATCGACCACGAATAGTTGCGGTATTTGAAGCGCAGACCGATTTCTGCACCGATTTCGAAGCGATAGAGCCGCCCTTCATTTTTGCTGCCGAAAATTTTATCATCTTCGAGCATCACAGGTTTCTGCCACTCGGTGTCCTGCCACGCAATGTCTTTTCCGTGCAGCCCCACATTGAACGACGGGCCGAAATAGAGCGCCAGCGTCCATTTTTTGAACGGAAAATTGACATAGGCATGCACAGGAATATTGAGAAAATAGAGTTGGCGTTTGAAAATGTTCGCCGTGTCAAGTCCTTGTTTTTCAGCCAGTTGCAGGCGATATTTTGTAGTGCGCAGGTTGTAGGTGGCCGCCGCCTCGATGCCCCAACGGTTGGTGATGTCCCAGTCGAACAGCACGCCCACTAAAAAGCCAGAACCCGGCGTTGCGCCGAAATTGACCACATCGCTGGTGGTGGAATTGAAACCCCATGACAGTTGGTAGCCTGCCACGCCGCCCAAGCGTTGCGCTGCGGCTGCCATCGCACACAAAGCCAAAACCACTATCAATGCCGTTCGTTTCATTGCAAAGGATTTCAATTGTTTATCACCTCGACCAGTTCCAAATCGAAAATCAGCGTGGAATAGGGCGGAATCAAGAAATTGCCGTCAGCACCAGTCGAACCCGCGCTGCCGTAGCCCAAATCGTATGGAATGTAGATGCGCCAACGCTCGCCGTCTTTCATCATGCAGAGTGCTTCCTGCCAGCCTTGCACCAGTCCACCGACATAAAACCACACTGTAGTATCGTTCGACGATTCGAATTTGGTGCCGTCGATGAGCCAACCTGTGTATTTTACACGCACCGACGAGGCTGGTTTTGGCACATAACCCGTGTGATAAACCGAATCGATAACCTGATACAGCACACCCGATGGTGATACTTTGTAATAGTCCGCGCTATCGGCTTTGATGCGCTCGATTTTATCGGTGTTCAAGTTTTTCCACACCTTGAAGTCGTTTTTCGAGCAACTGCAAAGTGCCAATAATGCGAATAATATGACAAACGATTTTCGTGCCACAGTCGGCGGTATATTCGGGTGCAAAGATAACTATTTTTTCTGAAAAACAGTTTTTACAACGGTGCATTTGGTACAAGTAGGCGCAAAAGCCACTCGATGGCCAGCGGCAACGCCCAGAGCCAAACGGCCACCATTTGCGCCAAACGCCCGCGTGTACGCTCATCGGTATCGAGCAGCACGCCCACGCCGCCATACAAAATAATGTAGTTGTACAACGCCAAAAAATAGAGAAACGATGCCGATGTGAACGCCAAAATCAGATAGACAACAAAGACGGGCAGCAGCCCAAAAGCCGCAAGTAGAGCGGTTTCGCGCGGTGGAATCTCGACTTTGAACAACCGAACGGTCAGCGTGGGCAGATAGCGCAACGAAAGCCACCAAGCGGTGAGCAGAGCCAGCGCACGAAACGCCGCCGCCAACAACGCCACGGGAAATGTGCCGTCGTCGAAAATCCAAAAGCCGAAAAATTTGGCAACAGCGCAACAGGTCGCAAAAAAATAGACAAACCGCGTCGCCGTGCGTTCGTCGATTTCGGCGAGTGCCGTCCACGCATTGTTAGGCTTGGCGAGCATCTGCGTGGCAAATGTTACATTGCGTTTGGCAAAAAACCAATGTGTGAGAAACTTTTTTTTCATTGCGCCGCCATTTTGCTTTTGAACCACGCAATTTCTTCGGGCCAGCGCGCCTCGTCGGGCGTTTCGAGAATCAGCGGCATATTGTCGAAGCGCGGGTCGGCGGCAATCATCTCGAACAGTTTGTTGCCAATCAGCCCTAGCCCTAACGATTCGTGCCTATCGACGCGCGATGCCAACGCTTTTTTCGAGTCGTTGAGGTGCATTCCACGCAGATAATCGAACCCGATAATAGACTCAAATTCGTCGAAAACAAATTTGAAACCTTCGGGCGTGGCAATGTCGTAACCCGCTGCAAATGTGTGCGCTGTGTCGATGCAAACGCCCACGCGGCTCTGGTCGTCCACTTGGTCGATGATGGTGCGCAGATGTTCGAACCGAAAGCCGACATTCGAGCCTTGACCAGCCGTATTTTCGAGTACTGCGGTAACGCCTTGCGTCTTTTGCAGTGCCAAATTTATCGATTCGGCGATGCGTGCTAAGCAGTCGCGCTCCGAAACCCTGTTGAGGTGGCTGCCCGGGTGGAAATTCAGGCGGTCGAGCCCGAGTTGTGCGCAGTGTGTCATCTCGTTGATAAACGATTTGCGCGATTTTTCCAAGCCTTCGGCATCGGGCGAGCCGAGATTGATGAGGTAACTGTCGTGCGGCAAAATCTGCTGGGCGGTGTAGCCATATTCGGCGCAGCGCGCTTTGAACAGCGCCACCGATTCGTCGGTGAGCGGCGCAGAAAACCACTGCCGTTGATTTTTGGTGAAGAGCGCAAAGGCCGTTGCGCCAATGGCATGCGCATTCAACGGCGCATTCTCCACTCCGCCCGACGCGCTCACATGTGGTCCGATGTATTTCATTTTTTTTTCTAAGTGTATAAAGTGTATAAAGTGAAAAGTGTATAAAGTTGAAAGTAGGGACGCGGCATGCCACGTCCGAAAAGTTCATAGGTAAGAGGTTATAGGTTATAGGATTTGTTGATACCGCAATTTGAAATTTGTAAATCCGTAAATTTGTCAATCAAAAAAAATCTTGTCGATGCGCGAATTGCGTGTGAGTTGTCCATGGTCGAGGGCGACGCAATCGATGCGCGCCACATTGCACAAGGTGCGTTCGGGCAGGCGGTAGATTTTTTGGTGGAAGACATATCTTATGCGGTCGCGTTCGAGTTCCATCACCGACAAAAATCGGTCGCCCGAGCGCAGCGGCGCTTTGAACGACATTTCGAGACGCGCCACCACAAAATCGAGCCCTTCGTCGTGCAAGCGCGCAAAACTGATGCCGTGCGCCGTCAAAAATTCGTGGCGCGTATGCTCATAATAGTGCTGATAATTAGCGTTATTCACAATGCCCTGCAAATCGCACTCATAATCGCGCACCTTCATTTCAAGTTCGTAGTTCATTTTGAAATTGGGTTGATGAGTTGATTGGTTGATTAGTTGATAAGTTTAACGCATTAGTGTTGGTCAGCAGATTTCTAATTTCCGGTTCCTAAGTTTCTAAGTTTCTCGCGCTGCGCGCTGTTTTAGGTTTCAAGTTTTCTGTATCAACACTGCCGCAATTTTCAAATCTTCAAATTTTCAAATAAATTAAATAATTGAAAATTAGGTAATTGGTTAATTAACTTTCTTTTTTCCGAATTAGCGTGAGGCCGTCGCGTAGGGGCAGAATCACCTTTTCGATGCGTGGGTCGGCGGCGATAAAGTCGTTGAACTGCTTGACGGCGATGGTCTGGTGGTCGCCCAATGGCGGATTTTCGATGAGCACTTTGCCGTCCCACAGCGTGTTGTCGGCCAAGATGAAACCGCCGCACCGCACGCGTGGCAAAACGAGTTCGTAGTAGTCGCGGTACTCGCGCTTGTCGGCATCGATAAATACAAAATCGAATGTGCCTTCTATCTGCGGAACGACCTGCCGCGCATCGCCAATATGTAGCGTAATCGATTCATTATAAGGCGATTGTGCAAAATTCTGGCGAATAAACGCCTCCAATTCATCGTCGATTTCTATGGTGTCGATGTGGCCGCCAACGGGCAAACCTTCGACCATGCAGAGCGCCGAATAGCCCGTGAAAGTGCCGATTTCGAGCAGGCGCATTGGTTGCGCCATACGCACCAACATTTTCAAAATGCGCCCCTGAAAATGCCCCGACATCATGCGCGGATTGATGGTCTGCAAGTGCGTTTCGCGTGCCACCGCCGCCAAAAAATCGGGCTCGGCATCGCTGTGGCGCACCATATAGTCGTCGATCAGCGCGTTGTAGTCGTCAAATTTTGTGGCCTGTTTCAGTTGCATAATCAGCAGAAAATCAATGTTGTACGCTTGTCGAACGCAAAAATATCGGCGGCTACTTGTTGCAGTTTTTCGGCCGAAACGGCGGCAATCTGTTCGTGCATTTCGGCATTCGACAGGCAGTAGCCCACCTGCAAAAACGATTTGGCCATCGATAAAATCAGATTTTCA
This sequence comes from Segatella copri, assembly GCA_963593685.1. Classification (GTDB taxonomy): domain Bacteria; phylum Bacteroidota; class Bacteroidia; order Bacteroidales; family Paludibacteraceae; genus W0P28-013. The sequence goes on from CAVBBP010000025.1 coordinate 26,224, forward strand.
CGATTTTCGTCGGAAATCAGCATCTGACCGTCGAGTTGGCATTTGGCTTTGTGCAACTGCCGCTCGGTGAGTGGCGTTTCTTGCAGTCGTCGCAACTCGTTGTCAATCAGTCGCATACAGCGTTTTTCGCTGCCTTGGTCGCACCCGAAATAGATGTTCCAAACGCCCGTATCGACATACGAAGTCAAGTTCGATTCGACGGTGTAGGCCAGTCCATTGCGCTCGCGCACCGCCATATTCAGGCGGCTGCTCATATTGGGACCGCCCAAAATGTTGTTGAGCAGCAGCAGCGCAAAACGGTCGTCGTGCGTCAGGTGGTAGGCGCGATTGCCCAGCACACAATGCGTCTGAAAAGTGTCGCGGCGTTGGCGAACTATTTGCGGCGCATAGGCAGTCGGCTGTTGGCGCACAAACGCACGGTGCGTGGCTGGCACGGCAAAATAGCGTTCGGCCCAGCGCACCATTTTTGCAAAATCGACATGTCCAAACAGGTAAAACACAAGGTTATCGGTGGTGTAACAACGCTGCACAAAGGCGCGCATTTTGGCAGCATCGATGGTTTGCAGCGACGCCTCGTTGCCCAAAATGTTATGCCCCAGCGACGACCCGCCAAAGAGCAAATCCTCGAAATCGTCGTAAACCAGTTCGGCAGGCGAATCGTTGTAGAGTTGAATCTCCTCGACCACCACGCCGCGTTCGTGTTCCAATTCGGTGGCGGGAAAAGTGGAGTGCAACACAATGTCGGCCAGCAGTTCCACCGCGCGTTCGGCCTGCGCTTGCGGCACCGTGGCGTAGATGTAGGTCTCCTCTTTGGTGGTGTAGGCATCGATTTGTCCGCCAAACGACTCCAAACGGCTGATTACCTGCCAACTTCTGCGGTGTTCCGTGCCTTTGAAAAGCATGTGTTCCACAAAATGCGCCATGCCTTGTTCGTCGGGGCGTTCGTCGCGCGTGCCAGCATTCACCACAAAGCCGCAATAGACCACCGACGATGCAGCAGGCACATGCAGCAAGCGAATACCGTTCGACAAAGTATGCGTATCGTAAAACATTCTCTCTTGCGTAACCAATCTGCAAAGATACGAAAATAGTGCGAAAGTGAGAATAGTGTGAAAGTGTGTAAAGTGGAAAGTGTGTAAAGTTTGAAAGTGAGAAAGTTTGAAAGTAGGGACGCGGCATGCCACGCCCGAAAGGTTATAGGTGAGAGGTTATAGTTTATAGAAAAAAGCCCAAGACGAAGATTAAGACCAAAGGCTTTTCCCCTTTGGGGAAAACGGGAAAAGAGGCCACTGCCAAGAAAATTAAGAATAAACAATGAATAATAATTCCAAATCCACAAATAACCAAATCCACAAATCTTCCAATCAAAAAAACATACCTCAAAAACGAAAAAACGACCGACAAAATGTCGATCGTTTTGCTTTATGCGGCGGTTCGCTTATTGGCGCGTGAAAGTTAAACCGCTATATTCGTATGTTCTACTTTCATCGTCGTAATCATACACCACCAAGACGGTTTTGCTCATAAATATGCCTTTGAATTTAACCCCTTCTCCATCGAGATATAGTGTTGCATACAAAACGCCATCTTCCTCGTCGTAATCGTAGTTACCATACACAATATCATAAGTCTCTATCAATTTGTTATACTCATAATAGGCAAGTTGCACCTGAAATGTTGATGCAGTTTTGAAATAGAGTGTGTACACTACTTTGTCTTCGTAGTCCCCATCTTCAAAAGTCCATGTGCTTTTGGTAAGTTTCTTTTGTGTGGGACCAGTAAGGTCGTCTTTGCAGCCGCTCAAAACGAGTGCGCTCACGGCCAAAATCGCAAATAAAAGTCTTTTTGTTTTCATGTTTTTGCTTTTTTTTTAGGTTTGTTGTTTTGTTTTGCACCTTTTCGTTCCAATACGCACACAAAAAAGCGCGGTACTTTTTTAGTATCTCGTATTCCCAAGGTGTCTAGCAAAAACCCAATAACGACGAAATATATCAAAAGCCCACGCCGCAGCGTGGCATTGACAGTTTCTTTCCGTTATTCCTTTTCGAGTTGCTAGACTTTTGGGAACGAAAGAATAAACAAATGCTTTTTCTTCTCAAGGTGTGCGCACGCTAAATCACTCCATAGGCATCGTCGTTTTTTTTGTTGAATTACTCCACAAAGATAGTCAAAAAAACATACCCTCCAAAATAATTTCCCAAAAACACGAATTTTGGTGAGTAGCGAGAGAATGAGGTTGATTAGTTGATTGGTTGATGAGTTGATCGGTTGATCAGTTGATTAGTTGATTGGTTGATCAGTTGATCGGTTTAACGCATCAATAAAGGTCTGTGCGGCAAAATCAATTTTCAAATTTTCAAATCTTCAAATCTTCAAATCCCCAAATCCGCAAATCCCCCCAAAAAAAACAGACCCCGACTCGCATCGAGATCTGCCTCCTTTTGTTTAACCTTTTTTGTGGGTCGGCGGGGTTAGTCTGCCGACGGCTCAAAATCCTCTTTCGTCACGCCACACAATGGGCAAACCCAATCGTCGGGCAGACTCTCGAAGTCCGTTCCGGCTGGAATGCCGGCATCTGGATCGCCTACGGCTGGGTCATACACATAACCGCAGACAGTGCAAATGTACTTTTTCATAACGCGATTGTTTTAAGATTTTGGATAGTTTTACACCCAAAAAATAGCAAACGGCGTGCCAAAAAAGTGCAAAATGCAAAATTATTTTTCGCAGTGACCAAAAATAACTATTTTTGCGGTCAATTATTCTTAAAGGACTTTATAGAAATCCCCTTAAAAAATCTGCGAAATGAACACAAAAATAACTCCCACAGTGAAATACATTGGCGTGGACGATGCAACGCTCGACCTGTTCGAGAGCCAATATCGCACGCCGAACGGCATCTCGTACAATTCGTATCTCGTTGAAGATGAGAAGATTGCGGTGATGGATACGGTCGATCAGCGCATGAAAGATGTGTGGCTCGCCAACCTGCAGGCGGCACTTGGCGACCGTCGCCCCGACTATCTGGTGGTGCACCACCTCGAACCCGACCACTCGGGCGTGATTGGCGACCTGCTGGCACTCTATCCCGATGTGAAAATTGTGGCGTCGGTGGCGGCACTGAAAATGTTGCCGCAGTTTTTTGGCGATATCGATTTCGAGGGGCGCACGGTGGCGGTCAAAGAGGGCGACACGCTCGCACTTGGGCGGCATACGCTGCGTTTTTTTGCCGCTCCCATGGTGCATTGGCCCGAGGTGATGGTGTCGTACGAAGAGAGTGAAAAACTGCTCTTTTCGGCCGATGCGTTCGGCAAATTTGGCGTGTTGGCGCACGACGAGGAGTGGGCGTGCGAGGCGCGGCGTTACTACTTCAACATTTGCGGCAAGTATGGCGTGCAGGTGCAAAATCTGCTGAAAAAGGTGGCAACGCTCGATGTGGCGGCGATTTGTCCGCTCCACGGCCCGATTTTGACGGAAAATCTGCCTTATTACATCGGACTTTACGACATTTGGAGTCGCTATGCGGTCGAAACCGAAGGCGTGTTCATCGCCTATGCGTCGATTTACGGCGGCACGGCGGCGGTGGCGCAGCGTTTGGCCGAGATGTTGCGCGCGAAAGGCTGCCCCAAAGTGGCGTTGAGCGACCTTTGCCGCGACGATATGGCCGAGGCTATCGAAGATGCGTTTCGTATGGGAACGCTGGTGGTGGCTGCCGCTTCGTACGACGGACATCTGTTCCCGCCCATGCACGATTTTCTGCACCATTTGCAACTGAAAAACTACCAAAAACGCCGTGTTGGCATTGTCGAAAATGGTTCGTGGGCACCGTGCGCTGGGCGTGTGATGCACGAAATGCTCGGCACGATGCGCGATTTGGAGGTGGTAGAGCCGATGGTAACCATCAAAAGCCGCCTAAAATCGGACGATTTGCCGCAGTTGGAGCGTTTGGCCGATGCCTTGTTGGCAGTTTTTTAGAATTTCAAATTAAGTTGATGAGTTGATTGGTTGATGAGTTGATAAGTTTAACGCGTTAGTGAAAGTCTGTACGGCAAAAACAAATTTCAAATTTCAAATTGTAGGGACGCGGCATGCCATGTCCGAAAAGTTTAGGGGTTATAGACTAAAACACAAGGCTTTTCCCCCTTCGGGGGAAACGGGAAAGAGGCTATAACCAGAAACTAGGTTGATAAGTTGATAAGTTTAACGCGTTAGTGAAAGTCTGTGCGGCAAAAACAATCTTCAAATCTTCAAATTTTCAAATTTTCAAATCAATAACTAGAAACCAGAAATTAGAAACTAGGTTGATTAGTAACTGCGTGCGATAACCACACGGCAAGCCGACGGTTTGCCTGTAACCATACATTTGCCGGGTGTTTTGTCGCCATCGAGCGGAATGCAGCGGATTGTCGCCTTGGTTTCTTCCTTGATTTTCTCTTCGGTTTCGGGCGTGCCGTCCCAGTGGCAGAGCAGGAAGCCGCCTTTTTCGATCTCCTCCTTAAATTCGTCGTACGAATTGACTTCGCGTGTCATCGATTGGCGCATTTTCAGGGCTTTTTGGAAGATGTTCTCCTGCATCTCGTCGAGCAGCCGAGCGATATATTCGTCGATGCCGTCGCACGAGAGCGTCGCTTTTTCGAGCGTGTCGCGGCGCATCAGTTCCACCGTGCCATTTTCCAAGTCGCGACCGCCCATGGCCAAGCGCACAGGCACGCCTTTCAGTTCGTAGTCGGCAAATTTGAAACCGGGGCGTTTGTTGTCGGCGTTGTCGTACTTCACCGAAATGCCGCGGTTGCGCAGTTTTTCCACAATGCCTTCCACTTTCGCATCGATTTGGCGGAGTTGCTCCTCGTTTTTGTATATCGGCACAATGACGACCTGAATCGGTGCCAAACGCGGCGGCAGCACAAGTCCGTTGTCGTCGCTGTGGGTCATGATGAGCGCGCCCATCAGTCGGGTGGAGCAGCCCCACGAGGTGGCCCAAACATATTCCAGTTGGTTCTCTTTGTTCACAAACTGCACATCGAAGGCTTTTGCAAAATTTTGTCCCAAAAAGTGCGAAGTGCCTGATTGTAAGGCTTTTCCGTCCTGCATCATGGCTTCGATGGTGTAGGTGTCGAGTGCGCCAGCAAAGCGTTCGTTGGCGGTTTTCACGCCTTTCACCACGGGAACGGCCATATATTTTTCGGCGAAATCAGCATACACATTGAGCATCTGCATGGCTTTCTGCTCGGCCTCTTCGCGTGTGGCGTGCGCTGTGTGTCCCTCTTGCCACAAAAATTCGCTGGTGCGCAAAAACAGGCGTGTGCGCATCTCCCAGCGCATCACATTGCACCATTGGTTGCAGAGCAGCGGCAGGTCGCGCCACGATTTTATCCAGTTTTTGTAGGTGTTCCAAATGATGGTTTCCGATGTGGGGCGCACGATGAGTTCTTCTTCCAATTTTGCGTCGGGATCGACCACCACGCCGTTGCCGTTCGGGTCGTTTTTCAGGCGATAGTGCGTTACTACGGCGCACTCTTTGGCAAATCCTTCGACATGTTCGGCCTCGCGGCAGAGAAACGATTTCGGTATCAGCAGCGGAAAATAGGCGTTCTGCACGCCCGTCTGCTTGAACATATCGTCCATCAGGCGTTGCATTTTTTCCCAAATGGCGTAGCCGTAGGGTTTGATGACCATGCAGCCGCGCACCGCCGATTGTTCGGCCAAATCGGCTTTTACGACGAGTTCGTTGTACCACTGCGAATAGTTTTCGCTGCGTTTTGTTAAATTTTTCAGTTCTGCCATATTGCTTGTTGTTAAATTTCAGTCGATTTTGTATGTTGCGTTATTTGAAAAGTTGCGCTCGACAATCCTTGCCAAAGCAGGAGTTTGCCGCAATAGCCCGCCACCAGTTCGTTGGCGACCAATGTGCTGATAGTTTGCCCAACAGTGCGCCGCTCTTTCGGGACGAATGTTGTTATCAATCCATTGAAAAACAGCGTATTGGCTGGCTCTGAGGCGCAGCCGTCCAACTCGAAAACTTGCTGCACAGTGTCGTTGTCATCGATTTCGACCACGGCGTTGAGCAGCAGGCGGTCGGCACTTATCAGAACTCTATTTGCCGCTACTCTTTTCATGGTTGTTGGGTTTGCCGCTCATCTCCATTTTGCGAAACGAGGCGGGCATGTGGCGTGCTTTTCTGCCCGTTTGCAAAGTCTCTATCGACGGTTTTTTGACCGTTTCTACTGGTTTTGTGGCGATTTCGGCGGTCGTTGTGTCGCCGCGTATCGAGTCCAACCGCGCGCGGAACAGGCTGTCGATTTGCACTTTTTCGGTGTTGTAGTAACGCCACAAACACACGCTGTCGATTTTTATTGGCGGTAGCGTGTCGCTGCCAGTGTCGAAGAAAATGCCGTGTAATCTGCTGATTTTCAGCGAGTCATTGGTTTGCAAATGCACGCGATAGGCGTAAGTGGCGGTGCTGTCGTTCAGGCGATAGACAATGCTGTCGGCGGTGCCGCTTTCGTAATCGACAACGAGTTTGAGGTAGGCGGCGGGCGTGGTCGAGTCGCGCTCGGCACGCTGTCGGAACTGCCAAATGTATTTTTCGCCAATGCCAAACAGCGTGGTGTCGGTCAGTTCGAAACGGAGCGAATCGTGCCGCATTGCCGTCGTTCGCAGCGATTGTGGGCGCAGCCAGATGTCCAAACTGTCGATAACATGGCGAAATTCGGGATTCTCTTCGGGGTGAAATTTGTAGTTATCGACATCGGCGTGTTTCGCCTCCAAAATATCCACAGCATCGGCATACACTTCGGCAAAAATGCGTGGGTGGCGCGCATACCATTCGAGCGATTCGTTGAACTCGTCGCGCGTGATGCCGTGTTTTGCGAACACACTTTCGAAATAGGCGCGCTTGGTCGAGTGGTCGTTGTAGGCATATTTTTGCCCCACGGTGGCTTCGGCCAAATGCACATCGGCCAGTATTTGCGCCATCTCTTTGCGGCTGGCAATTCCGAGCGGCACTTCGCAGGCGGTCAGTAGCAGCAGCGCCGCCGACAAAATCGCGCCATATAGCCAATTTCGCCTCATTTTTCTGATTCTTTGGTTGCTGATTTCGATTTTTTTCGACTGAAATAGCGGTCGAACGAGGTGTTGAAATCTTTCGAGAAAAAGAGAATCAGCACGATGATGCCGACCGTTATGGCCGAGTCGGCGATGTTGAACACGGGGCTGAAAAAGATTTCACCGCCGAGCAGCGGTACCCAGTTTGGGAAAGTGAAGAGCGGAAAATAGAACATATCCACCACTTTTCCCTGCATGAATGGCGCGTAACCGCCCGCCGCGGGCAGAAATTCAGCCACTTGCGTGTAGGTGCTTTCGCCGAAGCAGATGCCGTAGAACATGCAGTCGATGATGTTGCCGATGGCGCCCGCCAAAATCAGCGCAACGCAAAAAAGGTAACTCCAACGATAGTTGTCGCGCACCAGTTTGACGATGTACCACACGATGAACGCCGACAACACGATACGAAACAGCGTGAGCGCAATTTTCGGTCCGAAACTCATGCCGAAAGCCATGCCCGGATTTTCGATGAAAACGATTTGAAACCAGTCGAACAGATGCACCGATTCGCCTAGCGTAAAGTGCGTTTTGATGTAGATTTTCAGGGCTTGGTCAATCAGCAGCAGCAGCGCCACAAACGACCAAATGAGTATGTGTTTTTTCTTCATCGCCTTCATCGTTTTTGCGTGATAACGGCGCAAATGCGCGCGCCACCACAAACTGCAAAGGTACAAAAAAATGTGGAATCGGCGAATGCGTTACAACGGCAGACGACAAATGTAGTTTTTCTTGACATGTTTTTCGAGAAATTGCTGGTCGATAATGTCCGACACATCGGCAATGTCGCGCACAGTGCCATCGGGGTAGAGAATGAGAATTTGCGCGTCGCGGTTGTCGTAGGTGCGTGTGGTAACTGTCTGTTCTTCAAAGAAATAGCGCGCTTCGTGGAGCGACACGCCAAACCGCTGGGCGTACTCTTGCAGCAGTGCGTTGCGCTCGTCGTCGGTGAGCGGCTGCCCGATGGTGGTTTTGAACAGATGGCGGTTGATGAACGCCGTGGCGAGCGTCGAAAGCACGGTGTCGCTTGCGTCAGCCCAGACTTTTATCGCCGAAATGATGTCCGAATCGTCGAGTTTGACAAAATTTTGCAGCGCAGTGTCGTCGAATCGGTTTTGGTCGATCCGATTTTCGATGAAAAAACGCAGTGCAGGCGTGGCTTCGAGTTGGTGGCCCTGTGCGGCAAGTTCTTTGGCGCGGCGCAAAATCTGAATAAGCATCTTTTCGGCCGCCACCGAAGTTTTGTGCAGATAGACCTGCCAATACATGAACCGTCTGGCTATCAGGAAGTTCTCGATAGAGTAGATGCCGTTGGCTTCGACCACCAATTTGTCGTTATGCACATTCAGCATTTTGATGATGCGCGCCGACCCGATGCGCCCTTCGGCCACGCCTGTGAAAAAACAGTCGCGTTGCAGGTAGTCCATGCGGTCCATGTCGAGTTGGCTGCTGATGAGTTGGTGCAGAAAATGTTTGTGGTAATCGTCGGTGAAAATGCGTATTGCCAAATCGAGCCGTCCGCCCATTTCGGCGTTCATTTTTTGCATCAGGCGCAGCGAAATCTCTTCGTGCGAAATGCCTTGCGTGAGCGTGCTTTCGAGTACATGCGAGAATGGTCCGTGTCCGAGGTCGTGCATCAAAATGGCGGCCAGCAGTCCGTCGGCTTCGTCGGCAGTGATGTCGTTGCCTTTTTGCCGCAACTGCTTGATGGCCTCTTTGGTCAGAAACATCGCCCCGAGCGAGTGGAGCAGTCGCGTGTGCTGTGCGCCGGGATAGACCACCGCTGACAATCCAAGTTGTTTTATGCGCTGAAGTCGCTGAAAATAAGGATGTTGCAGAATCTGAAAAATCAGTTCGTTGGGTATGGCGATGAACCCGAACACGGGGTCGTTGATGATTTTGCGTTTAGTCATTTTTCGGAGTAGTTTTCTCGAGAGGATTTCTATAAATTCCTTTGTAGTGATTTTTGAATTTTGGGCTAACAGATGTTTGGCTTGAGCGAAAGCGCAATGCGGTGGCATTGTAATTGAGTGAAAGTCAGACAGATGTAGTCCAAAAACAAAAAGCGCACAAAAGTGTTCAGAAATTCGTTATTTGTTAATTTCATTATTGAATGGGGAATTTATAGAAGTCCTCTCTAAATAATTGTTGTAGGTGTCGAACACATCTTTGACATAGCGCACCGTGTGATTGCCTCTGAAATAGCCAAAAGTGCAGACGGTGTCGTTGTAGTATTCGGGTTCCGATTTCAGCATCAGATATTTTTCGGCAACGGCCCATTGGTTGGGATTTTCGCCGTATTTTGCTGCCAATGCGCGTGCGTCGAGTATGTGCGCTGGCCCCGCATTGTACGAGGCGAGTATAAATTTGGTGCGCTCCATCAGATTGTCCACTTGGTAGAAAATTTTGTCGAGCCACGCAATGTATTTTGTCGATGCGGCAATGGCGGGTTCGGCTTGGAAAATGGTAGACGAATCGAGTCCATATTTTGCGCCTGTGCCAGGCATCATCTGCATCAGCCCGAGCGCACCCGCCGACGAGATGGCGTTGGTGTCGAAGTGCGATTCGTTGAATGCCAGCGATGCCAACATGCGCCAATCCCAGCCGATTTGCGGTGCATAGTGCTTGAACTGCGCGTCGTAGGGCGATAGTGCGCCGCGCGGAATCGAGGCGCGAATGTTTTTGTAGTAGTGGCTTTTGGCGTATTTTTGGTAGGTCTGTTTGTAAAAATTCGACTGCACCACCTTGTCGCCCCACGCATTGAGCGATGCCAGCAGTTCGGGCGAGGTTTTGCGCACCGCCCACGCCATCTCTTGCGGCAATCCTATTTGCAGCGAAATATCGAGGTTGCGCAGCGTCATGCGGCTCTGCTTGGCCAAGTCGATGTCGGCCACAGTGGCGGGAATTTCGCCTTTCGACACCATCAGCACCAGTTGGTCGATGGTCAGGCTGTCGGGCGCGGCTTCGATAGTGATGCCACCGCCGATTTCGTCGTTCAAATGGTGCAGCCGCAGCCAGTATTTGTTGTCCCGCTTCGAATAGATGGTGCGCCCCGCCAAATCGGTAACATCGTGCGCCATATTGGTTGTGCGACGCTGCACCAGCACGGGATACGACTGCACTGTGCGGCGCACAAAAGCCATCTCTTGGCGGTTCTCTTTCGAGCAGGCGTAGCGGTAGGCAATCACATCGCCCTGTCCGTCGAGCAGCAGCGTTTTCATCTCCTCGATGCTTTGCGCCACAATCAGCCGCACCTGCACCCCGATGTGGTCGGCGTAGTTGCGCACAAGGTCGTATTCGTAGCCCATATCCTCGTCGCCCGACACGAAATAGGACTGCGAATTTTCCATCGTAATCACACGCAATTCGCCCCTTTCGACGATTTGTGGCAGGTCGCGGTCGTCGGCGGACAGCCCATGTTTGCAACTTGTGGTCGAAACCACAAGCGCGCAGACCAATGCGATGGCGGCTATTTCGCGAAAGTTTGCCATAAGTTTTGACAAAGATAATCACAAAAAGTGAATTTTCCAAATCGTCGGATTTTTGTGTGCCGAAAATCTATAGCACAATGTTCGCTTCCGAGATGGTAATTTGCTCGATGGTATTGATTTTTGCCTTGTTGTAGGGCGTTTGCAGGCGCACATAGTTTTCGGTGAATCCGTGCATCATGTCGCCTGTTTTGGCGGCTTCCCAAAGCACGAACGCCTTGCGGCCGCACTGCGAACGGTAAAATTCGGCCAGTTTTTGGTCGGAAAGTTGGCGCAACTGGTCGTTTCGCCGCTTGCGCTCGATCATCGGCACGGTGTAGTCTATCGCCAACGCCTTGGTGCCAGCGCGTTCAGAATAGGTGAACACATGCAGTTGCGAGCAGGGTAGTGCAGCGAGAAAATCGCGACTTTCGGCAAACAGTTCGGGCGTTTCGCCACGCATGCCCACCATCACATCGATGCCGATGAATGCGTTGGGCATCAGCGACTTGATGGTCGCCACTTTGGCGGCAAAAAGGGCGGTGTCGTAGCGGCGGTGCATCAACTGCAAAATGTGGTCGCTGCCCGACTGCAACGGCAGATGAAAGTGCGGCGCAAAGTGCGGCGATTGCGCCACATACGCCACTATCTCGTCGGTGAGCAGGTTTGGCTCGATGCTTGAAATGCGGTAGCGCACGCCGTCGAGTTGGTCGAGTGCTTTCACGAGATCGAAAAATGTTTCGCCTGTCGAGCGACCGAAATCGCCTGTGTTCACGCCAGTCAGCACTATCTCTTTGGCACCGTCGGCAATGGCTTGCTGCGCCACCGCCACCGTGTCGGCAATGGAGGCGTTGCGGCTGCGACCGCGTGCAAACGGAATGGTGCAATAGGTGCAGTAGTAGTCGCAACCGTCCTGCACTTTCAAAAAATGGCGCGTGCGGTCGTCGGCACTGCAAATGGGGCGAAAAGCACGAATTTTGGCGGTTTTCACGGTGTTGATTTTCGCACTTTTTTCGTCGAAACGCCGCAAAAACTCCTCCATACCGAATTTTTCGTTTGCGCCCAGCACCAAATCGACTTCGGGCATGGCGGCCACCTCGTCGGGTTTCAGTTGCGCGTAACAGCCAGTTACCACCACAAACGCCGCTGGATTTTGCGCTGCCAAGCGGCGAATGGCTTGCCGCCCTTTGTGGTCGGCTACATCGGTTACCGAGCAGGTGTTCACAATGCAGATGTCGGCCTGCTCGCCCGCCTTAACGCGCCTACAGCCCGCTGCCGCCAGCATCTTGCCGATGGCCGACGACTCGGCAAAGTTCAGTTTGCAGCCGAGCGTGG
>CAVBBP010000026.1:0-35019 GCA_963593685.1 Segatella copri
CGGTTTTGGTTTCGGCGTCATCAAACTCGCGTTGCTCAAACAGTGATGACGCTTTTTCGAAACACAAAACCTGATTTTTGACACTCGCCGCCCAATGCCGTGTTCGCGTTCCAAAAAGCCGCCAAAATTTTAATTAAGTAACTGGAAATCAAGTTATTAAGTTATTAAAAAGTCTATATTCTATATTTTTCGGACGCACGCGGTGCGTCCCTACAATTTGAAATTTGAAATTGCGGCTTCGCCGCATCACTTCTCACTTCTAACTACTAACTTCTCACTATAATTTATAAAAGTCCCCTTCACACTTTTTGCAGGTCGATTTTCAGCACAAACTCTTCGAAATCGAGTTCGGTTGGGTGGTCGAGATGGTCGGCGAGCGTGAGCGATGTAGCTAGCACTTGCGCGGCGATGTAGTCGCTGAAATTCGCCACAGCATCGTCCATTTCTGGGCAATGTTCGACCTGAACGGTTATTTTGTCGGTAATTTCGTAGCCGTTGGCTTTGCGCAGATTTTGGATGCGATTCACCAGTTCGCGCGCCAGTCCCTCCTGCCGCAGTTCGTCCGACACCTCGATGTCGAGCGCCACAGTGAGCGCGCCTTCGTTGGCCACGAGCCAGCCGGGCATATCTTCGGTAGCAATCTCCACATCGGCCAGTTCCAAAACAACCTCGCCACTGGGCAGCGGCAGCATAAGTTGACCATCGCGTTCGAGAGCGGCAATCTGCTCTTGCGCCAGCGCACCGATGGCAGCGGCAATCTCTTTCATCTGCTTGCCGTAGCGTTTGCCAAGGGTTTTGAAATTGGGTTTCACGCGCTTCACAAGGCGAATGTCAGACTCGTCGGCCAGCACCACCTGCAACTCTTTCACATTGACTTCGGTTTTGACCAAATCGGCCACATAGAGCAGTTCCTCTTTGGCAGTGACATCAACCACAGGAATCACGGCTTTTTGCAGTGGCTGGCGCACTTTTTTGTTCGCTTTTTTGCGCAGTGCCAGAATCATCGATGTGGCTTGCTGCGCCAAACGCATACACGCCTCGAGATGTTTGTCTTCGCGGTCGGGCTGCGCCGTGGGGAATAGCGACAGATGCACGCTGTCGTTGCCTGTCAAGTCGCGGTAGAGGCGGTCGGCATAGAACGGCGCAATCGATGCCATCAGTTGGCTCACCGTAACCAGACATTCGTAGAGCGTTTGATAGGCCGCCAGTTTGTCGGCGTCCATAGTGCCGCCCCAGAAACGCTTGCGGTTGAGGCGCACATACCAGTTCGACAGATTTTCTTGCACAAAATCGCTGATGGCGCGCCCAGCGCGTGTCGGTTCGTAGTTTTCGTAGTGCGCTGTAACCTCGCTCACCAGCGTGTTGAGCAGCGATAGAATCCAGCGATCGATTTCGGGACGCTCCGCCAGCGGCACCGCCTTTTCGTCGCCTGTAAAGCCATCGACATTGGCATAGAGCGCAAAAAACGAGTAGGTGTTGTAGAGCGTGCCGAAGAATTTGCGGCGTACCTCTTCCACGCCCTCGGCATCGAATTTCAGGTTGTCCCACGGCGACGAATTGGTCATCATATACCAGCGCAGTGGGTCGGAGCCATATTTTTCGATTGTCGAGAAAGGATCGACGGCATTGCCGAGGCGTTTCGACATTTTGTTGCCGTTTTTGTCGAGCACCAAGCCGTTTGAAATCACATTTTTGAACGCCACCGAGTGGAACACCATTGTGGCGATGGCATGCAGCGTAAAGAACCAGCCGCGCGTCTGATCGACCCCTTCGGAGATGAAATCGGCAGGGAAAAAAGACCCCTCCAACTCCCCAAGGGGAGAGTTTTTTTGAAGTGCGTTTTTATTCTCACTCGAGCCAAAGCCCCCTTGGGGGTTGGGGGTCTGCTCAAACGGATAGTGAATTTGTGCGTAGGGCATCGAGCCGCTGTCGAACCAAACATCTATCAAATCTGGCTCGCGGCGCATGGGCTTGCCCGACGGCGACACCAGCACCACGCCATCGATGTACGGACGGTGCAAATCGATATTTTTCGGGTCGTAATTGGCTTTGCTGTAGTCGCCTACGCGGAAATTTGGCCACGGATTTTCGTGCATAAATCCCGCCGCAATCGACTTGTCAATTTCTGCGAACAGTTCTTCTATCGAGCCAATGCATATCTCTTCGCGACCGTCGTCGGTGCGCCAAATAGGCAGCGGTGTGCCCCAGTAGCGCGAGCGCGAGAGATTCCAGTCGTTCAAGTTTTCGAGCCACTTGCCAAAACGCCCCGAGCCAGTCGATTCGGGTTTCCAGTTGATGGTCGCATTCAGCGCAATCATCTCGTCTTTCACGGCGGTAGTTTTGACAAACCAACTATCGAGCGGATAGTAAATCACTGGTTTGTCGGTGCGCCAGCAGTGCGGATAGTTGTGCAGATGTTTCTCGATACGGAACGCCAATCCTTGCTGTTTCAGCATCAGGCAGAGCGCAATGTCGAGCGTTTCGTCCTTGTCGGTGAGGTTGGGGTCGTAGGCATTTTTCACAAATCGGCCAGCGAACTCTTTATACAAATCGACATTTATCTGTCGTTTTACGAAATCGGCATCCAAATCGTCCAGCAAGAAAAATTTGCCTGTCATATCGACCATGGGGCGCGTTTCGCCGTTTTTGGTGGTGAAAGTCAGGGCTGGCACGCCCGCTTTTTTTGCCACAAAAGCATCGTCAGCACCAAATGTGGGCGCAATATGCACAATGCCCGTGCCGTCGTCGGTGGTAACATAGTCGCCCGTGATGAAGCGGAATGCGCCCTCGCCAGGATTCGCCCACGGAATAAGTTGTTCGTACTCGATGCCGACCAAATCGGTGCCTTTGCCGCGCCACAGCACTTCGGGTTGTTCGCCCAACTCCTTGGCGTAGGCCGCCAAACGCGCTTCGGCCAGCAGATAGATAGCCGCCCGCTTTGTGTAGGGATTTTCGCCAGCCACCGCCACATAGTCGATGTTTGGCCCGACGCACAGGGCGGTGTTCGATGGCAGCGTCCACGGCGTAGTAGTCCACGCCAGAGCGTAGAGCGGCAGATTGCTGTCGATTTTTAGTGCGCAATTTTTTATTTTGAACTGCGCCGTGCAGGTCGTATCTTTCACATCGCGGTAGCAGCCCGGTTGGTTCAGTTCGTGGCTCGAGAGGCCTGTGCCAGCGGCTGGCGAGTAGGGCTGAATGGTGTAGCCTTTGTAGAGCAGCCCTTTGTTGTAGAGTTGCTGGAGCAGCCACCAAAGCGTTTCGATGTATTTGTTGTCGTAGGTGATATACGGATTGTCCAAATCGACCCAATAGCCCATTTTTTGGGTGAGTGCCGTCCACTCTTTGGTGTATTTCATCACCTCGCGGCGGCAAGCGGCGTTGTATTCGTCCACGCTGATTTTTTTGCCGATATCCTCTTTGGTGATGCCGAGCATCTTTTCCACGCCGAGTTCTACGGGCAGACCGTGCGTATCCCAGCCCGCTTTGCGGCGTACTTGGAAGCCGCGCATCGTTTTGTAGCGACAAAAAGTATCTTTGATGGTGCGCGCCATCACATGGTGAATGCCCGGCATGCCATTGGCCGACGGCGGCCCTTCGTAGAAGATGAATGTGGGGCAACCCTCGCGTTCGTCGATGCTGCGGTGGAAAAGCCCCTGCGCCTCCCATTGCGCCAGCATCTCCTTGTTGATTTCGGACAGGTCGAAATGGTTGTATTCGTTGAATTTTTTCATAATGGCTCGTGTTTTAACCTGCAAAAGTAGGCATTTTTTTGCGAAACCGCAACAGCGACAGAATGGCATCTCCTTACAGGGGGCTTCTATTTATTGCGAAAAGAGTGGAAAGTGAATGAGGAATGAGGAATTAGGAGTGAGGAGTTTTTTTTTGAATAAAGAATAAGGAATAAAGACAAAAGACTTTTTAATTACCCCAATTACCTAATTTCCAATTATTTAATTAAAAAAAATGGTGACTTTTCGGAATGCGAAAACTAGAAACTAGAAACCAGAAATAAAAATCGATTCAACGCTTCAACAATTTGAAACACTGAAACTCTGAAACACTGAAACCGCGCGAAGCGCGAAAAAACTTACTTGCGAAACTACAAAGGAATTTATAGAAATCCCCTACAGCCATTTCTTGTGTTTGAAATACCACAAAATGAAGAGTACGAACAGCACCATCAGCCCGATGGCCCACAGGTAACCGTAGCGCCAATGCAGTTCGGGCATAAAGTCGAAGTTCATGCCGTACATGCTCGCGACCAGTGTGGGCGGCAGGAAGATAACGCTCACGATGGTGAAAATTTTGATGATTTTGTTCTGCTGGATATTGACCAAGCCAAGGAATGTGTCTTGCAGGTATTCGAGGCGGTCGAACGAAAAGCGCGTGTGTTCGAAAAGCGAATTGATGTCCTTGATGATGATGGTCAGTTTGTTTTTGGCCTCGGCAGGGAACATCTCGCTTTTGAGCATATTGGAGCAGACACGCTGTTTATCGACAATGTTTTCGCGTATCAACATCGTCTTTTCCTGCAACTCTTTGATGGCTATCAGTATGTCGTCGCTCACATCGTCGTTTTTCAACTGGTTGCTGAGTCGTGTGATTTCGCGCGTCATATCCTCTATCATGTCGGCATCGTACTCTACACGAGTTTCGAGCAGCGCCACAAGTATGTAGTAGCCGTTGGGGTAGTTGCGCGGATTGGCAAACATCTTTTTCACCGTTTCGTTGAACGAGCGCAACTCTTGGCTGCGCACCGACACGAGAATGTTGTTTTTGACAATGAACGAAACTGGTTCTTCGTCGTAGTTGTCGAGCAGAAATTTGGAGTTGGCCACCAGCGTGTCCTCGGTTTCGATGTAGCGCGAACTTATCTCGATCTCCTCCATCTCCTCCTCTTCTTGAATGTATATTTTGAGGAACTGTTCGAGTTCGCTTTCGGCATCTTCTGGCACATCGTTCAGGTCGATCCACAGCACATTGCTCAGCGGCATCTGTTTGAGCGATGCTATATCTTTCGATATTTTCAGGCGGTTGTTTTCGCGGTAGAACAAACGGATTTCAGACATGGTTTTTCGTTTTTTTCGATACGCATTTCGTCGCGAAATCCGCATCAGAGGTTAAACGCTCATTTTTGTTGCCATCAGATTGGTGAGCGCCACAAAGTCGGCAACACTCAACTGTTCGGGACGCTTGTCGAAAATTGGCTCCGCGCACGCTGCGCCTTGCAGCAGTGGCTTCAGCGAATTGCGGAGCGTTTTTCGTCGTTGGTTGAAGGCCGTTTTCACCACACGCACAAAGAGTTTTTCGTCGCAGGCAAGCCGCTCGGTGGCGTTGCGCGTTAGGCGAATAACGGCCGATTTCACCTTGGGCGGCGGGTCGAAAACCTGTTCCGATACAGTGAAAAGATATTCGATGCCATAAAACGCCTGCAACAGCACGCTGGTGATGCCGTAGGTTTTGTTGCCGTGTGGCGCGGCGATGCGCTCGGCCACCTCTTTTTGCACCATACCAACAACGCACGGAATGCGGTCGCGCTGCTCGAGAACGCGGAAAAATATCTGGCTCGAAATGTTGTAGGGAAAATTGCCCACAACGACAAATTTGCCGCCTTCGAACAGGGCGTTCAAATCCATTTTCAGAAAATCGCCCTCGATAACATCGAGCGCAGGCAGGTTTTGACGGAGATATTCGACCGATTCGTGGTCGATTTCGATAGCGGTGAAGCGGTTGGGGTGCTGCAACACAAACTGGCTCAACACACCCATACCTGGCCCGATTTCAAGCACAGGCAAGTCGCAGCCGGCGGGTATGCTGTCGGCAATGTGCTGGGCAATGGACAAATCTTTCAAGAAGTGTTGCCCCAAGCGTTTTTTTGCTCTCACCAAGGTCATATAAAAGGGGGTCGTCCATGCGGCGATATTTCAAATTTCAAATTTCAGAATTTCAGATTGCGCAAAAGTCTTCGTCATAGTCATCGTCATAATTGTCAATTATCAATTGTCAATTATCAATTAAAAAAGTGTAACTTTGCAGCGCAAAAGTAGAAAAAATTTTTTGAATCGCCAAAATTTTTCTGCGCCAAACTGCTTCACGCTGCCAAAAATGACAAAAATCGAGAAAATAGCGCAAGCCGCCTTGCTCCGAATTATCGACTTTTTCTACAAGCCGTTCGAGGCGATTGTGCCGCGCGATTTTTTTCGCTATGGCTTTGCTGGCGGGCTAAATATGGCGTTCGATTGGGTACTCTATTTTGTGCTTTACCACTACGCTTTTCACGCGCAGGTGGTCGATTTTGGCTTCGTGGCGTTCACGCCGCACATTGCTGCGTTTGTATTCAAATTTCCCATCACTTTCCTGACGGGTTTTTGGTTGAGCCGCCACATCAGTTTTTCGGGGTCGCAGTTGATGCGCCGCACGCAACTGTTGCGCTATCTGCTGGTGGTGGCAGCCTGCATTCTGATTCACTACGGTTGCTTGAAACTTTTTGTCGAGGTGTGCGGCATCTATCCCACGCCATCGAATATGCTTACAACGCTGATAACCACCGTGTTCAGTTATTTTTCGCAAAAACATTTCACTTTTCGATTTGAATAAAGAATAAAGAATAAGGAGTAAAGACAAAAGACGAAATAGTGAAAAAGTGTATAAAGTTGAAAGTTTTTCATTTGAAAATTTGAAAATTTGAAAATTTGAAGATTGTGGCGTTTCGGAATGCGCCTAATTCATAATTCTTAATTAAAACCAAGGCTTTTCCCCCTTCGGGGGAAACGGGAAAGGGGGCTACGACCACGGCGAAAAAACTTACTTGCGAAACTATAAAATTATAGAAATCCCCAATAACAATCAACTAAAAACAAGAAAATTATGTTCAAAAATCAACCCAAAGGGCTTTTTGCTCTGGCGCTTGCCAACACAGGCGAGCGTTTCGGCTACTACACGATGTTGGCGATACTCACCCTGCTAATGCAAGCGCGTTTCGGTTGGAGCGAGGCTGCCGCAGGTCAAGTCTATGCTATCTTTCTTGCTGGAGTCTATTTTATGCCTCTCGTTGGAGGTATGCTTGCCGACAAAATAGGTTATGGAAAGTGTGTAACCATCGGCATTTCCGTGATGTTTCTTGGCTACCTTTCGCTTGCGCTGCCAATGGGCAACGGACTCACCGCCAAGTTGGTGATGTTCGGCGGACTAACTCTTGTCGCCATAGGAACAGGCCTATTCAAAGGCAATTTGCAGGTACTCGTAGGAAATCTATACGACGACCCGAAATATGCTGACAAGCGCGATTCGGCGTTTAGCCTCTTTTACATGGCGATAAACATTGGTGCGATGTTTGCTCCCTCGATGGCGAAAAAAATCACAGAAGCAGTACTTGCAAGACAGGGTTTCGTCTATGATGCAGCGTGCCAAGACCCTGCCTATCTCTCCGCTCTTTCCGATGCCTACGGATTAAGTTTCGGCGTGGCGTGCATTTCGCTTGTATTTTCCATTGCAATTTATTACTCCTGCCGCAACTGGTTCAAACATGCCGATGTTACCGCCAAACAAAGCAAAGCAACAGCAGCACCAGTAAAAGAACTCACCGCCAAGCAAACCAAAGATCGCCTTGTGGCTCTATTTCTCGTATTTGCAGTTGTCATATTCTTCTGGATGGCGTTCCACCAAAACGGTTCTGCGCTCACTTTCTTTGCAAAAAAATACACAAATCTCACGGTTACTGGTTCGATGAGGCTTTGGTTCAATATCTGGATTTTGGCTCTTATTGCAATGTCCGTTTACACGGCATTCGGATTTTTTCAATCAGAAACAAAAAAGGGAAAAATCGCAACAGGTTGCTCCACCCTTGTGCTTTGGATAGGTGCAGTACTTTTGTACTTGTTTAATACTCCTAATCCAGTTTTTGCGCAACCGTCAGATTTCCAACAATTTAACCCATTCTTTGTGGTTGCATTAACTCCTATTTCAATGGCGATCTTTGGCGCACTTGCAAAGAAAGGAAAAGAGCCATCTGCTCCTAAAAAAATTGCATTTGGTATGCTGGTGGCGGCTCTTGGCTTTGTGATAATTACTTTTGCTTCTTTTGGGCTCACATCGCCAATGGATCTTGCCGAAGGACAAACACAGAGCATACTCAGTCCAAGTTGGCTCATTTCCACCTATCTAACGCTCACTTTTGCAGAATTGCTTCTCTCGCCAATGGGCATCTCATTTGTGTCGAAAGTAGCACCCCCGAAATACAAAGGAGCAATGATGGGCTGTTGGTTCGCTGCCACGGCAATAGGCAATTACCTCAGTTCAATTCCATCGATGCTTTGGAGTAAAATACCACTGATGTACAATTGGGGCATACTTATAGGACTTTGCCTTATTGCTGCGCTGATTATGTTCGCATTGATGAAAAAAATAGAAGCCGCCACCGAAGAGTAACGAAACCCGATGCGCATTGCTGTTGTCATACCCGTTTATCGCACACCGACGGCGGACGAAGAGATATCGCTGCGGCAATGCTGCAAAGTGCTGAAACGCTACGACCACATTCTGATTGCGCCCGAAGGGTTGGACACTGCGCCGTTTCATGCACTGTGGACAGAACAGGGTAAAACTCTGCTCGAAAAGCGGTTCGATGCCTCCTATTTCAGCAGTTTGAGAGGCTACAATCGGCTCTGTTTGTCGTGCGAATACCATACTTTCCTTTACGGGGGGGGGTATTCGCACATGCTTATCTACCAAGCCGATGCCTTTGTTTTCAGAGATGAGTTGGAAGAGTGGGCGGCAAAAGGCTACGAATATGTCGGTGCACCCAATGTGGGGCTGGCGCGACAGAGCGTCTATCGTCCCAATATGCCGCTGCGGGTGGGCAATGGCGGCTTTAGTCTGCGCAGCCTCGATGCCATTTTGCGCTTTTTCGATGGCAAGAAAAAGGTCTTCCGCCTGTGGCACATTCTGCGCTCGCCACTAATTTGGAAGCGCAACTACTGGTGGTTGGTCGTCAGGGCGTTGCGTTATTGGGCGCAGGGAGCAACGCCCACCGATTTGCTGACTAGTTGGCAGGGCAACGAGGACGATTTTTGGGGCAGTCTGCTGGGGTTGAGCGAGTACGCCCTGCGCCGCCCCACGCCCGAAGAGGCCATGCATTTCGCTTTCGACCGCTTCCCCCGAGAACTCTACGAGCGCATCGGGCAACTGCCAATGGGCTGCCACGCTTGGCGCAAATACGAATACAACTCGTTTTGGAAGGCGATTATCGCGCAGCACAGCCAAATGTAGATGTTGATTTGCAGATTTGGTTATTTGTTGATTTGGTTATTTGTTGATTTGGAACTCTGAAATTCTGAAACTCTGAAATTTTGAAACCGCGCGCAGCGCAACTAGAATTTTACTTGCAAAACTTGAGTTTGTTACTGTTTTGTCGGCTTGTAACCAAACTTTTTTCGTACATTTGCAAAAGCAAAACCGTCTATCATGCCCACTAATCCATTCGTAACAGCATATATCAAAGAACTCGACAGGCTCTACCTTACGGGGCTGACTACCGAACACTCTTTCCGCCCGGCGTTGCAAAAACTGCTCGAACAGGTCTGCCAGTGCACGGTGGTCAACGAGCAGAGCCATATCGACTGCGGCGCGCCCGACCTCACGCTGCTGCGCAACAACCTGCCTCTGGCGTTTGTGGAGGCAAAGAACCTCGAGGACGGCGACCTCGACGGGCGGCGCAAAAACAAAGAGCAGTTCGACCGCTATAAGTCCTCGCTCGACACGGTCATCTTCACCGACTACCTCGACTTCAAACTCTACCGACACGGCGAGTGGGTGATGTCGGTCCACTTGGCAGAGATACAGGGCAAGCACATCTGCCTCTGCGACGAGGCACGCCTGCTCGAAATGCTCGCTATCGTGCGCCAACAGACCCCACAGCACATCACTTCGGCTGGCCGTCTGGCGCAACTGATGGCCGCCAAGGCACGCCTACTGCGCGACATCATCGCTACGGCCATCTGCAACGACGAGCAGAACGGACGCACGCCTTACGACTCCGAACTGCTGGGCTACATGCACTCGTTCCAAGAGGTGCTGCTCCACGACATCACGCCCAAAACTTTTGCCGACATCTACGCACAGACTATCGCCTACGGCATGTTCGCTGCACGCCTGCACGACACCACGCCCGACACCTTCACCCGCGACGAGGCCGCCAAACTCATTCCGAAGACCAACCCTTTCTTGCGCAAGGTCTTCCACGAGATAGCGGGCTACGACCTCGACGAGCGTATCGCTTGGATAGTAGACGACCTTGTGGCCGTGTTTGCCGCCACCGACATCGAAAAGATTATGCAGGGCTTCGGCAAAAACACGCAGATGACCGACCCGCTGATGCACTTCTACGAGGATTTCCTTTTCCAATACGACCCAGCGGCCAAAAAGGCGTGCGGCGTCTATTACACCCCGCAACCTGTGGTGAACTACATTGTGCGTGCGGTAGACGACATTTTGCGCACCGACTTCGGGCTGCCCTTGGGGCTGGCCGACACAAGCAAGGTTACGGTGGAGCAGGAGCGGCAGCAGGACAGCCGCCACCGCACCGAGCGTGTGCAGAAACACCGTGTGCAGGTGCTCGACCCCGCCGTCGGCACAGGCACTTTCTTGGCCGAGGTGGTGCGGCAAATCAAGCGCAACCTCGCCGCACAGATGGGCGGTTGGCAAGCGTATGTGTCAGAACACCTGTTGCCGCGCCTCTACGGCTTCGAACTGATGATGGCGCCCTACACCATTGCCCACCTCAAACTCGATATGGAGATAGGCGTGGCGGCGCAGGAGCGGCTGAAAGTGTTCCTCACCAACTCGCTCGAGGAGTACAACCCCAACGCTGGCACGCTCTTCGGCAACGCACTGAGCCAAGAAGCCAACGCCGCCAGCACCATCAAAAAATCCGCCCCCATCATGGTGATGCTCGGCAACCCGCCATACAGCGTTTCGTCGAACAACAAAGGCGAATGGATAAGCCACCTGCTGGAGGACTACAAAAAGAACCTGAACGAGAAAAAGATAAACCTCGACGACGACTACATTAAGTTTATACGCTTGGGGCAGTACTATGTAGAGCGCAACCAAGAGGGCATATTGGCATATATCAGCAACAATAGTTTTATCGATGGCGTAACACACCGCCAAATGCGCCACGAGTTAATGCGTTGCTTCGATAAAATATACATCATCGACCTGCACGGCAATGTGCGCAAAAAAGAGACTGCCCCCAACGGCAGCAAAGACGAAAATGTGTTCGACATCATGCAGGGCGTCAGCATCAATATCTTTGTCAAAACAGGCAACCACGACAAACTGTTAGCAGAAGTCTATCACTGCGACCTTTACGGCCAACGCAAAGATAAGTACGCGTTTCTTGCTGAACACAACTTAAACACAACAAAATGGACGCAATTAAACCCTATACAACCCTATTATTTTTTCGTCCCAAAAGACTTTGAATTGGAAGAGGAATACAAGAAAGGGTTTAGTGTATGTGATTTGATGAAAAAAAGAGGGGTGGGTATTAGTACACTAAAAGATTCCGTTGCATATTCTTCAACTAAACAACAGTTAATCAATACAATAATAGACTTTGAAAATTTAGCAGAAAACGAAATTGCAGAAAAATATAGAATAGACAATTCAAGCAGAGATTGGAAAATTACATGGGCAAAAAAACACATACTTGACAAATTTAGTGAAGATAAAATTATTTCCATAGTGTATAGGCCTTTTGATGAGAAATACACTTTCTTTGATAATGTTTCAAAAGGTTTTGTAGCCTATCCGTCATACGATATAGAACATCATCTCATTAAAGAGAACCTTGCTCTTATTGTACCTCGTCAAACAATTCAAGATTGGAGGCATGTTTTTGTGTCTAATAAACCTGTAGATGGAAATTTGACGGCAAGTGCGCGATTACTTGGTGCTGGTGTAGTCTTTCCTCTCTACCTCTACCCCGAAAAGGGTTCCATAGAAACAGAGCGGCGGGCGAACTTAGACGAAACGGTTTGGGCAGAGATAAGCCGCAGGGCTTGCAAGGAAACCACGCCCGAAGAGGTGTTCGACTACATCTACGGCGTGCTGCATTCGCCCCGCTACCGCAAGCACTACCGCGAGTTCCTCAAGGTCGATTTTCCGCGCATTCCCTACCCCGAGAGCGCAGAGCAGTTCGGGCATTTTGTGTCGTATGGGCACCGGCTGCGCGAGTTGCACCTGCTGCACGCCTTGCCTGCCCCGGCAGACAGGCCCGCCATGCCCGGTGTGGCCACATTCCCCGTGTCGGGCACTTGCACCGTAGAGCAGCCCCGCTATGCCGCCGGGCGCGTCTATATCAACGCCACGCAGTACTTCGACAATGTACCCGAAACGGCTTGGCAGTTCTACATCGGCGGTTACCAACCCGCCCAAAAATGGCTGAAAGACCGCAAGGGTCGCACTCTCTCGTTCGACGACATCGCCCACTACCAAAAAATCATCTGCGTACTCCTCGAAACCGACCGAATTATGGGCGAGATAGACGGATAGCCCAATTTTTTTCATCGCTCCCTTTCCTGTTTCCCCCGAAAAAAATTATTGAATTATTGAGTTATTGAGTCATTTTCTAACCCCTCCCCTGCTTACGCAGGTACTCCCCTTTTCAAGGGGAGAGGACTGAACCAACTTGGTCGCGAACCTGTCCCCTTTGCAAGGGGACGAGAAAAACGCCAGTTTTTCGGGCGGGGTTGGAAAACAAAATCCACAACCCCACAAAAAAAAGGACGCACCGAGTGCGTCCCTACATTATCAATTATCAATTATTTCACAGCTATCTTGTGCGCTTTGTCGCCGACTTTCACGATGTAAACGCCGTTGAGCGAGCCGTTTAGGCTGGTTACATCGAGTCCTGTTACGGTGTAGATGCGCGCAGTGCCGATATTTTCGATGCGGCCGTTGGTGGCGTAGATGTTGGCCATTTCGGGATTATCGAGGGCGGTAGAACCATCGCAATCGGTTGCGGTAACGGTCTTTTTCCAAGTGTCGCCATCGCCTTCTATTTCAGTGCCGTTGCCCAAAACATAGCAACCGCTGGCTGTTACGCCTTCCACATTTACCGATTGACGGCGCGAATCGTTGTTTAACGCTTCCCAACTGCTGCCATTCACTACGATAAAGTTCACTGTGGCGGCATTGACAGTGCAGGAATACCAGCCATCAGCCAAAGTCATTTCGGCAAATTTGCCATCGCCAGTTATCCAATAGTAAAGATTTGGGGTAACGCTGTAGTCCCAACTGCTCAACCCTTCGGGAATTTGCACGCGAATAGTGATGTCGGAGGCTGGGTCGCCGGAATCGCCGCCGTCGCCAGAACCACTGCAATCGGTTGCGGTAACGGTCTTTTTCCAAGTGTCGCCATTGCCTTCTATTTCAGCACCGTTGCCCAAAACATAGCAACCGCTGGCTGTTACGCCTTCCACATTTACCGATTGACGGCGCGAATCGTTGTTTAACGCTTCCCAACTGCTGCCATTCACTACGATAAAGTTCACTGTGGCGGCATTGACAGTGCAGGAATACCAGCCATCAGCCAAAGTCATTTCGGCAAATTTGCCATCGCCAGTTATCCAATAGTAAAGATTTGGGGTAACGCTGTAGTCCCAACTGCTCAACCCTTCGGGAATTTGCACGCGAATAGTGATGTCGGAGGCTGGGTCGCCGGAATCTTCACCGCCACCACCGCCGAGTTTGGTAATGGTGATTGCGCCATCGCCTTCAACATCTGAAAGTGTAAATCTGGCTGCATCGCCCACAGCAGGGTTGCCCACAAGCGTTGGGTTCTCAACCCATTTTTCGTCGCTTTTATTCGATTTCCAGTTGCAACCTTTGCCGCCATAGTAGTCATCGACAGAGTAGGTGCCGTCGCCGTTGTCGGTCAGTTCCTTGTAAGTCCAATCGCCACCATTCCATGGGTGTTTGATGGAATAAACCGTTGGATCATCAGGACTATAAACCGCCTTCCATTGGGCAACTACATCGTTTGCCGAGTAGGAGCGGTTGCTAATTTCTTTACCATCGCTACTCAATTCTTGAAATTGCCAATTGGGACCGCTGCAGTACTTGTAGCCGTGGCTTTCGGTAGCCGCATCAAGCGTGATGGTGTAGTGGGTGTCGTCCACCTTGGTCATTTCGGTGAAAGACCACGAGTTCATGTTGCCAGCAATATAGCAGGCTTTTGTTCCTGTTGGAACAGTTACACTGTAGGTCAGTGCGTTGGCTGTGGCAAATGTTGCCGCCAATGCCGCTACGAGAAGTAGTGTCTTTTTCATAGTACTTTGTGTTTAATGGTTAAAAAAATATTGTGGAAAATAGATTTTCAGGTTGATCAGTTGATTGGTTGATAAGTTGATTGGTTATTTCTAGTTTCTGGTTTCTCAAAATTGCTATCGCAATTTTTGTTTCTAAGTTTCTGCTTCGCAAGATTTTTGCTCCGCTCGGCATAGTTCAAACGAGTTTGACTCTGCTCTCGCTAATCGCAAAAATTCTCGTGCTTCGCACTGTTTCTATGTTTCTAAATCTCTAATTATTGAATTTGAAATTCTGAAATTCTGAAATTCTGAAACTCTGAAATCTGTCATTGCGGCTCTGCCGCATCATTCCTAACTCCTAATTCCTAACTCCTAACTCAAAAAACACTTCTCATTTCTAACTGCTAACTGCTAAATAAATTATCTGCCGCCAAATGTAGGAATTATTTTTGTAATATCCTAATTTTGAGCAAGAAAAGTGCATTTTTTTTGAAAAAATCAGTTTTTGTTGGCGAGAAGCACTGCGCCGAGGCTCTTTTTGCCATCAATTTTGATGGTGGTGGGTTGTGGCAGTCGCACATGGCGCACGAGTGCGGTTTCGTGCAGGGAAGGCAGTGCGTCGAGTGTGGCGTAGTCGATGTAGCCGTCGCCGAGGAAGGGATTGATGGTGAAGTAGCCCACGCCAAACGAGGTGAGATTTTGGAAGAAATGTGTGCCTTGGCTCGGGTCGATGCGGTAGTTTTGCAGTCCGCACTCCACAATGACTTTGGCCATGCAGATGTGTGGCCATTTCACGGGAATGCCGAGCCATGTGTCGCTCGAGCCCCAGCGCCCCGGCCCGATGAGTATGTAGTGGCGATTTTCGGCCATCAGCAGGTCGTTTATCGTGGCGATGTCGTAGGCGGTTTGCTGGTTGTTGCTTGGCGAAAAGTTGTCGGTGCGCACATACACAATGTCGCTCACATCGTTGGTGATGCCGTGCCCGAGTGCTTGCCGCGCAATGATGAGCGCATCGTTTTCGGTTACCTGCGTCAGGTCTTCGTCGAGCATCTCTTTGTTATCGACAATCGGGCGAATTTGCAGCAGATAGAGTTGGCATTGGCGTGCGGCAGCGTCGATGTTGGCGGCAAACTCAATTTCGACGGGGCGTCCCATTTCGCGTTCGCCCATTTTCAGTATGGTGTCGAGCGCCGCTGCCAGTGGCACCACCTCGTGCTGCAATATGTTGGCAAAAGTGATGACGCGCCGCCCCTCTTCGTCGGTATTGTCGTAGATGGCTTGGTCGTAGGGATTAAAAGTGGAGGCGATATATTGCAGTGCGCCGTCGGTGTCGGCATCTTTCACGCTCAGTTTCAGCAAGTTGAAGCCGTCGTTCACCTTTGGCAAAAAGGTGCTTTCGCACATATCGAGGGCGTAGAAGCGTGTTTGCGTTTCGCGTAGTGCAAGGTCTAAAGTACTGGTTTGCAGTATGTTGTGTGGGTGCCGTGGCGAAAAACGGAGCGTAGTGCCGCCATCGACAATGTATTTGCCCAAGCCGAGAGCGATATTTGCCACGCCATCTTCGGCGCATTCGTTGCCGATGGGGTAGAAATTGAGCGAGCGCGCCACGCCCGAAAACGACGGATAGAAATGGCTGCCATGCTCCTGCCCCACAACCTCTTGCAGCACGATAGCCATCTTTTCTTGGTCGATAACATTGCTTGTGGCGGTCATGTAGGCCTTGCTGTCCTTGTAGTAAACCGACGCATAGACCGCCTTGATGGCTTCGCACACCATCATCAGCGTGTGAGTTTTGCTTTTTTCGCAAAACGGCACCATATAGGTGGAATAGACTCCCGCAAATGGCTGATAATGAGAATCTTCCAAAAGGCTCGACGAGCGTATGGCGATAGGTCCTTTGATGGTGGTGAGCAGTGCGTAGAGGTCGCCCAGCAGGTGTTTCGACAGTTTGGCTTCGAGAAATGCCGCCAGAATCTCCTCGTCCGAAGCGTCGCTCAAGGCAATCGGATAGAGGTTGTTGGTGGTCATAAATTCGTCGAAAATGTCGGTACAAAGCACCACCGTGCGCGGAATGTTTATCTCCAGATTGGAAAATTCTGTGGCGTTTTCGTTGCGTTTGAGCATGGCATCGATAAAGGCCAATCCGCGCGCTTTGCCGCCGAGCGAGCCTTCGCCAATGCGGGCAAAATTGGAGTACATATCGAACCTATCGCGCTGAAAGACAGCGATTACGCCGCGGTTTTTTATGCGCCGATAACCGACTATTGCATCGAAAATAATTTGCCGTGCGGTATCCACATCGCGCACATGCTCCATCGAGAGTTGTTTCAGAAATTCGGCGAGCGGAAACATGGCGCGCGAGTAGAGCCAACGCGACACATCGTCGTGCATCAGGTGGTTGTAGAGCGAATCGCTCGGCACGGTGAAAATGAGCGTTTGCAGGTCTTTCAAGTTGCGGCACACCGCCACTTGCCGCCCGCTTTTTGGGTCGCGGAACACAAAATCGCCAAAACCGAATTTTGTGATGATGGCATCGCGCAGTTCGATATCGAGCGTTTTACTGTTTTTGTCGATGAACGAGCCGCGCAGCAGTTCGGCATATTGGTAGTTGGCCGCGTCGGACGACTGCAGAATGATTGGCAGAAACGGATCTTGGCGGCGAATGGCTTGGCACAACTCCACGCCAGCGTGCTTTTCCATGGTGCCATTGCGTGGAAAATCGACATCGGAAATCACGCCGAGAATGTGTGTGCGGTACTTTTCGTAGATGGCCATCGCCTCTTCGTACGAGCGCGCCAGCACCACTTTTGGGCGGCCGCGCATACGCAACATCTGCTCGTGTTCGTTCAGCGCCTCGGTCATAAACGACAGCGACTGGCGGAACACCACTTTATACACATGCGGCAAGAACGACGAGTAGAAGCGCACCGAATCCTCGACCAGCAGAATCACCTGCACACCCACCGACGCCACATCGGCCTCCACATTCATCGAGTCCTCGAGCAGTTTGATGATAGCCAGCAGCAGGTCGCTATTGCCCAGCCAACTGAACACATAGTCGATAGCGCTCAAATCTTTGTGCGCCAGCAGTTCCGACATCTGTCGCGAAAACGGCGTAAGCAACACCGTAGGCAGTTCGGGGTGGTGCTGTTTTATCGCTTTGGCGTAGTCGAAAATATCGATGCTCTCGCTGTTGGGCATCAGTATCACAAGGTCGAACGCGCGCTGATGCAGTAGGCGTGTGGCGGCTTCGGCACTGTTGGCCAGTGTGAAACGCGGCGGATAGCGCAGATTCAGTGCGTGATATTCGTCGAAAATCTGCTCATCGATGCGGCCGTCCTCCTCTAGCGCAAACGCGTCGTAGTTGCTCGCCACCAGCAGCACATTGTAGATACGCCTGTTCATCAGGTGCGCAAACGATGTGTCCTTGAAATAGAGCCTGCCGATGTTTGGTGCATTGTTCATCGCCACAAAGGTACGAAAATAGTGCGAAAGTGTGAAAGTGTATAAAGTTGAAAGTCTATAAAGTGAAAAGTGTATAAAGTTGAAAGTAAAAAGTAGGGACGCACCGAGTGCGTCCGCAAAGTTTATAGGTGAGAGGTTATCGTTTATAGAACGCTGACTAAGACCAAAAGCCTTTCCCCCAATTCGTGGGAAATGGGAAATGGGGCGACGACCAACAACAAAACACACCCTGAACTAATTTCAACGCGATTCTGTCCCTCTGCTTGGAGCGATAGCGCAAAGATAGGGGGACGAGCGTAGCGGAGGGGTTGAAAAATGATTCAGTAATTCCTTACCCCTCTATCTGCAGTGTCTTGTAGGTCTCTTTTAGGGCCGCTTGGTCGTCGGTGATGATGAGCAGTTTGTCGCCTTCGTGCAGCACGGTTTTGCCTGTGGGAACAAAAAATTTGGTGCCGCGCTTCACCATTACTACCAGTGTTTTGTCGGGCAAACCCCAATCCATCAGATGGTTGCCGCGCTCCAATACTTTGCCCGTTACGGTGATTTCGGTGGTTACCGATTTTATCTCGTCCGAAAAATCGACATCAAAATCTTCCAACCCTTTTAGGTCGTCGGTTTCGTCGTCGAGTTTGAGCCACTTGGCCACAATGGGCAGCGAAGTGCCTTGCACCAGCAGCGATACCAGAGTGCAGAAGAATACGATGTTGAAAATGAGGCGTGCGTGTGGCACATCGGCCGCCAACGGCAAGATGGCAAAGATAATCGGCACTGCGCCACGCAAACCGCACCACGAGATGTAGATTTTGTCGCGCAACGCTATCTTACGGAATGGCAGCAACGAGAGCAGCACGCTTATCGGGCGCGAAACGAAAATCATTACCACGCTGATAATCAGACCGGGTAACCACACATCGAGCAGTTCGTGCGGATTGACCAACAGACCCAAAGTCAAGAACATCAGCAACTGGAAGAGCCAAGTCAAACCGTTGAAAAAGCCCATGGTCGAGCGTTTGTGCTGAAACGACGAGTTGCCGATAATCAGACCGCCCACATAGACCGCCAGATAGCCGTTACCTTTCATAAAGTAGGTGGCGGAAAAGATGAATATGCAGAAGGTGAAAACCAAAATCGGGTAGAGCGAGGAGTTGTCGATTTTTATGCGATTGATGGCCCACACTGCCAATTTGCCAAACGCAAAACCAGCCAGCAAGCCGATGCACAACTGCATGGCAATCATGCCAAGCACATACCACACACTGGGTGTAGTGCCCGCTTTCACAATGTCCATAAACACCAGCACCAGAATGTAAGCCATCGGGTCGTTGCTGCCGCTCTCGAGTTCGAGCGTGGGGCGCAGATTGTTTTTCAGATGCAACCCTTTCGAGCGCAAAATGGCAAATACCGATGCCGAATCGGTGGACGACATGGTGCTAGCCAATAGCAGCGAAGCCATCAGACCGATGCCCGCCGATTCCATGGTCATGCCCATAATAAACCACACCAACACGCCCGTGATGAGCGACATCAGTGCCACGCCTACCGTAGCCAGCACCAAACCTTGCGCCGCCACAGGCTTGATTTCGGAGATTTTTGTGTCCATACCGCCCGAAAACAGAATGATACACAACGCCACCGTACCGATGGTTTGCGCCACATAGATGTCCTCGAACTGAATGCCTAAACCATCGCTGCCACATAGCATTCCGACCAGCAGAAAGAGCAACAACGCTGGCACACCAAACTTCGAACTGGCTTTACCAGCCATGATACTCAACAAAAATAGGACTGAAAGACCTAAAAGAATCAGTTCTAACGACAGTTCTAACGACATAAAAACGGTTTTTAAGGGGATTTCTATAAATTACCTTGTAGTGATTTTTGAATTTTGAACTAGCAGATGTTTGGCTTGAACGAAAGCGCAATGCGGTGGCATTGTAATTGAGTGAAAGTCAGACAGATGCAGTTCAAAAACAAAAAGCGCACAAAGTATTCAAAATTTCACAGTTGTTAATTTTATTATTGAGTGGGGAATTTATAGAAGTCCCCTTTATAAATTTTCTAATAGCCGCCGCAAGATTGTGAACGACCGTTCGGGGGCGACTTCCCAAAAGTCGAAATACTGTTTGTAGTGGTCGTTCACGCCGGGCGTATCGCTCACCACGCGCAAGCTCAAAAACGGCACGCCATATATGTAGCACACCTGTGCAATGGCGCAACTCTCCATATCGACGGCCAACGCTTCTGGAAAATGATTTTTAATGGCGTGTAAATCAGCTGGTTGCGACACAAATCGGTCGCCGCTGCACACCAACCCGATGTGTGTTTTTGCCTCTAATTTCAGACGCTGAAACGCATCGAGCAGCCGTGCGTCGGCAGGGTAATAGAGTGGGAATCCTTGCACGCAGCCGTAGGGATTGTCGCTGCCGCAGTCCACATCGTGATACACGGTGCGGTCGGCAGCCACCACATCGGCCACGCCCACCGAAGCGTCTAACGCACCTGCCACGCCCGAATTGATAATGCAATCGGGGTTGAATGCGCGAATCAGTTCGACAGCACCAACAGCCGCCGCCACCTTGCCGATGCCGCTCTTGAGCAACACCACACGGTGCGCTCCCAGCCTACCCTCGACAAACGACCAGCCGCTCACCGTCCGCTCCGAGCGGCTTTCGAGCAACTGCGCCACAAGCGCATGCTCCTTGTCCATCGCCACGATAATTCCAACCGTCATGCCCGCACTCATTTTGCTTGCAAAAATACAATTTTTTTTCAAAAAATTGACTTCAGGTTTCAGAATTGCGCTGCGCGCGGTTTCAGAGTTTCAAAGTTTCAGAATTTCAGATTGTCGGTAGCCGAAACGCCGCAATTATTATTCATTGTTCATTATTTATTGTTAATTCTTGGCAGTAGCCCCCTTTCCCGTTTTCCCCGAAGGGGAAAAGCCTTTGGGTTAATTAAGAATTGTGAATTTAGAATTATTCGCGTCCACAAACGCCGCAATCTTCAAATTTTCAAATTTTCAATTAATTAAATAATTGGAAATTAGATAATTAAAATCACTGCACACTCCTCACTCCTAATTCCTCACTCCTAATTTGTCTTGCTACTTGCTAGTCATATCTTGCGACTAAAAACTCTGAAATTTCTACAAAATTCCTGCCAATTTTTCGGTCGATTTGTCGATGTCTGAGTCCGACACATCGTAGTTGGTCAGTTCGCCCGACAGATAGCGGTCGTACGAGGCCATGTCGATGAGTCCATGCCCCGACAGATTGAACAAAATCACCTTTTCGCGCCCTTCTTCTTTGGCTTTCAACGCCTCTTTGATGGCCACCGCAATGGCGTGCGTCGATTCGGGCGCAGGAATGATGCCTTCGACTTGCGAAAACAATACGCCCGCCTTGAACGAATCGAGTTGGCGCACATCTTCTGCCTCAATCAAGCCGTCTTTCATCAGTTGGCTCACGATTGCCCCTGCGCCGTGGTAGCGCAAACCGCCTGCGTGAATCGACGCTGGCTCGAAATCGTGTCCGAGCGTGAACATCGGAATGAGTGGCGTGAAACCTTCGGTATCGCCAAAGTCGTAGGCAAAGCGACCGCGCGTAAGTTTCGGGCACGACGCTGGTTCGGCCGCCACAAAACGCGTGGTTTTGCTCGCCACCAGATTGTCGCGCAAAAATGGGAACGAAATGCCGCAGAAGTTTGACCCGCCGCCAAAACAGCCAATCACCACATCGGGATAGTCGCCCGCAATCTCCATCTGCCGTTTGGCCTCCTCGCCGATTATCGTCTGGTGCAAAATCACATGATTCAGCACGCTGCCCAGTCCGTAGCGCGTATCTGGCTGATTTACAGCCACTTCAACTGCCTCGCTGATGGCCATACCAAGACTGCCCGAAGTGCCGGGAAACTGCTGGCGCAACAGGCGACCAACCTCGGTGGTGTCGCTCGGCGACGGCACAACCGTAGCACCGTATGTGCGCATCACCGACTTGCGGTAAGGTTTCTGTTCGTAACTTACCTTCACCATAAACACTTTCAAATCCAAGCCAAAATGGCGGCAAGCGATGCTCAACGCCGAGCCCCACTGTCCCGCGCCCGTTTCGGTGGTCATGTGCTTGATGCCCTGAATTTTGTTGTAATAGGCTTGCGGAATGGCCGAATTGAGTTTGTGCGAACCGACAGGACTTACGCTTTCGTTTTTGAAATAGATTTTGGCGGGCGTGTCGAGTGCCTTCTCCAAGCCCGATGCACGCACCAACGGCGTGGGACGGTAGATGCGATAGAGATCGCGCACCTCGTCGGGAATGTCGATGTAACGCTCCTGCGAAAACTCCTGCTCCACCAGCCCTTTGGCAAACAAATGCTCCATCTCCTCGGCCGTTACGGGCTTTTTGGTCTGCGGATTAAGCATCGGCAGCGGCTTCGTTTTCATATCAGCCACAATGTTGTACCATTGCGTTGGCATGTCGTGTTCCTCAAGAACAATTTTTTTTGTAACTTTCATAAAATCAGTGTGTTAATAATTCTATTATTTGAAGATTTGAAGATTTGAAGATTAAATCATTTCGGGCGCAAACTATTATTCATTTTTCATTATTTATTCTGAAGCAAAAAGAAGGCCGCAGGAGGGTTTCCCACGGCTCAACTTCAGAATGCTACGACAAAGTGGCGCGACCCTCCTTCAACAGAACGGTTGCCACCACCAGATATTTGCTGTCGAGCGATTCATCTTTACTTTGCCTATGACGCTGCAAAGGTACGACAATTATTTTGAATCGCCATCGTTTCGCACCACTTTTTTGCGGTCGTTGGTCGGCATTTCTTCTACTTTCAGCGGATTTGCCGAAATTTCGTCGTCCAACGCGCGATTTTTCACAATATCCACCGCCGTGTAGATGGCTTGCCGCATCGATTGGGCATCGGCTTGGTTTTTGCCGACAATCTCGTAGGCGGTGCCGTGGTCGGGCGAGGTGCGCACAAAGGGCAAACCAGCCGTGTAGTTCACGCCTTCGCTCATGCAGAGGGCTTTGAACGGTGCCAATCCTTGGTCGTGGTACATGGCCAAAATAGCATCGAACCTGTCGAGTGTGCTTGCGCCCCAAAAACCGTCGGCGGCATACGGCCCAAAACACAAAATGCCGCGGTCGTTGGCCTGCTTTATCGCTGGCGCAATAATTTCGGCCTCTTCACGGCCAAACAGACCGTCATCGCCAGCGTGCGGATTGAGTGCAAGCACGGCTATCCGCGGTTTGCGAATGCCAAAATCGCGCCGCAAAGCGGTGTTGAGTATGTGCAGTTTGGTCAAAATGCGCTCTTCGGTGATATTTTCTGCCACATCTTTCAGCGCCACATGGTTGGTAACCAACGCCACACGCAGCGTGCCACGCATCAGCAGCATCAGCCCTTTCTGATTGGCTTTTGCTTCGAGATATTCGGTGTGGCCAGCGTACGGAAAGCGGTCTTGCGGCATCACACTTTTATTTATCGGTGCGGTAACCAGCGCGTCGATGAGCCCATTTTGCAATTCGTTGGTGGCTTGGTCGAGCGCGGCAAAAGCGTACTGCCCGCTCTCGGGCGTGGCTTGCCCCATCTCTATTTTCAACTCTTCGGAACTGCAATTCACCACATTGATGCGGTGCGGAGCGGCCTCACCTCCCGATTTTACGATGTTCACGCTCAAACGGTCGAGATCGAGTACTTTTTTGTAGTAGCCCATCGCCTTCGACGAGCCGTAGATGACGGGCGTGCAGATGTCGAGTATCGCCGCATCGGCCAGCGATTTCAGTATCACCTCGTAGCCAATGCCGTTGATGTCGCCCTGCGTAATGCCAATTTTTAGTGTATCCATGTTTTTGTAATTTCAAATTAAGTTGATGAGTTGATTGGTTGATTAGTTGATTAGTTTAACGCATGAGTGGAAGTCAGTAGATTTCTGGTTTCTGGTTTGTAGTTTTTGGTTGGTTATTTGATAAACCTGTTAATTTGAAATTTGAAATTTGAAATTGCGGCTTTGCCGCATCACTACTCACTGCTCACTTTTTGGGGCGTAACCACAATGGCTTCCACATCTTGCGGCATACGCACGGAATAGACCATCGCTTCGGTTTGGCGCATGACATTGCGTTTCTCTTTGCCCGGAGCGAACACAAATCCTTCCACTGTTATCAGGCGGTTGTGCAGTTCGTCGAGGCGCGTGTGGCTCACAAAAGGGCCGCCCATCGTTTCGCCGTTTTTCATCTCCCACAGTCCGCGCAGTTCGGCGCAATAGGCGTTGTCTACCCAAATTTCGCTGAAAATGGGCGGTTCGTAGGCGGTGGCAGTTCCCATACACGACCCCTCGAACGAGCCGGGAATGTGCGCACACAAAATCGAGTCGCGTTTGGCAATAAGTGCGTCGCGCGTCAGTTGCGACTTACTGGTGTAGGGATAACTGTAGATGACCACATCTTGGCGCGCCGTGCCGCTACCGTTCGACATCCAGAGAAAATCATCACTCTCGTTGTATTTGTTCAAACTTGTTGGCACGGCTATTTTTATGCCAAATTTGTCGTACGCCTTTTTCAGTGCCGTCTGGTTCAGGTTCTGTTTCAGAAAGTCGATTTGGCGTTCACGCTCGGTACGCACGAAAAAATCGAGCAACACTGCGCCGCGCTTTTCGACGATTTTTGCAAAATTGTCGGCATTGTCCGCCGTAATCACAGCCACCGACTGCGCCCGCGCCCAGCGGTTGCGCTCCAATTTGATGGCGGCTCGCGTGTAGCGTGTCGAGTCGATTTCGACCAAAACGATATTGCGCGCAGGCCGCAACAGACGGTCGAAGCCGCTATGTTCGACGCGCGAAACGGTGAACATCGGCTCGGCTTGCGGCAGGCACGGCACATCGGAGGTGAGCAGGTCGAACAGGGCTTTGCCGCCAGGCGTGCGCCAGTCGCGCTCGTCGGCCACCACTAACAGTTCGCCCGCTGCGCCGCTCGGATTTGGCAACATGCTGCCACCGCCACGGCACGCGCAAAGCAGCACTACAAGCGGCAATAGGAATAGGCTCTTTTTCATCATCGGCAACAAATTTTTCTTCGTACAAAGATAGCAAAAATTACGCAAAACGCAGCCAT
Source organism: Segatella copri (assembly GCA_963593685.1). Taxonomy (GTDB): domain Bacteria; phylum Bacteroidota; class Bacteroidia; order Bacteroidales; family Paludibacteraceae; genus W0P28-013. Next base: position 24,893 of record CAVBBP010000026.1, read on the forward strand.
CAATCGCAAAAATGGTCGAAAAATTTTGTTTTTGCAAAAAAAATATCTATTTTTGCAGATAGAAATACACCCTAATTTATAACTGCGAACGACTATGAAAACAAAAATTGCCTCTCTGTCGCTACTTTTTGCCGTCGCCATTGGGTTTGTGGCGTGCGAAAAGCCCGAACGCGTTATCACCTTCGAGCAACTGCCAGCAACAGCACAACAGTTTGTAAATCAACATTTTGCAAATTGCGAAATCGCATACATCATCGAAGACCCATCGACGCTCGACCACTCGTACACGGTTCAATTTCTCAACAATTACGAGATTGAATTCGACGGCGACGGCGAATGGACGGAGGTCGATTGTGTGCGCGACAGTGTGCCGATAGCCATTGTTCCAGCCGCCATCACAGCGTATGTAACGCAGCATTTTGCGCAGCAATTCGTCGTGAAAATCAGTTACGAGCACCGCAAATACGAGGTGAAACTCAACACATCGCTCGAATTGGTGTTCGACCGCAAGGGCAATTTCAAGTATATCGACGATTGAGCGTCAGCGCAGCGCGCCGAGCAGGTCGGCAAGGGCTTGATTGGCGGTGCGTTCTTGGTGTTGGGCGCGTGTAGTGGCAAAAACATAGCGGCGTGCCTCCACTTTTTCGGGCGTTGCCACAGCAATCCACACCGTGCCAAGCGGTTTTTCGTCGCTGCCGCCAGTAGGGCCAGCAATGCCGGTGGTCGCCACGGCATAATCGGCGTGTAGGCGGTCGCGGCAACCTTGTGCCATGGCGCAAGCGGTCTGTTCGCTCACCGCACCAAACTGGTCGAGCGTTTCGCTTTTTACGCCTAACAACTTCATTTTCAGTTCGTTAGAATAACTAACCACGCCGCCGACATAGTATTGCGATGCGCCAGCCACCTCGGTAATGCGGTGTGCCAGCGTGCCGCCTGTGCAACTTTCGGCCGTGGCGAGCGTTGCGCCGCGTTGCAGCAGTGCGTGCCCCACCGCCGATGCCAGCGTTTCGTCGTTATAACCGTAGATATATTCGGGAATGAGCGCAACAAGTTTTTCGATTTCGGTGTCCATCTGCGCCTGCAAATCGGCGTGGTTCGTGCCGTGCGCCGACAAGCGTAAGCGCACTTTGCCAGCGTCGGGCAGGTAGGCCAAGCGGAAATTTTGCGGCAACGCATCTTCCCAAGCGGCAATTTTTTCGGCCAAAAACGATTCGCCAATGCCTACTGTCAGAATGGTTTTGTGCAAGATGGCTTCGCGTCCCATGCGTTGCGCGAGGCGCGGCAGCACATAAGTCGTCATCAGCCAGCGCATTTCGTGTGGTACGCCCGGCAACGACACCAGTACGCGCCCATCGTGTTCGAACCACATGCCCGGCGCCGTGCCAACACGGTTGAGCAACGCTTCGCAGCAGTCGGGCACCATGCCCTGCATCTTGTTGATGTCAGAAAATGGCAGTCCGCGCGTGGCAAAATAGTCGCGCACATTGTCGTACGACGGCTGGTCGAGCACCAGTTTTGCACCAAAATGGCGGCAGAGAGCCTCTTTCGTGATGTCGTCTTTCGTGGGACCAAGACCGCCTGTAATCAGCACCACATCGGCATTTTCGTTGTCGGTCAGCGTGCGTTCGATGTCGGTCAAATCGTCGGCTATGGTTATGATGTGCGACACATGTATGTCGTGCTGCTCGAGTTCGGCGGCCATCCACGCAGCGTTGGTATTCACCACCTGCCCGATTAGCAGTTCGTCGCCGATGTTTATCAAGATTGCGTTCATTTTGGGTTGCGCTATGCGCGGTTTCTTTTTGGGGTTGATTGGTTGATTAGTTTAACGCATTAGTAATGGTCTGTGGGGTTTATTTCTGGTTTCTAGTTTCTGGTTGTAGCCCCCTTTCCCGTTTCCCCCGATAGGGGGAAAAGCCTTTTGGCCTTAGTTTTAGTATTGGTCTTAGTCAGCGTTCTAATTCACTTCTCACTTTTCACTCCTCACTTTTCTTGCTACTTGCTACTTAACTGCGATAAACCTGTTTTACGCCTTTGATGGTGCGGATTTTGCGAATGAGTTGTTCGAGTTGGCCGACCTCTTTGACCAGCACGGTGATGTTGCCTTCGAAGAGTCCGTCGTGCGAATCGACCGAGATGGAGCGCATGTTCACGCTGTTTTCTTTGGTGATGACCGAGGTGATGTTGGTTACAATGCCGATGTCGTCGTGGCCGATGATGCGCAGCGTAATCGGGTATTCGCCGCTAGCGTTTTTGTCGCCGCTCCAGCGTGCATTCACAATGCGGTAGCCGAATTTTTCGATCATCTGCGGCGCGTTGGGGCAGTTTTTGCGGTGAATTTTGATGCCGTTGTTGATGGTTACAAAGCCAAAAATATCGTCGCCATAGATGGGATTGCAGCATTTTGCCAGCGTGTAATCGACATTTTTCAGGTTGCGGTCGATGATGAGCGCATCGCCTTGCGACGAGATGCGTTGCAGTTCGGTTTCGGCCACAAAGCCTTCGGCCGAGTGCGACACCGTTTCGGCGGCCTCGTCGGGTTCGGTCAGGCGGTCGCGCAGGGTCAGCACATTCACTTTGCCATTATGCACCGCCACATAGAACTCGGTGAGCGTTTTGTAGCCCATCTTTTTCGATAGGCGTGTGATGTCGCCGTCTGCCACATCGATTTTCCAGTTTTTGAAGCGCCGTTGCAGAATTTCGCGCCCGTCGTCGGCCTCTTTATGTTCAATTTCTTTGACACACTGCTTGATTTTGGCGCGCGCTTTCGATGTTACCACATGGTTGAGCCACTCCAATTTTGGCGTTTGGTTGGGCGATGTCAGCACCGAAATCTGGTCGCCGTTTTGCAGCACATATTTGAACGACACATGCCTATTGTTCACCACTGCGCCCATGCAGTGCGCCCCGATGCTGGTGTGAATCGAGAAAGCAAAATCGAGCACCGTTGCGCCTTTGGGCAGGTTGTGCAGGTCGCCTTTGGGCGTGAAAACGAACACATCGTCGTCGTAGAGTTGCATTTTGAACTCGTTGATGACCTCGCTGTCGGTAGCATCGGACGAACTTTCGAGCACTTCGCGCAGGTTTTTGAGCCACTCGTCCATCTTGGCCGAATCGCTCTTTATGCCTTTGTATTTCCAGTGCGCCGCCACGCCTTTTTCGGCCACCTCGTCCATGCGCTTGGTACGAATTTGCACCTCCACCCACTTGCCTTCAGGACCCATCACAGTAACATGCAGACTTTCGTAGCCATTGGGTTTTGGTGCCGAAATCCAGTCGCGCAGGCGGTTGGTGTTGTACGAATACATGTTCGTTACCACCGAGAAAGCCTGCCAGCAAGCCGCTTTTTCGCGCTCTTCGGGGCAATCGATTATGATGCGAATGGCAAACAGGTCGTACACTTTTTCGAACGGCACCTGCTGTTTGCGCATCTTGTTCCAAATGCTGTGAATCGACTTGGTGCGCCCTTTGATGCTGAAAATCAGGCCTTGCGCTTCGAGTTCGTGGCGCACTGGTTCGATAAACCGCTCGATGTAGGCGTCGCGCGAGCGTTTGGTCTCGTTCAGTTTGTGGGCAATGTCCTTGTAGATGTCGTACGAAGTGTATTTGAGCGACAGATCTTCGAGTTCGGTTTTGATGGCATACAAGCCCATGCGATGCGCCAACGGTGCGTAGAGATACGACACTTCGCGGGCGATTTTCTGCTGCTCGTCGGGCGCATAGCGGTCGAGGTGGCGCATGGTGGCAAGCCGCTCCACAATCATTATCATGATGACGCGCACATCTTCGGCAAACGAGATGAGCAGTTTGCGGAAATTCTCGGTTTCGATGGCCACATTGCGCTCGTACAGACTGTATGCTTTTTGCAATCCATGTACAATGGTCGCCACCGATTTGCCCTGTTTCTGCTCTATCTGGTCGATGGTGGTAGTGCCGCACTGCACCAGCGCATAGAGCACCACCGCACTGATGCCGTGATGCCCAAGCGAGATTTCGCGGTGCGCCAAAAGTGCGGTTTGCAGACTGCGTTCGAGCCGTTCGGGCGCAAGTTGGCCGCTGCGCAATGCCGCCGCCACAGCGTTGCGCAACGCCCGCCAATCGGTAGGCGTGTAGGCCTCGCGCAACTCGGCAACAGCCTGCCTGTAACACTCTTTCAACAGCGCATCCATAGGTGTTTTTATCTTATTGCTTTCAGAATGGTTGTTTGCCCCTGCGCCGACACCTGAATCAGGTACAGTCCCGAACGCAGTGCGTAGGTCTGTTCGTTGGCGGTCGCTTTTTCGTTGATTAACAGCCGCCCCACCGCATCGAAAATCCGAATCTGCGCAGCATCGGGCAGACCAACCAACTGCAAACCTGCGGCTGCCGAAACAGCACGCACCTGCATTTCTTGCTGTGTTGCAGCAAGACCAGTAGGAGTAACGGTTTTGGGAGTGGCCGAAACCATAACTATCAAATCGCCCACCACATTTGGAATTGTGAGCGTATTGTCCTCGTAAGTATAGTTGTTATTGGCAACAAGCATCCGCTCCACGCCGCAAGTTTTCATGCTTATAGCAAATTCGTCGGCCGATTTTATTTCGTAACCTTTGTTTGGCTCAATTTGCAAGACAAGCGTTTCGCCTCGCGCAATAGAGTCTGGCACAGTTGGCTCAACGCAATTTTCGGAGTAAAATTCAATGCCGAACTGATGCGCTGTATCGCAGTATATAAATTTGAAAGTTATATTGCCATCGATTTCGGTAATATCGTTAAGCGGATAGGAAGCAAACGGCACGAAAGTGGTTACATTTTTCGTTCCGGGGAATGAATTTGCACCGCTCGAGCCTTCGGTCGAACCGTCGGCGCGCACAATGGTGTAGCGCAGGCTCGACACATTGACCTGATTGTTTTTCCAATCCGTAGAGTTGTACTTTACACGCATTACCAGCAGTCCGTGTCCGGGCAGATATTCGTCCCAGCCAGTGTTTTGCCGATTTTCAAGATAATAGATGGTGTCGGTGGAATAGATAGTGCGCATCTTGCCATCGTTCGTTATCTTGGCACAATCGAAACGGTTGGGCTGCATCACCACTTTTTGGGCGGTGTTCAGCAAGCGCGGTTCGACCCAACCAAGCCAATAACGCTCCCACACCGAATGGTTGGGCGGCGTAATTCCGTTGTTGTTGTACATACCAATATCCATCACATCCCAATTTTTGGGTGTTTGTTTTTCTACGCTCGATGTGCCAGTGCTGTAAATGTCGGGCAAGCCCAGCACATGGCTGAATTCGTGGCACGCAGTACCGATACCTGCACGCACATTGCCGCGGCGCAACTCCTGACTCACCACATATTCGTTCACACGCACACCGTTGTAAGTGGGACAAGTAACAGTTGTTCCACTGACATATTGCGAAGCATTTTCGGCATAGCCATAGTAGAGCGTCGATACCATATCCCAATTTTTTGGCCAAACGGTGTCGTCTCCGCCGTTATCGGCTTGTCCGCGCCCCGCATAAAGCACATACACGCCATCGACAAACTTATCGTTGTTCGAGTCGTAGTCCGAAAAATCGACATCGTTGGCCGCCAATTTGCACGCGTCCATCACCAAATCGCCCACACGCGCATCTTTTTTTGAACCCGAATCGGCACCATAGTAAGCCTGTTTGTTTGGCAGTGTATATGGCCCCACCACAGTGAACTGCGGTTTGTAGGCACCGTTCGATTGGTCGGAAAAGAACTGCTGCACCGAGCCTACCGCTCCATCGTAGTGGTACGCATCGCTATTGAACATGCTATCGACCGCCGCCTTTGTGTTTTCGGCCGAGAAGGTAACATCGCTGTAATTGACCATGATGACCAAATTTTTTGGCGGGAAAAATCTTGTTCCAACGGCTTTTGGTCTGATATTCTGCTGTTTAACGAGTTTTTGCAGCATTTTTTCTTTGGGCAGCGGTCGGCATTTTTCTGCCAATTGCTGCTCGGCTACAGTGCGTCGGCTGGCTGGATTGGCTTTTACACCGAGCGTGCAAATAGCCTGCTCCTGCTCCGCGAAGTATGCGTATTCGTACTCGCCATTTTCGTTCTGAACAATCAGCAAACCATCGTCGGTCGTTGTGTACGAGCCAAACTCATCGCCATGGAGGCAAATGGTCAGTTCTGTGCCATCGGGCTGCAGAATGGTGTGCGGTCGTGGGTTGGCAGGCGCAGCCCAAAGTGCTGACGAAAAAAGCGTCGCAGCAGATACAAAAATCAAATTTCTCAACGGTTTGTTCATGGTCTATAGAGTTGTTTGTTTCGTTTCATTCGTTCCAAATAGCGTAATTCGCACGGTTTGCGTTTTTCGGCATTGTGCGCCACACGGCGGCTTGCAACAACCTCGCCCTTGCAGTTCAGTTTTGCATAGCAATAAAATCCGCGTTCATTTTTGCAAACTACAAATCCGTCGCATGTTTTTGTCCAGTGTTTCCACTCATCGCCAATCAAACGGATTGTGAGTGTGTCGCCGTTGGGTTGCACCACATCGATGGGGTAAGGGGCGGCAGGCACGCGCGCTGGCGCATTTTGCGCGCACAACAGCGGCAGCAGCGCACACGCACACAACAATATCACGGTAAAACGCTTCATTTTCAAATTTCAAATTTCAGAGTTTCAGAGTTTCAGAGTTTCAGAGTTCGGTAGCCGAAATGCCGAATTTATTATTCATTATTCATTGTTTATTATTTATTTTGGCTTGTGGCCTCTTTTCCCGTTTTCCCCAAAGGGGAAAAGCCTTTGGGTTAATTAAGAATTGTGAATTTAGAATTATGAATTTTTGCGTTCAAAAGCATCGCAATTTTCAAATAATTAAGTAATTGGAAATTAGATAATTAAAAAGTCTTTTGTCTTTACTCCTTATTCTTTATTCAAAAAAATTCCTCACTCCTAATTCCTCACTCAAAAAATCCACTGCTCACTTCTCACTACTAACTACTCACTTATAGAGGCCTCCACTATTCAATTTTTATCAATTCCGATGGCAGTTCTTTGTTCGCTTTGGCGCCGAGTTCTTTGATACGCGTGGCGGTCGAGAGCATATTGCCTTTGCCGTCGCTCAACTTGCCAAAAGCGTCGGCGTAAGCCCTGTCGGCAGCGTCGAGGCTGCGTTTCACTTTCTGAAAATCGTCGATAAAACCGACCAGTTTGTCGTACAATGCACCGCTCAATCGCGCTATTTCCAGCGAATTTTTGGTCTGATTTTCCTGCTGCCAAATGCTGGCGATGGTGCGCAGCGTGGCGAGCAGCGTTGTTGGGCTCACGATGACGATTTTGCGCTCCCAAGCGTAGGCAAACAGACTTTGGTCGGCTTCGACAGCCACCGAAAACATCGCTTCGATCGGCACAAACATCAGCACAAAATCGGGCGCATTCACACCGAGCAGATTCGGGTAGTTTTTGTCGGCCAACTCCTGCACATGCTTTTTCATCGACGCCACATGTTCGCGCACGGCGCTGGCGTAGGCCTCTTTGTCGGTGGCGGCGGTCAGGCGGTCGTAGGCCACGAGCGACACTTTCGAGTCGATGATAACATGCTTATTATCAGGCAGATGCACCACCACATCGGGGCGACTGTTTGCGCCTTCGGTGGTTTTGCTCACCTCTTCGCGCTCGTACTCGCGACCGCGGTGCAGTCCCGACATCTCGAGCACGCGTTCCAAAATCACTTCGCCCCAGTTGCCCTGTTTTTTCACATCGCCTTTCAGGGCTTTGGTCAGATTGTTGGCCTCGTCGCTGATGACGCGCGTCTGTTCCGACAGGTTTTTGAGTTGTTCGCGCAACGATATTTTTTCGCGCATCTCGAGGCTGTAGGCCTCTTTCACCTGATTTTTGAACTCGTTGATCTTCTCGCCGAGCGGATTTAGCAGTGCGCCGATATCTTTTTTGCTCGATTCGGAGAGTTCGGCGGCGCGCTCTTTCAGCACGCGGTTGGCGATGTTTTCGAACTCGGTCGTGAGCGTTTTTTGCAGTTCAATCGTTTCCGATTTTTGCGTTTCGAGAGCTGTGCGCATATTTTCGAGATTGGCTTGCGTTTTGGCCAACTCCTCCGATTTTTCGGACAGTGCATTGCGCGCCGTTGCCAGTTCTGCCGTCAATTTGGCGGCCTCGTCGGCTTTGGCACGCAGTTGTGCCTCGGCCGCTGCCACACTGCCGCCACGCACAAAATAAGCCACCACAAACCCCGCCGCACAAGTGACCACACACGCCACTATCGATAAAATCATGCTCATATTTTGTCAGTTCTTTGGTTCTTGTTGTTGAATTGTTTCGGGCGTGGTATGTCGCGTCCCTACTTTCGCACTTTTCACACTTTCACACTAAAAAATTCCTAACTCCTAATTCCTCACTCCTCATTTTTTCTTGCTACTTACATCTTGCGACTAATGTTCAATCAAACAGCGTCGGTCTGTCCTCGTCGAGTTGTTTCAGCACCGTGCGCACCACGGCCTCGCGCATAAATTTCGACACATTCGACACGCCATATTTCTCGATATAATGGTCGATAACACGCTTCTCCTCGTCGTTCAGCATAAACGACACGCGGTGCGTGCGCGGCAAAAGTCTCTTTTTCATCAGAAAAAAAATGATTCAATCTGCAAAGATACGAAATTTAGTTGAAAGTTTGTAAAGTTCATAAAGTGTATAAAGTGAAAAGTCTATAAAGTTGAAAGTGACGCACCGCATGCGTCCGTTTCTTGTCAAAGCGTTGAATCGTTAAACTGTTTATTTGTGGATTTGGTTTCCAACCCCTTCCCCCACTGGCGTGGGTACTCCCCCTATCTGCTTACGCAGCAGGGGGAGAGAATCGGGTTAAAACAATTGACAATGAAAGGTTAGAGATTAGCGTTTATAGAAGATAGAACATAGATTTGTAGGGGCGCGGCATGCCACGCCCAAGCAGACCAACAAACAAAACCGCGCCAAACCAACACCAATGCGATTCTGTCCCCCTGCTTGGAGCGATAGCGCAAAGATAGGGGGACGAGCGAAGCGGAGGGGGTTAATGCCAATTAAGAATTAAGATTTGGGGCTGTAAGTCTGTCGAACCGCAAATGACCAAATCAGCAAAAATTTCTTTCACATCAATATAAAATTGTGTCAATTTGTAAAGAAAGGGGTGAAAAATCAAAAAAAATGTATAATTTTTTGCTAAAAATTTGCATAATTCAAAATTGTGTGCTATCTTTGCGGATAGAAAGTAACGAAATATGCTACAAACAGCATTATATACCACTCCGAGATAGCCGTTTTTTGCCCTTGAAACGGCTCGTAAGTCGCTGAATAGCAGTCAGTTACCCCCCCCCCATATATGTGCCTTTTCGGTAAGCGGTAACATGCTATTTTGCTGTCTGCTCTGCCTTCAACGCCACTCGGTGTCGTTTGCTTGCAAAATTTTGATGCTGTTCCGAAAAATGAAACTATTCCAGAATCATTTGGAGTAGCCTATCGCATTAGCAACAATAATCTACTTTTTTATTCACCAATTAAAACCATTTCAAAATGAAAAAGACAATTTTTGCAGCCTTGTGCTGTGCAGCCCTGTTTGGTTTCACCGCGTGCGAAGAGACCGTAACAAAAGACATCGCGGTAACTGTAACAGAAGATTTTAGTTACTCTAGTGTTGGTGGTGGTAGTTCGGGAGTTAATCTTGCCGACATAAAAAGTGTGTTCATGGAAGAACTCTCTAAAATTGGCGAACGCCCCAAAGAGTTGAGTTATACAGTCATTCTGCGCCAACAGACGGACGCAAAATCGGTAAAAACGAAGGTGCAACAGGCCGCTGACAATGCCGACAAGCGCGTTAGGAACGAATTGGGTGTTCCCGATCAGTTGAACCCAGACTACTCCAAGCTTAAAATTGGTGTGGAATACACCAATGTTGATGACGAAAAAGTAACGCTGACTTACACTTACAAAGAGTGAGAGCGTAGTTACTCAACTTTCGTAAGTAATTTTTGTTTTTCGTTCATTTCTTTTGACGACCAAAAGAAACGAACCAATTTTGCGATTGAGCGAGCGCAGTGCCAAACTTGTTTGAGCAATGCCGAGCATGAGCAAAATCAAGAATTAAAGAAAAGTCGCGGCAGGGGCGCGAGCGTTGCCAA
>CAVBBP010000027.1:0-34476 GCA_963593685.1 Segatella copri
CCGTCGGTTCGAGCGTGTCGCAAAAATACGCACCGTCGATATACAACCGCCCAATAGTGTAGGTGGGGCGCAGGGCTATGCGCTTTACAAGCAGTTTCATTTCGCTTCGCTTTCGGTCGCTTCTGTTTCAGTGGTTTCTGCTTCTGCGGCTTCGGTCGCTTCGGCGGCTGCTTCAGCGGCAGGTGCTTTGGCGGCTTCGGCTTCGGTGGCTGCTTCCACCAACTTGTTCCAACGCCACAGCGTTACTTGGTCGAAGATGCGCTTGGCTTTGGCATCAAGCAGTTCAAACTCTTCATCGGTCAGTTCGGTAGCCACTGCTTCGCCAGCCGTGAGTGCAGCCTCCACTTTGGCAGCCACCGCCTTATAGATGTCGATTTTGGGTACAGGCACACTGGTACGCGCCAGCGCATCGTTCAGTTCGCCAGCAAAAGTGCGTGCGTGAACCTCGTTGTCTGCGCCAATGTAGCGCACTTGCAAGTCGTTTAGGTCGAGAATTTTCTCGCCGAGCAATAACTTTTTCATTTTTTTTCTCCTTTTATTTGGTTTTCGTTATTTTATGTTGTACCTTTGTGGTCAGAAAGGGTCTTCTAATCCTTGCTGCATAGCAGACACAGTCATTCGATGCGCATTGGGCGTCGGGGTAGTTTAAGCAGCAAGGGGTCTAATTGAAGACCCTTTCTTTTTTTATGCCTAAAACTGCCGAATTGGTTTCTCCATAAATCCATAGAATTTGTACTCAACTCTGCCATTTAAGTTGAAACCCGATGTTTTACGCACACGCATACAGAGCGTTTTGATATACGGACGCTGATTGCCTTTGCGCATATTCGCCAACAGGCAGTCAAGATACCAGTTACATTTATACCCACTTCTATTACTTATCGGGCAAGATGGCAGTTCTTTGAGCGTCCTAAACCAATACTCACCAGCATCGGCATAGTCGTAGGCACGCCAGCGGAAAACTTTTTTATTTCTGCGGTAAATGCCATTGCCGCTACCGTACCCTATATAATTGATGGTATGCACATTACGGCGCACAAAGGCTGGTATAATATCTGTTCGCATTGCGGCACCGGCACCAATGCGAACGCCAAACTGCGGACGCTCGAACACACGCCAAGTGTCGCGTTCTATGCCACTGCCAGTCATTATGCATTTGAGCCAGTGGCGTTTCACGCGCACCTCAGACTCCTTGAGTTTCCGCAAGTGCCACACACCATTCACTACCGACAGCAGGTAGAAATTTGTATTGTATCCACCTCCATCTTTTCTTACCAAATCCCACTCGGTAGAGTTGCTGTTCAACTTATTGTTGCTCAACACATCTTCTGCTGTGCAGTAGAAGCGTATCTGCTTGGGAGGGAACCGATATTTTTTGTTCAGCGTACATTCAAGCGTATATTCAATGTTCCAATCGCCCTCAATGCCCTCGGGGAAACTCATCATATATGTTGATGGACTTTTAAGCGAAATCTTATTACCGTCTCTTTCTACCTCGCGCACTGCGCCTATAGTCAGTTTTTGTGTACGCACATCGAGAGTATTCGCCTTGTTAATGAATGTTGCCGTTAGTTCAAAAGCGCAACCATAGTCGACTGGAACTTCTACCACTTTGCCAGTTTTGCTTTTTAATTTACTATATACTCGTTTTGTGTAGCAGCCCCAGTTTTCGATATAAACATTTTTTGTTCCTTTGGGGAATGTAGCGGTAGCCGTAGCGTGTAGCGCATAATTGGCATCATCTATGCGTTTGCCGAACTGCGACACTTCGAGCAGCGGCAGTTTTACATTGGCAAAGTAGGGCATCTTGTTGAGCGGACAGAGGTTGATGCCCGAAGCCAACACTCTTGCGCCACGATTGGCGGTGCGTTTCTGCCACCACGCAAAGTCGAGCATCGTTTCGCTTGCTCCCGACCCTGTGCTTGTTCCTAACTCTATGCTTGCGTCGCTCCCTGCGTTTGCCGAGAAAGTGCCACGCTCTATGCCGTTCACAGTCAAGTGCAGAGTGCCGTTGCCTATGTCGCTGGTGTAGGCGTAGAGATGTTTGCTCCACGCGCCCCAAGTTACTTCCGAGTCTGCATCGACGCTTGTACCCTCGCGCAACCAATAGCCGTCTTTGTTGGTCATGGTCTGCTTGTACGAGTAGCCTTTCAGCGTTCGCGCATTCTCTACCGAGAGCGTCCAACTCGAATAGGTATAGACTTGTCTACGACCAGCCGTTCTCGCACCCTTTTGGAGATAGACCACTTTGTATGTCCCTGCCGTCGAGAACTTGTCGAGTTGGTCTAACGAGGTGATACGCAGTGTGTCGTCGTCTTTTATCAGTTGCAGTCCGTTCAGCGTCCACTTGTATAGGTTGGTCGAACTGCTCGACATATAGAGCGTGTCGGTGCGTCCATCGGTGGTTGCCCATTGTGTGCCGTTGTATGCCATCAGCAACGGACTGGAGTCTTTTGGCGTTACTACCCACAACAAACTGGTGTCGCTCAAATCGACAAGACCATTGTACCACGACTCTGCCGTGCATTCGTTCACGGTTACAACCTCTTTCGGCGGTATCTCTTTCGACGAACCCACGAGTGCGTCCACTTCCGCTTTGGTGTAGTAGTCGTTCAAATCGTCGCCAACCAACTCCCAACCGTTTTTGGTGTGTACCCATTCGGTATAGAGGTCTTTGCGGCTGTTGATATGCCCAGTGAATATCTTGCCGTCGATGCGCCCAGTGATGATTACATATTTCGCCAACTCCGCCTCTGCTTCTGCAAAAGTGTCAAACGAAGCAACAACAGTGGGGAATGAATCGACAATATCTTTTGCCTTTTGTAATTCCAATCCAGTAACCTCTTGCACCTCTTTGATTGCGTGTATCTTATTAGCACCACACTCCTCAAGCACCACATCAAACTTCGTATTGCCGTTTTCGTCTTTTGCGTATTTACTCAACAGTGCTTGTGCATCTTCAAGTTTGTCAAATGTTGCAACAGTGGCTGGAGCGGAGTCTAACGACACAACAAGGTCTTTTGATTCTTTCAGCGTCAAGCCAGTAATTTTTTTCATTGTCGTTATCGCCGCAATTTTGTTGCTCGAGTCGTAACTATCGAACACCACCTCGTAGCGTTTCACAGTGCCAACGGTTTCGATGCTTTTTTCAAAGAGCGTGTACTTCTCCAACTCTGCTTCTGCATCTTCCATATTCTCGAACGAGGAAACAACATTTGGCAGCGTGTCGAAAATCTCTTGCGCCTCTTTGGTCAAGATACCTTTTACATCTGCCAACTCACGCACGGCTTGCACTTGGTCTTCGCCACTGAATGCAAGGTGTATGTCGTAACGCTCTTTGGCAATATCGTCTTTTGGCACAAGATAAACGCAGTTGTCCGAGATGTCTTTTGTTGGCAGCACATTGACTATGCGAATACCGAAAGGCTCGTACAACGAGAAAAACTCTTTTTTCTCTGCGTCGTATTGCCACAAACCAAACTCGTCTTTTGTGATATACAACGATTGGTCGTTGGCATCGGCAGCAGCGCGCATCTCTTCGGGAGTGTCGTAAAAATGCACACCGCCTACCTGCTCCAACTCGTGCAGGTGTTTGCGGAACAACACATGGTCGATAAACATACCGTGCGTGTAGTGGTTCATATAGCGTTCCTCGAAAGCCGTCGGTGCAAGTTTCTCTTTGGTAAGAGAATACTTTTGTATCTTACGCTCTACGATTAACTCTACAATTTTTACCAACAATTCAGACTCTTCAGGTGTCATAGTTTTACATATTTTATTGGTTTAACATATTCATTGCGTTGGGGTCTGCTACGCCACTCAACTGTGCTATTTCGGGCGTTGGCATTCCTATGTCGTTGGCTGGCGTGCCACCCATAGGCGATACACCTGCGGCGGCTTGCTGCGCGGCTTGCGCCTCTTGTGCGGCTTGTGCTTGCGCTGCTTGAATAGCCTGTTCCTCTTTCTCTATCTCTTCCAGTATCTTGTCGGAGAATGGATAACTGCTCGCTTTCAAAAGGGTCTTCACATTCATCTGCCCCATTTGGAATATCTGCATCAAGAACTGATTCATCATTGCACGGTAAGCAGGTGTGAGTTGAGTTTCGGTTATCACTATATCGAAATCGCTGTTCTGAACCTTTTGTGGGTCATACCATTTCGATTCCTCTGTGTAGTGCTTTCCTGCTATGTTTATGTAGCGAGGCGTATCGTAATACTGCTGTATCACTTTCATTAGTTTGTAGTCGCGTTTGCGACGGAAGTGATTGAACGATTCTATCGTGTCGAGCAGGTTTGTCTGCGAGTTTTGTGTCTGCTGCGCATAGAGTCCGCTTGGCGTTCCTGCGTGTGGGGTCTGTCCCTGCAACGCACCACTCACACCGCTTATCTCTCTCAACAGCGAAATCTGTAATTGCAACAGTTCGTTTGCGCCAACATTGGTGGCGTTGGTACTTATCTGCTGGGGCATAGGCGCACCTGCCTTTACTTTGGCAAACAATACACCGTTGTATTTTACCCACTCCTCAAGCACCTCTTCTTTGGTCATATCGCCCAACGCATCTTCGGGGAACACCAACACGCCTTTGGCACTCGACCCCATAATAAAGTCTATCAGCGTTATCATACGGTTGATGTAGCGTTGCTGGTCTATAATGTCCTCGACAAAACTATGCGCTTTGCTGTTTACCAATGGGTAGATTTTCAGCACAAACGGTGGTTCGTTGTGCCAATAAGGGCATTCGTGTTCCAAAAGAATGTCGCCGTAGGGGGTCAAGTAGCGGCATACCCAATACTGATGATAGAACCACGAGTAGGTTATTGCTACCTTTTCCTCAAACTCCTCTTCGCTCAAGCCATTTGCCAACGCTTCGTCGTGCCTACGGTCGTTCTCGGCAATAATGTCGCCCAAGTTCTCAAGGTCTGTTATATAGTAGTCGGCATTGTAGTGGTCGTGTACACGCAAGCGCGTCTTGCTCTCCAACTCCCAAGCCTGTATCACGCGGCACTTGTCGTTGTCGTATGGTACGAGAAAATCCAAATTTGTCAAACGCCTGTCGTCGAGCGCACGGTTCTGCATACTATAAAGCATTGTTCTGCGCTGCGAATACATCTCTTCGATGCGACGCTTGTCTTCTGCATCACGCGCAAACTGACTGATAACATCGTCGAGCGTCAAATCCTCGATAATGCCTATTGTGTTGATGTCGTTGCCGCGTGGGTCTTCCAAGTCGCCATTGAAAAACAGACGCGCATAGTTCACATTCGTTACATATACATCGTATATCTGTTTCTCTTTAATCCATTTGTAACGCACCACTTGGCACGCTATCGAGGTCATCAAAAACATCTCAAACATACGCGCGTCCAATTCGTTCAGTTCGTTGGTGTCGTGAACATATTGCATCGCCGTAGTCATCATCTCGCCAAGTTTCTGCTCGTCCCTATCGCGACTGATTGCTTCGGGACTTTGTTGGTTACTGCGCATTACACCAGTAACACATTTCACTATTTGGCGAATCATATTATTCTTGAGTGGCACTTTGCCTTGGTTCAGAATGTTCTGCTCCTCAGTCATCCATTCGTCGCCAACTTTCACCTTGTCGCACCACTGATTGCCAAA
Organism: Segatella copri; assembly: GCA_963593685.1. Classification (GTDB taxonomy): domain Bacteria; phylum Bacteroidota; class Bacteroidia; order Bacteroidales; family Paludibacteraceae; genus W0P28-013. The sequence continues at coordinate 5,621 of CAVBBP010000027.1, forward strand.
GGTGTAGTTTATGTTGCGTTCGGCGTTTTCACGCACATCACGCAGAGCGTCCCACATTCGTTTGTATTTCAGAATCTTGTCCTGCATCAAACCGCGCTGTTCGCTATCGAGCGACGACGCTTTGGTCGCCACTGCCTTTACCAGCACTGGTTCGCTCTTTATATATTTGTATCTTCCCTTTGCCATTATCTTGTATATGCCTCTATAAGTTTATTTAGTTCGCCGTCGAGCAACGAGGCTTTGTCGCCCATACCATATATGTCATAAACTTTTTTGGCGCAGTTCAGTGTAAAAAATTCCACAAGTTCTCCCTGTATATTGCTTTCGTCGAAGCGTGAAACCTGCCACGCCGACTCTATCTCGTGCGCTGAGCCCGACAGACAAGAGTAATAACTCAACGACTTATTGCGAGGAAACACATCGAGGCTACGATGATACACAAGTACTGGCTTGTATATGCCGCCCATAGTGTAGGGGTTTTCTTGCAGTTGCGCTATATCGCTGCCCTCTTGCTCGGCGTGGTGCAGGGTTGTCTTCCAGTCCTGCATTTTGAAACGGTGAACACGCAAAAAGGTGTCGCCCAATCCCAACACACCGCTGCCGTTAGCGTATTTTATTTGGTCTATTATTACCATTTTGTCCGAGCGAATAAGGTGCAAAGGAAGCGTCATCAGCATTTCGTTACAAGCCTCGTCTATCGTTTTGCGTATATACGACACTATCGGCTTTGTTTCAAAACCCATCGATTCCGAAGCAGCCAATGCGGTTGTTTCGGCAAATGGAGTGTACTCCTCCATCTTCACTTTTACCCTATCTATCAACTCGTCAATCGCCATAGGCTATGTTCGGAAACTCTATGTTAAGTTCCGCCATCTTCTTTAGAATTTTTGCTTTTGTGTTGCACTGCGATGGTTTGAGTCCGAACTTTTCGGTAAGCACGGCTATCGCCTCTTTTGTGGTCTTTACCTCGCCAAAAGAAGATACCTCCATCGAAACGCTCTCCTGCTCACTGGACTGTGGTTCTTCCTCTCCCTCAACGCGCTCCAGCGTGATGATAGGAAATCTCAACGCCTCTATCGCCTCTTGTTCTTTCTTGTCCGTTGTGGAGTAACTGGCAAAGCGTATCACATTGCCCACGCGATGCCCCTTGCGGAACTCTACGCGACGACAAACGCCGTCAATCAGCAGCGACAGCGACACGCCTGTAAGTCCTTTGGCTATGTAGTGTTTTGTTATCATATCAAATTGTGTGTAAGAAAATAATTAAAGGGGCGGGTGCAGTGTTACACCCACCCCTCTAATGTTATTGATTAGTCAATCAAACTGATTATGCAGTGGGTATCGGGGTATTTCAAAGCGATACCTGCTACTTCGGTATAAACTTTCACATCGCCGTCGAACGAGCCACCGTGTTTGGTGTCGAGCGTCAAGGTGTCGGAAGTCCAAACAAACTTATCCAAGTTATCCACATCAAGCACAATGGCTTTGTCGGCATAACCATACAGGTCAAGCACATCGTGTTGCATACAAAGCAGCGTACCAAAGTTGCTTCTGATTTCTTGGAACTCGATACCCCAGTTCACTTTCGTTTCGGTGGCAGCGAGTTGCTTCTGTACCATTTCGATTTTCGACAGTTCAGCGTTGAAGTTAGAACCCATAAACATCACGCGTTTGCGGTTGCCCACATTGCCTTGGAATATGTATTTGCAGATGTCCACAAGTTGTGCATTCTTGTCGGTAGCCGATTTGCTGAATGTAGCGGCTTTAGAAATGTAATCGACGATACCACCAGTGGCATATACTTCAGCCTTTTTCGGAGCATTGTAGTATTTACATTTGCGACCGAACAAGAACGAAGCCTCTTGAGCCATTTTGAACTCGCACATAGCCTGTTCCTCAATGTCGCTCATCGACCAGTTCACCTCTTTCTTGTGAATTTTTTGCAGGGTCGATTCAGCCACTTGCCATTTGAAAATTTGGCAGTAGTTGCTTTGTTTAACAGGCAGAGCCGAGTAGTTCACGGTCTGTACTTCACCCTCGATAGCAGCGCGTCCCAAACGATATACGGCATCACCAGCGGCAATTTCATCAACAGGCACATCGGCACCACCGTAGGCTACCAACATTGTCTGTGCAGTAGAATCAACCGACGCGGTGTAGAGAATAACATTGCCTTTTTTCGTAACAATGCACAGCGTGTCGCCCTCGTTAAACAGAGCAGGGTCTTGCACTTTGAGTGTAGCGTCTTTCACGCCAGCAGGGTTAGCAGCAGCCGAAGCGGCGCATTCAACTACCTCGCTCTCTACTGGAAGCAGGTCGGTCGAATACCAAGAATACTCCCAGCCCTCTGCCTTTTTCGATTTTGCATTACGCAAAATGGTGTCCAAAGGCGTGTACGATGGACGAATCTTGACAATCTCTGCGTCGATAGTCTCCTGAAGCAAGTCGGGAGCGTTCTCTTTCGTTTGCGCCGTATCTAAACCTTGGGGTTCAGACGGAGGAGTCATCGGCGCGCCGTGAATAACGGTGCTACCCGACGGAGTTGTAACCGCAACACCAGCAGCGGCTACCGCGCCACAGTCGGCTACACCGAAAATGGCACAAGCAACGAGCATGATAATGCTCATCACATTCACTTTTTCAAAAAACTTTTTCATACTAATTTGATTTTAATTGTGTTCAACTTTTATTTCCATTTTGTTTCGTTCGACTTGTTGGCAATGCCTCTGAACATAGCAATGCGTGGGTCTAATGGCTCGTCGTCGCCTTTGTTCAAACCGCCACCTACGCCATCGGGGTCGGGCAGTCCGTCGCCAACAGTGCGTTTCACATACTCTTTGATTTTCGAGTTCTTGCCGTCGGCATTGCCTTGAGCATAACTGTCTTTCACATCTTTGTCGTAGTTCAACGCTTTGTTGATGCGTTTGAAATACTCTTTGTCGAACTTGCCAGCAGCCATTCCCTCGTAAAAGGCGCGCTCTGCATCTTCAAATGCCTTGATTTCGTCGTCGGTCATCTCGGCTTCTTTGTAAAATTCAGCACGGCTGTTTTCAAATTCGGAAGTGTTCTTTTCAAACTCCTCTTTTTTCTTACGCTCGCTCTCTTTTTCGTCCTTGTAACGCTTGTAGTCGTCCGAGTCCTCGTCCATTGTGAGATAAGCATCGTCTTTGTAAACTTTTCGCAGCGCAATGGGCAGAGGCACATTGTTTTTTAGCAACTCGAACACGGCAAAACTGTCGGGGTCGCGCTGAAAAATATCGAAAAGTTTTTTGTTGCCGTCCACAAGTTTGTCGTATCGCCCATCACGGTCGTCGTCGTCGTCAGCCAAGCGGTTCATCATCTCCGCAAATCGGTTGTCGTCCAACTCTTCGTCGTCGTTGCCATACTCGCCTTGAAAACGCTTGCGTCCACGCTTCAAAAAGCGCATTTTGTAGTCCAGTGGCTTATCGCCACCGCCACCCTCGCTCTTGTCGGTCGGTTCTGCTTCGCCATGCACCTCAACATCGGTTACTTCTATTGGCTCTGCACCGCCCTCGATAGGTTTTTCTTCTTTTTCTGACATAACAAAAACATTTTTGTTTTTAGTAACGCAAAGAAAGCAATAACTTTTGCCTATCAATATGTGAAAAGTGCCGAAAAACACGAGTTTTTTTACTTTTTTTCCGCTAATTTTGCATAACATAATCATTTAACACGCCACTTATGGGAATGGGACTATCAAAATTGAAGATGGAGGACTTCATCGAAACGGTCAATGCTGTAAAAAAAGAGTATCGTGCCGCAGGACGGAGCATTCAAAACCGCCGCGCGCTGCAAATAGCCGTACTGAAGCCAGCAAAACGCTTCTATATCTCGGTCGAAGAGGCTATTAGACAGATAAACAACATCAAAAGAGGCAAAGGACTATGCTTTAAGAGCAGTGTGAAAGCCGAAATGTATGGCGACATCTACAAAATGTATCTCAACGAGGTGGTCAATGGCGACGATATAGAGTATAAGTACGACCTTATCGAGCGTATTATCACAAGCCCAGCCCCAAAGTTCTATATCAACGCCAAAAATGCCGAGAAGCAGATTCGCTACTACTACAATCATCTCGTCAAACAATCGTAAGGCAGAGTATGCGTACCGTTATCAACATACTTATGCTTTGTTGCGCTGTGGCTGCGCCGTTTTGTGGCGGCTTCTTTGCCGATACATTCGGTTTTGCCGACGGCTCGGCACGCTATACACATTTCACATATCTTTTTTTTCATGTGAATATCATACACTATGCCGCCAACGCTCTTGCACTCTATAAGTTCGACGAGTTTCTTGCGCTCTATTTCGAGCGGCGTGGCTGTTCACGTAGTGCGCACTACTCGGTGTCGGCTTGTGCGGTAGCAGCAGCGGTGTTGGCTTCGTTTTTCTGCACGCAGCCGCTTCCGACCATTGGTTTGTCGGGCATCACATTCTTTTATATGGGTTTTGTAGCAGCCGTCTTGCACAACCGCTACACACTTATATATATAGTGGTGTTTGCGCTGTTCAACGCTATCGGGTTGGCTACTGGCAAAATGAATGTGTTGCTACACGCTTATACTTTTGTGGCTGGCGCACTCTATGCAGCGGCACTCTTATGTAATTTTACCGACAAATGGCACAGACTATTCAAGAAATCATAGAGGAGAACAAGCGACGCAACAAAAAACGCAGCGAAAAGTACGACCCTATCACTGGAGCAGGGGCGGACACGGTGCCTCGCACCAAATTTTTGTGCCGTGGTATATGCGAAAAGCCTATACTGATACCCGAAAAATGTTTCAACGAACCGATTATCAAAAAACTATGCCAATATGGCAGTATCGATGCGCTATTGACTGACAAAAATCTCACTGTCGATGACTACAATAGGAGTGTGGTGATAGACCTTTACCACGCTGCACGCGTAAAGTGGGACTTTGAATACTGGGCGGCGACCGATGTTTATATTACCGACCTTGAATCGGAGCGTGATGTGCATCTCGTACTCAACCCAGCGCAACGAAACTTCTACCGACAGTTCGCTGCCGACTGGTTCGACGGCAAGCCGTGCCGATTTATCATCACCAAGAACCGACAAAACGGCTTTTCTACACTCATCGAGATGCTTTTTGGCTGGATTCAGATTATCACGCTCGGGAATGTGAACTCTATTATCTGTGCGCACATCGAAAACACGGCAAAAATTATACGCGGTATGTACTCGAAGATGGTGCGTATGTACCCAAAGGAGTACACCCCCAATGGCGACGGCTTGTCGCTGACACCTTTCGAGGGGTCGCAAAAGACACGGGTCATAAAACAGACTGGTTCGCGTATCTCTATTGGTTCTGCCGAGCAGCCCGATGCACTTGTGGGCGATAAGATTACACTATTCCACGCTTCGGAGGTCGGGCTATACAAGACTACCAACGGCAAGACACCGCAACAACTGGTGCAGTCGATACAGTCGGGCATACAGCACCGCGAGCATACGGCTATCATTTACGAATCGACAGCGCGTGGCATTGGCAATTTCTTTTACGAGGAGTGGATGCGCGCCACATCGGGCGAGAGCGGCTTTGTGCCTGTGTTTGTTCCGTGGTTCGACAATCTCTCGTATGAGATGCCTGTGAAAGACCTGCGTAAGTTTGCCGCTTCGCTCACGCTCGAGGAGTATAACTTATTCAAAAAAGGCGCAACGCTCGAGGGGCTATACTGGCGGCGCAACAAAAAGAAAGAGTATGCCGACGAGTGGCGGTTCAAGCAGGACTTCCCTGCCTCTGCCGACGAAGCATTTATGAGTACAGGACACCGCTACTACCCTATAGAGGACACCGAACGGCTGCGCAAAGGCTGCTTTGCTCCGTCGTTTGTTGGCGACATTGTAGGCGATGCCACCACTGGGGCAGAGTCGATGAAAAATATCAAGTTCAGCAAACTCGACGGCGGCAATCTCAAAGTGTGGTTTATGCCCGAAGAGGAACGCTACTCGAACAGATATGTGGTGGTGGTCGATATTGGTGGCGTTTCAGCCAAAGCCGACCGCTCGGTCATCTGTGTTATCGACCGCAAAGACATGGCAAAGGCTGGCGTGCCAATAGTGGTTGCCGAATGGTGCGGACACATTGCTCACGACTTGCTCGCTTGGAAAGCCGTGCAACTTGCCACCGTCTATCAAAAGGCTCTGCTCGTTATCGAATCGAACACACTCGAAAAGGAGCGCACAGAGGGCGACCATTTCGAGTTCATTCTCGACGAGATAGCCAACGAATACGGAAACCTATACAGCCGCACGCCGAGCGACAAGATAGCAGCAGGTGTGCCAGCACGCTACGGTTTCCACACCAACCGAAGCACCAAACCAATGGTCTGCGACCACCACCGAAAGGTGCTGCGCGAAAATATGTATATCGAAACCTGTGTCGAAGCCGTTGATGAACACGACTGGTTCGAGCAGAAAGAGAACGGCGAACTTGGTGCAATCGACGGACAGCACGACGACCGCCACATCACACGCGCCATAGGCGTTTGGGTGTGCTATCAAGAGTTGCCATACCCACGACTCATCAAGAAACTCGATGCCAACGCCGTGCGCAAAACAAAAAAAATCGGTTTATCATCATTCTAATCAATATGAAAAAGTTTCTTCTACCTATCAAGCAGTTCTGCTCGCTACTCTATGGCGACACACACGACTATTTCTGCGCACTCTACGACGAGGCGCGACTGCACTTTGCCATCAAACTTGCCGATGCCAAACAGCGTGCCTACAACAAACGCTACTTTGTGATGCCCGACTATCTGAACAAACTCACTGTTCTCAACAACGACGACATCAAATGGCTCAAGCGTGCGCATCTGATGAAAAAAAATGTAACGCACCTCGACATTATGCGCGACTGCTTCTACTATACACCGCTCTCGCGCAACGACGAGGGGTCGCGTATGACAGTAGAGGAACGCCTCAAGCGAAAAGCCAAGTGGCTCACACACATGGAGTATGTGCGCACACAACTGGCGCGACGCAAATACGCAAAATTAAAAAACAAGCGCAATGGAAAGAAATAACGAAGTACAGATAGCCACACCCGAACTCACAGCAAAGGAACTTGTAAGAGCCAATCAAACAAAGTTCCGTGCCAATGTGCAGGAGATTATCAACCACAATATGGAGCGTATGCAAGAGGTACTCAACACGCTCGACCCAAAGGAGTTTTGCGATGTGATGATAAAACTGATGCCGTTCGGTTTTGCCAAAGTACCCGACGAAACACCAAAGAAAGCAGAAACGCAGGAAGACCCACGCCTACTGCGCGAAATAGTAACAAGGGAAATTCTGAAATAATCTTTCTACTGTACGGCACGAACAGAGAAAGCATAAAAACGAGAGTAGTGCCCAGCCTTTTCATCATCTGCTGCTGATGGTGGCCTCAACATACCTACGCTAAACACACAAAAACTGGAATGGTATAATTTATATATCGAATAACAAGAATCCCAATACCATCCCATCGTATTACGCTGAAAAAAGGTATTGCCATTTCTATAACCAGCAGCAGGTAAGAAAATGCTATTGCCGTTGATTTTGCTTCTTATTAAATAACCATTTACCCCATTTATGGTTGCCCACATTTTATAACTATTATCCGAAAGTTCTCGAAAGTCCTTTATTGTAGGCATCCTATAACCGGAACCCAACACTGCTGTTGCTACATCGAAGTTCTTGTCCCCCGATATATCTTCTAATTCCATTCCATAGGTTTTGCAAGTTATTTTAGAGCAGGTGATGTTAGAGCAGTCCTCGATACTACCCCACATAACATACCAGCCATACTCTTCGGGCTTGGTTGCACCTATATTGCAGGTCGCCCATTTTGTGCCACTCGGCAAACCCATATCTACAAATTGGTGTGCGCTGGCGACTGTATCTTGCTGCGCGAACAAACGGCATACGGCTACGCCAAACAAGACAAATAGTGTAATTCTTTTCATATATCAAAGGCTTTAAGGTTACTTTTTATTCTTTCTCATCTCTACTGACAATGCGCCGCCTATCTCCCCGATACAGCACATTGGGGTTTACAAAGTAGGTGCCACGCATCTCTTTGTCGCGCCGTAGCACATCAAGCCCAAGCAGTTCGTTCAAGCCGTTATACACGCTCTTGACACTGTTCCACCTGTTCATCTCCATACACTTATCAACGCTTACCGATACGATATTGCTATACCCTAATATCGACATCACATAAGCAAACACACCCACACCAGTCTTACTCATCTGTGTAAGCACTACAGGGTCGTACACCTTTACAAAACGAGTGCCATCGACATAACGCGGCTTGTAAGTACTGCTCAACGCCACATCTACTACCTCACCTGTTTCTTCATTCACTACATCAACCTGCCGCGCAGCACCATAGTAACGCTTACTATAACGCCAACGCTTCACATCTACATCATACGGACTGCCCATAACTAATCCCCTCTCTTATACAAATGCAAAGATAAACATTTTTGTACTAATAATACACACTTTGTGTACTACTAATACAAAATTTTGTACTACCAATACAAAAATAAATCACATAATAAACTGATAACCAAATCGTTAATTCCTTTCCTATATTCTACCTCTTACCATATATATAGAAACCATAATACACGACCCCATTTTTACCGACTTTTGGCAAATTTTGCGAAAGTTACACCCATATATATACCACTGCCCCTGCGCATCCGTTTTTTTTTCTCTCCCCCCCCCTATCTTTCCTCGCCGCTTTCGTTGTTTTGCGCCGTTTTTGCTGCGTAACTCGCTGATTTTCAGCGGCTTGTGCAAGTTTTCCGACTGTTTCTTTTTTTTTGATTATGGTACGCGCACGCGAGGGGGTGGGTCGCAACTTTGTGGTGTCAGATTTCGATAACAGTTTCGATAACGCTTTCGACAACGCTTTCGATAGTTAGTTCTGACAACGGCTGCAAGTGGGCAGCGCATAACACTGTAATAAAGCATGCGCAATGCGTGTAGATGTAGGCACAAGAGGCGTAACGCCTTGCTGAGAATCAGCAGTGTATATGTAGAGTTCTTTGACTTAGTGAATCCTTACTGTGCCGAATGCCGATGCGAGTCAGTAGGTACAGGAAAAACAACGCCTCGAGATGGTCGGGGTAGGCGACTCAGTGGGACAACATGGGAGTCGGATGCTATCAAGTGTTTGATGTAGCATCAGAACGGCGCAATGTGCGAAAGCATGAGCGAACGGAAAGAAAAAACAAGCACAATATAAAAAGCCCCAATAGTGGGGCAAGTGCGCCCTCACACGAATGAGGGCAAAAAAAACGGAGGCACTATGTGTATTGCAATTAGTGTAAAAGTTTGGGTTTTTGCAATTCGTATTGAGTTGCGTATTTGCAAGTAATTCAAACCTCGTGCGGAGTAGCGTCCGCATGAGCCTCCGTTTTTTCAAATGCAAAGGTACTACATTTTTGGTTAAATGTAGTATCACAAATTAAATTTTAACAAACATTAACATTAAAACCTCGTGAGATGTATAGGTGAATCTCTGAAAGTTATGAAAAACGAAAAAGCAAAAGCAGTGAAATTGACGGATGTACGCAAAGCAATGAAAGAAACCACAGGGACTCCGTCCTATTGCGTGAAGCAGTTGTATGCAATAGCAGAAACTTGCAGTGAATTGCGGTCGATTTTGCCGGCGAAAAAAGAGGGGCTTGCGCTTGTCAAGTCAATTTGTGAGTGGGGCAATGTGGGCGGCACACGCTTGTGGAAGGGTGTGATAAAAGGTTGTGTAACAACAAAAAACGTTACTATAAAATGTAGCGTCGACATGTGCTTACGCTACTTTGTGAAATTGGCAAAGGGTGAAATTTAATCAAAGGAGAAAACGAAAAATGAAAGCAAACAGAATCATCAGACGGCTTGCGTACCTGCTTTTCCCGAATTGGTATCGGGCACAGATGCAGCACGCTCTCGACATCTCGAACGCAAAGCGTGCAGAGAGAATGGACGCATGGTTGAAAGCGCAATGCTACAACCACTTTTTTACTTTGGCTTGTCGTGGGTCAAAGTTTGACATGGACTACTTAATGAAAATTGGTTCCATTTAATAAACTCAACAACTATGCAAGAGAAAATTTTAGGCAGTTTTGTTGTCGGCTGCGCAATCTTTGCAGCCGTATGCATCACCTATTGCGCCATCGTCTATGGCTTTTGAGCAATAGGAAACAAGGGTGTAGGCTATTGGTTTAGCCTACACTCACACTTCGCCCACGCTGCATCAGACAAGCGTGGCACAACCAACCCACCAACAAGCAGATGCGCCACGCCGTGAGGCAGTTGCGCATCTGTACCTCCCTTTTTCGGTAGGCAGTGTGGGACATAATGAAAGCAAACAAACTAACATTTTTATAAACTAAAAACCTTGCTGCGTATAGGTCAGCGGCATACAACTATGGCAACGAACGCCTCAAAAAATCTGACTTTCACCTTTGAGCGTGAAACGAAAAACACCATCCGTTTTGCGGAGCAAGTAGCCGAACTCGATGCGCCTGTAATTGGCACAATTTACATCGGCAAACACGCACTGAAAGAGTTGGGCTACACACAAGGTAGCACCATCACCATCGCATTGGCTGTAACAAAGTAAGCCAACGCACACAACCAACGAGAGGCACACGGCAAATCGTTGTGTGCCTCTATTGTTTAACAAACAAAAACAAAAGTCATGGAAAGTAATGTATCAAAAGAGTTTGTTGAACTCTTGCAGGAGCGAGGCTGGCTTGCACCAGCATCAGAGCAAGACGGCACTCCACGATTCTATGCGTTCAGAATCGGGGACGGTATAGAGATAAACGAAAACACAAATGTTTATCTCTCTGACATCGGCTTCAATCTGTGGGGGCTGCTGCACTACACTGGCAACACACCACGAGGCGAGGCACTTTTCAGTGCCTCGTGGAAACTGAATTTGGAAAAGTGCGAGGAGTATTTTGCCTCACTGAAAGGCGATGCGTATGAAATACTCGACCCCGATGAGTACTGCTTTTGCGACCGCTGCGGCAGAGTAACACAGTACGATGCAACCGAAGAGGTACATGTCGGTGGGACTTTGGAACAGTGGTGCAGGGACTGCGTTGATTGCCACGCATTCCGCTGCAACGACTGCGAGGAGTACTTCGACGAACACTCCTACGACCACTACTCAACGCCCGATGGCGATGTATGCTCGGACTGCTACGATGAGCACTGGTGCGAATGTGTGTGCTGCCACGAAACAATACGGCAGAGCCATGCGTTTTGGTCTGACGATGAGGACGGCTGGCTCTGTGATGAGTGCTACGAAAACAGTGGCAGCGGAGCGGTGCGCAAGTACCACCACAACCCACCCATCTCTTACAACTCTGTGGCAGGAGAGGCAACCGACAAATACATCGGTTGCGAGATTGAAACAGAAGATGGCGACTACGATGAACGCCGTGAAATAACGGCACGCTACGGCGAAGATGAGGCTATCATCTACCAAATGCACGATGGTAGTCTTAACAGCAGCGGCATCGAGTGCATCACCCAGCCGATGAGCAAAAAGTATTTCGACCAGTTTGATTTTGAGGGCTGGTTCAAAGAACTCATCAACGCTGGCGCACGCAGCCACGACACAGAAAACTGTGGGTTGCATGTGCACCTCAGTAAAGAGTGGTTCGGTAACACCGCCGACAAGCAAGAACTTACAGCAGGAACAGTCATTGCTATTATGGGACGACTGAAACCCGAACTGCAAGCAGCAGCACGGCGCACCAACACATACTGGTGCCACTTTCCCGACGAGGCGTATTACGGAACCAGAAAAAAAGAATACCTCGCCGATGCCAACAGCGAGAAACAGCACAGCAAGTACTGTGAGTCGCTGAAAAAAGTAGGCAAGTGCAAGGAGGGCAGGTACGAATGCCTCAACCTGCTGAACCGTAACACCTATGAGTTCCGCATCTTCAAGGGAACTCTGAATGTGAAAACATTTCGGGCAAGCGTGGCACTCTGCCTACGACTGGTGGAGTATGCCAAGTACAAGAACCGAAACCACAGCCGCGCCTATTCGTGGATGCAATTCAAGTCATTCAAACGGATGCCGAAAGTGCTGGCAGACTATTTAGCAACGAGAAATCTCTAACAAAAAAAACAGAAAAAAACTATGTGTATTCTAATAGCAAAACCAATCGGCGTGCGCAAGCCGACCGAAACAGAACTGCGCACCAGCGCACAAAACAACCCCGACGGATGCGGAGTAGCGTGGGCGTGGAAAAACCAAATCAATATCTACCACGCCAAAAAGGTAGATGAGATTCTGCACCTCGCTGCAACCATTCCCGACGACGCACCTGCAATCTACCACTTTCGTATTGCAACACACGGCAGTATCAACCTGAAAAACTGCCACCCCTTTGTCAGCGACGATGGCGAAATCGCCTTTGCACACAACGGCATTCTCTCGATAGAGAACGACAAAGCAAGGGACTGGACGGACAGCGAAACAGCATTCCGCTATCTGTTTCTACCGATACAAAAACTCTACGGCACACAAAGCCACGAGTTTGAAGCGGCAGTGCAGTGCGTGATAGGCAGTAGCAAGTTTGCCTTTCTCGAAAGCAACGGCACGCTGAAAACATTTGGAACATTCATCAACGAGGACGGACTACTGATGAGCAACACATCGTACAAGCCACGCCCTATCTACGACGACTACGACTTTACAAACTGCTGCAAAAGTTACAAAGGTCTGTGGTCGTCGGGGTCAAACAAATTACAAGACTACTACGAGCAATACACAGAGTGCTACGCCGAACTGGAAGCAGAAATCCTCGACGGAATACTCTGCGATGATGAGAACGAATGCATAAAAAAGTCAGAACTCCGAGAGTATGCAGAGATGTTTTACAACGATGTGGCTCTCGTCTATGACTCTCTCACAAAGAGAGATGTTACCACTATGGCAACAAACATTTTACAATCGTATGGAATAACAATTATGAACGATGGAAACAAACAAGAAAATCAGAGAAGAGTTGCGGCGCAAGTATAACTATTTCATACAGTGCTACGAAACAGTACCGCGCACACTCGAAGCAGACCTGCATTGTGTAGGCGGAGTAGTGTTGCATATCACTATGCCCCCCGACCTCATCGACAGCCTCTGCGCACTCACAGAGATTGAATCAATTAGTAACATAACCTTTAACGAATAAACAGTATGAACTCTTTTAGAATCAGTTACCCTGCTTGGACTATCGAGCAGGAAACAGGGTACAAACCCAAGACAACTTTTTGGATGGACTTTTCCATCGCCGATATGTATGGAACAGCAGGAGTAAAAGACACTTTCAACCGTGCGTTCCGTACATGGAAAAAGAATGTTACCTACCTCACCGAGTTGGTGCTGGTATTGAACTGGAAAATTTGGCAGCACCACGAGAGTAACGAACAACTTGCTCAACTATACGATGAACTATGGCGCAAAGCCAACGGCTATGCCTATGAGCATCTGAAAGGAGCAGACTTGGAATACTTCTATCAAACAACCGACTAAAACTATAAGACTATGAACACAAAAGAACTCGCCCATATTGCTGGGCAACTTGAAATTGAGGCTAACTATCTCGACAGCCTGTGTATGACAAACGACAGCGCACTTTTGCGCTCGCTTGCTCAAACTCTGTATGCACTACACAAGCAAGCAGAGGAACTAACCAACGAGGCAAAGCAGTATCTCGACGACCTCGACGCAATGGAGTCGCTCGACATTGACGACCTGCACAACTACCTCGACGATGCTGTGAAACTTGTAGCAAAAATTACAACGGAGGACGCACTATGAAAAAGACAGATTTGATTTCGCTGTGTGCCTACGCCACAGACTATTCCGACAAAGCGTACAAACTTTGGTTTGCAAAGAACTCGTATGAGTTTCTACCAAAGTCGAAAGCCACGCTGACGGAAGCACCCGACGGTATCGATGCGCACGACCCTCGCTCGTGCTGGTTTGAGTTACCGCTGTGGCTTGCAGAGAAATTGAAAGGCGAACAGTTTTATACCTTTCTCTGATAGGGCAGCGCACGATAACCTACCCTGCCTTTGCGGACGCTCTTGTATTCGAGAGCGTCCATAATGATAGAGTCGAGCAGGTCGCTCTTGGTATAGGCGCGTGCCGAGATAGCCGATGGCTTCTCGTAGATGCACGGCAGCATAACACGAGGGCGCACACGCTTGTAGCCGAGTGGAGAGAGAATACGAAACACGACAGACTCCGAGAGTCGTGCGTTGTGCAAAATACTTGAACGCACACACGCCGCACGGCTGTAATTGAAAGTACCACACCACCAATCACGAACAGATGTAGCAGCAAGCAGAGCGGTATGCTCGTCGAGCAGATGTGTGCCACGCGCATACACCGCATCGACTGCAAACGAGGGACGCACCAGTTTGTAACCGAGCAGCGTCAAGTACTTGTCTATCGTGGCTTCACGCAATGAACCACGCAACAAAGAAGCGCGTACTTTTTCCGCACGCTTTTGTGTTACACCTATCTTGCTGTACCAACACGGCTGTAACATCTCGTAAAATAATAACTCACCCCCAACTCCTATCATAATGAGGCAAAGTTACAAAATAAATTCGAGAAAAGTTATTACTCGTGCAATAACTTTCCTGCAAAACACTTTCGTTTTTCAAAATAAAAATCTATTTTTGTCGAAACAAAAATTATAACGCTATGAAAGTACGAAAACTAACCTACAAAATGAAGCGAGATTTGACGACCTCGCTGGAAGCAATGGAGATTGGAACACCTCGCGTGATACCGTACAGCGATTACTCTTACAACTGTGTAAGAGTAATGATACAACGCCTCGAAAAGTTGGGCAACTCAAAGTGGGAGTACTACAATGCTCCCGATGGTACAATCATTAAACGGTTGCAGTGATGAACTACACAACCACATTCGACACGGCACGCCGCACAGCGTACCTCACCAGCACGGTGGCAGACCACTGCCGCATCGTCGTCGATTTCGGAACGAACCGAATCTACTTGCACTACAACGGCAAGTGCGAGCGTATGGCAGCGGACAGCATTTTGGCTGCCGACTTTGGAAAAATGTGCCGCTCGTTTTTCGATGAAGCGGAACGCAATTTCGGGAGGGCAAAGCAATGAACGAGAAGCAGACGGACGCAAAGAGTGCCGCCACGCGCGAGGTGTATGAAGCGGCAATGGCTATCATCAAAGAAAAAGAAACCTGCTGCGTGCTACCGCTGCACGCTACGACCGACGAGGTGGCGCAAACGCTACACAAAAGTACGCTCGAGGTAGCGTATGAGTTCGGGCGCATCGATGCCTACGGCGTGGCGACCTGCGGACGCACGCTCAACGGCTACTACATCGAAAACAAAAAACGCTAAACAGTTACAGCAATGATTAAAATTTTGACAACAAAACAGTACCGCCTATTGCTGGCGGAGATTGACGAACTCCGCCGTCAGTTGGTGGAGGAGAACCGCGCCAAGAATGCCGCCCTGCGACGGCTGGCAAAGGCGGTTGAGGTAAAACCAAAGGAACGCAAGACCAAGAATAAAACACGGTTGTAGGATACCGATTCCGCATAAGACAGTAAAGAAGCCGAAAGGCTCGCGCCGCTGCAAGTTTGAAAGTTTGATTGGGTTGGTTGGCGTGCGGTTTTTTTAGAACAAAGAGTAAAGACAAAAGAATAAAGACTTGAATTGCAAGTCGCATTGAAACAGTGGAATGACAGCAGGGAAAGACCTGCACCGCATAAGACAGTGAAGAGGCGCAAGCCCACGCTGCTGCAAGTAAGTCGTAGGAGGCGTGCGGTTTTAATTTTTAACCAACAAAAAAAACAATGAAATGATACACGGATTTGAACAACAGACCGAGCCGCTAAACGAGTACGAGCGTGTGGTGTTACTGCCTGTGATAGCGCAAGGGTTACGCACCAAAATCGGAAAGGCAAAAGCAATATCGAACAAAAAGATATGCGCTGCAATGGTGGCGGCTGGCTACCAACTGACCGACACGCGGCTGCGAAAGGTTATCAACCACATACGCACCAACGGCGTAGTGGAGTGTTTGATTGCCACCAGCAACGGCTACTATGTAGCGGAAACCAACAGCGAATTGCGCGACTACGAGCAGTCTTTACTTGGTCGAGAGTTGGCGATTGCACAAGTCCGCAAGTCTTTGACCGAGCAGCGACACCGCCGCTTTGGGAACGCCCAGCAGGGCAGTCTATTTGAGTAACAATCAACAAGTTATAAACTAATTACTAACAACTAAAACCAACTACTATGGCAAACGAAAAGAGCGTATTTGCGACGCTAAACGCAATCAACTGTAACGACCACACCGAGCGCAAGAATGGACTCACCTACCTCTCTTGGGCGTGGGCGTGGGCAAAAGTAAAGGAGCAGTACCCAACGGCTTTCTACACTATCTACGAGAACGCCGACGGACTGTTCTATCACACCGACTTCAACACCTGTTGGGTAAAGACAGGCGTAACCATCGAGGGTATTGAGCATATCGAGTACCTGCCAGTGATGGACTACCGCAACGCAAGCATACCGAAAGCAAAGGTAACATCTTTCGATGTGAATAAGGCGATACAACGCTCGCTTACAAAGGCGTGCGCGCGACACGGCTTGGGGCTGTATATCTACGCAGGTGAGGACTTGCCCGAAGCCGAGCAGACGGCAACAGCACCAGCGCAAACGAGAGCGAAAGCGCAAACGAAAAGCGAACTAAAAGCCGTTGCGCTGTTGGCAATGGACTACTTGGCAGGGAACGCCACAGCACTTTCGTACTACAACAACAAGCACAACAAGCGCACGCTCGACGAGTACGACGATGAATTGCTGGCGGCTATCTACGAACAACTCAAAGCGAACGGAAAACTATGATACGGTTTCGCAAAGAGAAAGGCACGGTTGCAGGTGCAGAGCGTGTGGTGGAGGCTTTCCGCCAACGCCTCACGCTCTGCAAGAACGGCGACTACGATGTAGTCATCAAGCCGCACGAGAGCAAGCGGTCGCTAAATCAAAACCGCTTGATGTGGCTGTGGTTTAAGTGTATAGAGGCAGAAACTGGCACACCGCAGCAGGACATTCACGACTACTATTGCGCCAAGTTTTTGCAGCGTGGTGTTACGGTAGGCGAAAACACAACCTTTGTCAGTGGTGGCACGAGCAAATTGACCGAAAGGGACTTTGCAATTTTTCTCGATAGGGTGCAAGCGGACGCTGCTGCCGAGTTTGGTATCACGCTACCAAACCCCGACGATGAAGCGTGGGAGTATTTCTACAATGTTTATTCTGAAAATTAAAACAGACTATGGGACGACCAAAGAAAAAGAAAACTGAACCTACTGATGTGGAACTTGAAATCATCAACGCCACAATGCAGGGGCAAATGTACGCCGTGAAAGACCGAGAGCGGCGCGAGGCGTTGCGAGTGCTGGCACGAATGAAAGAGTTAGAGTTAAAGTTTGTGCGGCTTGCAGCGAAAGGCAAGGCGACACGAACGGTAACGGACGAGATGAACGGCAAGCGCACCGCTTACGGCCGTGATTGGAACGCAAAAGTTTAACCGTAAAAATCTTACGACTATGGGAAAAATGAAAGCACTATTCAACCGCCTACGAGCGGAGGGCGTGGAGGGTTATTATGGCGACTGGCGCGACGACGAAGCCAACGACCGCAACCCCGAACGCGACTACTACTTTGAAATTAAATCGAATTGCTAACCAACTTAAAAACCAACCAATTATGAAAACGAAAAAGAAAACCTTTCTGATGTATGCAGACCACTACGAAATGGTCAAAGGGTTGAGCGATGCACAACTCGGAACACTGCTGCGCGCGCTCTATGCACTGGCAAACAACGAGCCACTACCCGAACTCGATGCCGTTGCAAAGATGGCTTTCGCTTTCATATCGAACGATGTGCTGAAAGCAAACGCAAAGTACGAGGAGCGTTGTGAAAAGAACCGTGAAGCAATAGCCAAACGCTGGGGCAAATCGAATACAACCGAAGACGAAACGATACAATCGAATACAAATGAATACGAATGTACGCAAACGAATACAAACGAATACGAATGTATCGAATCGAATACAAATGAATACAATCGAATACAACCGAATACAAAGGCTTACCTATATGATAATGATAATGATGATGATGATGATATAAATATAAATAATAATAACAAAGACAGTAGTATAGATGCACTAAACAAAGATACTACGGTAGAAAGTAAAGATAGTGATATTATAAAATTAACTACAACTAAAGAAAAAGAAAAAGTAGAAAAAGAAAAAGAAATGCCAGCGGTTGTAAAATCGAAAAACGAAAAATCAAAAGCGGACAAAGAGGCGCGCGCGCAAAAGTTCTACAACCGCCTCTTGGACTATCTCGACAAGTACGGCGCGGCAATGCTGCGCGAGTTCTACGACTACTGGACGGAGAGCAACGAGGGCGGCGCACTTATGCGCTACGAGATGGAGCGCGTGTTCGATTTGAGCCGACGGCTCGCCACTTGGGAGAAACGAAGCAAACCAAAAAACGGAGGGAACTATGGAACTAACAACTACAAGACAGCAACCGAGCGGCTGCGCGACGAGTATGCCGACACGCTCGACAGCGTACTTGCAAAGTACCGAAAGCAATGAAAAGTTTTTAACCAAGTATTCGCCCGAGATGAAAAGAGAGTTGAGCAACAACCGACCGACCGCCGTTGCGGAGGTGCAGAGCAACCCCACACTTGCAGCAGTGGCAGCGGTGTATGGCGGTGGCGTGGTGGCTGACTGGCTTACAATTCAACTGACACAGACATTTGCCCTTTGCGGCTTTGACTTTCAGTTGGGCGCACGCCAAACGGTAAAGATAGTTGCCGAGAAAATTGCGAGCGAGTACGATTACTTGCGGCTCGGGGAACTGGCTCTGTTTTTCCACGACTTTGAGCAGGGGGCGTTTGGCGACTTTGCTACACGCTACGACAACCAAAGGTTTTTCAACGCCTTAAAACAATTCTTGCAGGTGCGTGCCGCCCTGCGTGAGCGGCTGGCGAACGAAGCCAAGCAGCGTGAGCGTGCCGAGTGGGCAAGAAAGGCAGTGCCCTGCCCCGACGAACTACTGACGGCAAAGAAATGTGCCGAGCAGTTTTGAAAATGAATTTAATAACCAACTAAAACTAACCAACTATGACAAACGAACAAAAGCAAAAACGAAAAGACGAGCGGCTGATGAAGCGTGCAGCAGAATGTATCTGCACGGCGTTCGAGATTGACCGCAAGCAACTGGTGGCGCGCGACCGCCACCGCAATGTAGCAGACGCACGCATGAGCCTTTGCGCTTTGCTGACCGAGAAAGCGTTACGCTCCGACACGATAGCGGCGTTCATCAAACGCAACCGCTCGAATGTGGCACACTCGAACAGAACTATCTCCGCATTAGAGAAACGCGACAAGGCACTGACAGCCAAACTCGAACGTGCACGCCGCTTGTTGAACGCCCCCGACTATACGGAGCGAGCGTTTGACGAAGCCGACAACGCAATAGACTGGGCAGCCGAAGAAAGCAGCGTGGCGGTGGAGTGTGAGTGGGTGGTCGATGGCGTGGTTAATTGCGTGGGGTTCGATGTTGATACGCACCTGCGTTTTGAAAACGATTGCGACAACGGCGGTTACTATTGCTCGTATCGTGGCGGCTACGCACGCGTTGAGTACTTTGATTTGACGGCGCACTTGGAGGGCGACCCCGACGCTGAATGCGACCCGACGATTGCTATCGATGTCGATTGGCTCGAGGAAATGATTAACAACGAAATTTGAACGACTATGACGGCACGAGAATTTGTAGAGCAGGTGCGAGCGAAACACGCCGACCTTTGCGCAAAACGAATTGTGGCGCACGAAAGCGCAATCGACTGGCTAAACGAGGACTTTATCGAGGACATCGCCTTTATGCTAAAAGAATACCAAGCAACAAATAACAACTAAAAACCTACAACTATGACACACAACGAAGCAAGAACGATACTGCAAGCAATGCGGTGCAAGAATGCAGATAACGACCAGCGTGAAGCGTTGCGGAAAGCAATACACGCCCTGTTGGACGATGAGATTTTCGAGTTAGAGAATCCGTTTAATTAGTTTTGACGGCTGAAAGTTTAACAAGCAAAAACGAATTAAACGATGGACTACAAGCGAGCAGCCTACACGCTGCGAATGATGAAGCGGACAGCGTTCCCCAGTGCCGACGAGCGCGAGGCAATAGACTTTGCAGTGCAGGTGCTGGAAACGCTGGCGCAAGAAAAACAAAACAACTAACCAAAAAAAACTACAACTATGAATGCAAAATTTTTCGTGCCGTACGAAACGGCAAAGGCTTTGAAAGCCGCAGGGTACAATGAAAAGGTAAATGGTTACTACACAAAGGGTAACGACGATGCCCCCTGCATAGCCTACTGTGGATTCCCAATCAACAACACAGACCAAGAGACTTGTAGCGACATTTCCGCCCCTACTTATCACGAGGCTGTCGATTGGTTGGAGGGGAAAGGCGTTCTCATTGACTGCACCTGCGGCTACGATTACGACACAAAAAAAGAATGGTATCGCTGTTTCGTGATGCAGAGAGAGAGGCGTTTAGAGGACAAGTATATTTCAAAAGTCGCTCCCACTCGTGAGGAAGCGTTGAATGCTGCTATACTTGCAGCGTTGGAGGTGGTGCAATGAACTGCGACTATCTACAAAACCAAGACTGCCTTGTGGGGCTGAAAGAACTGCCTGACGAGAGCATAGACCTCGTGGCGACAGACTGCCCCTATCACATAGTGCATAACGGCACAAGTATGGGCGGTGGCATATTCGCCGATGACCGAAACGAACACGCACGGACTGGCAAACTATTTGCCCACAACGACATCGCTTTCTCGGAGTGGCTGCCCGACATCTACCGCGTGCTGAAAAAGGGAACGCACTGCTACATAATGATAAACAGCCGCAACCTGTGCGAGTTGCAGACCGAAGCGGAGCGTGTAGGCTTCGTGTTTCAAAACCTGCTGGTGTGGAACAAAGGAAACGCCACGCCAAACAAGTACTATATGCAAGCGTTGGAGTTTATCTTGATGCTATCGAAACGCCCTGCACGCGACATCAACGATATGGGCGCAAAGAACCTGCTCACTGTGCCGAACATTGTGGGCAAGAAAGCGCACCCCACAGAAAAGCCTGTGGCACTGATGGCGGAGATGATACGCAACAGCACCAACGCTGGCGACATTGTTCTCGACCCTTTCGCTGGTGCAGGTGCTACACTGCTGGCAGCACAGCGGCTCGGGCGGCACTATATCGGCTTCGAGATAGACCCACAGTACTACACCATCGCCCACCACCGCCTCTACCAAGAACCAAAACAGCAGGTGCTGTTCGTTTGAGCAGCACCTGTTCTGTGTTTAATACTTCCTCTTGGGCAGATTCGGATTCTTTATCTCTCCCAACTCTCGCAACCGCACTATCAAAGGCAGTAGGTAGTCATCGAAAATACCCTGCTGTAAAATCTTTTCTTGCATCGCATCTTCGGGAAATGTATTCTCGTACTCGGCACGCGTCATATAACCGTAGCCCTTCCCTATGTGTGTTGCGTCGAGGCTGTGATATTTATAAATAGCATCTTGTGCTCTGTTCAATTCGTTCGTATTCAAAATGTTATTCAGTTTGCTGTAGTACGCACCGCTTTCGCCGTTCAGATTGCGCTCACGCTTCAGCGTTTCGTCGGCATTGTCGAGCCAACTATTCAACTCCCACACCCAGTTGTCCATATTGCGTTTTACGGTCTTCTCTTTCGTGGTGTATTGGTAGCGTGTGAGCAGAGGGAACGGCGAGTTTTCGCTGTCGATAGCATAGTTCACAGCAGGAAAAACCCAGCCATTGATTGGTAGCCAACTCTCAAACGATTTCAGAAAACGCGGATTCATATCAAAGAAATCACGCTCTCCCGATTCAGCAACAGTGCCGTCGGCGTGTGCCGCACGATAGGCTTTCTCGCTTATGGCGTTTGTCAAAGCGTCGCCATTCTGACGCTGGAACTGCTCGTGCTTAATTCTCTCGTCGGGCAATAGTTCTTTGAGTTCGGAGAGAGTACCTGCGTCGGTGGGAATTGCCAATGCGTTTTGCGCAATAATAGTCATAGCCCCTCGAAAAAACTCGCCAGTTGTGATACGACCATTCTGCCACTGCGCACCCATATAGCCAATGTACCACGGAATAGTCAAACTCTGTTCGAGCGGAATACGCTTGTCGCCCACAATGATATAGTTCATCGTGGTGAGGTAGTCGCTGTCGCGTATATCGTTCTTGATAGCCATATACTTCTCAATTTCCTCGTCGCTATACTTCAAGTCCTTGAGCGCATTTACATCGTCGTCATCGTCGTCGCCCTCACTATACGCTTTGGCGATACCTGCTATTGTCATAGCGGCAGCCACGCCCATCCAACGGTAGATGTTTGCGTTCCCTTTCTTGCCCATACCAACGCCGTCTTTGTCGCCAAACATCTTGCGTAGTTTGAGTGCCGTTGCTGTGAGTGCTGGCTGCAAGAAAGGCGTTACCGAATAAACCACTTTGGTAAAGCCGTTGCGCTTGGCTGCACGGATGTCCATATTGATGTTAGAGTTCTTGCTGTAGTAGAGCGACTCGTCTGCCGACAACCCACTTTCACGCGCAGCCGTATATACCGCAAAGCGCACCAGCATCTCGCTGATATTCGATGGAAGCGACATCCACTTTTTTGTTTTCTCGAAAACATCTCGTGCGCCGCCAGTGAGTTCGGCTTCTGTCCTGTGTTCAAAACTTAGTTTGTTGGTAAGCATAAACGAGTAACCACCCTCGCCACCACGCTCTATAAACTCACGGAACAGGTTTCTTTGTTTTGTATTTGCAAACTCACCTGTTGCAAGATAATAGGCTACATCTTTGCTCTCACTGAATGTCTTGATTATGTTAGCAAAGCGCATTGCTATCTCGGGGTTCTCTACCGCCAGCCACGCAAGGTTGGCTTCCGTATCACGCGCAAAGTTTGCCGTAGCAAAACCGGGGTTGTAGGTAGTAACATTCCGCGACAGAATGTTTTTAGGTGTTTTCAAGTAGCGTATCTCTTGACCGAAATCACTACGCAGTGCGTCCATCACGCGTGCGTTTGGCACAACTATTTGGTGCAGCACGCCGTTGTGTTCTATGAGAAACGAGTTAGGCACGGAAGACATATCGTTGTATTTCACGCGCTTAAAGTAGTCTTTTATCTTGTCGTCAATCTTTGAGCGCAGACCTGCATTAACCTCTTCTGTCTGCTTCTGTCGTTCGTCAAGCATCTTGTGGTACTCGTCCACCTTGCTTGCGTCTTGCACCAACTCCCCATCAATCTCTATTTCGGGTATCACATCGAAACCAGCATTTTGTAAAAACTTGGCATTGAACTCGTCCTCAAATAGTTCGAGCAGACGCAGTTTCAGTTGCGCTTTCGAGATGCCATTGAACGCGTCCTTTGCCATGTATTCGAGGTTCTCCATTGGTCGTGCTGCCAACGAACCACGACCAGCAGAGTGCAGCGTCATCACACCGTCCATCCCCTCTGTGCGCCTACTACCTGCACGCACAAAATCATCTTCGCCACGCAACTCTACTGGCATCAATCTGTCTATGTAATTCCACAACAAATCTTGCTGCCACTCTTTTATTGGCTTCGCACCCAAATGACCGAGTGTTACATTAATGTCGGCAAGCCCAGCGTCCTCTATCGCTTGTTTTACCTTTGCCTCGTTCAGACCATCTTGATGGCGGAAATAGATGTTTATCAGTTTCTCCACCTGCGTATCGTCGGTCAGCCCCAACTCATTTTTGATTTCGTTGCGCTTCTCCGAGCCAAGTACTTCGGCGGCATTTCGGTTCGGTACATAGTACTTGCGGTTGTCCTGCTTGGCTTTCTCCTCTGCCGAAATCCAACCTATCGAATAGGCTTGCTCACGCAAGTAGGCGGTGGCATCGTTTATCTTTTTCCACAGGTCTTTGGTTTCTACCTTTCCCTCGAACTCGGCAATGTAGTCAGCAGCACTCTTGCCGTACTTGTCGGCAAACGCTGTTCCCCACTCGTCGGCTTTTTGCAGACGGTAGAGCAACTCTTCGCTCGAGCCGTTGTTGGCAAGTTCTTGGCGTGCCTCTTCGATACGCTCAAGCATCGAGCGTGCCATCAAGTAGTCGTCGAGCCGCTCTTTCGCTTCTTGCTGTTCTACACGAAACGCCTTTCCGACACTCCCCAACACATTGCGGTACGCTTTCTTGTGTCCGTAACTATCGAACACTGCCAGCATACCAGCCGCACGACCACGCGTGCCAGCCGCTATCGTTTCGAGGTGCTGCCCTACGCTCAACGCTTTCTTGCCGCTCGCTACACGCGCCTCGTTCAAGTTGGTGAACACCTTGTTGAGCAGTATGTAGCCGTTCTGCAACTCCTCGATGAGTTGGAAAAACTTGTTCTTCAAGCCTTTGCCGTTCAGCGTTCTGACCAACTCGTTGGTTATCTCGATGATACGCTCGTTGGGAGTGTTGCTCTGACCAATAGAGAAACGCGCTTTTTCCCACTCGGCGTGTTTGGCAGATTCAGAATTTTCATCTACCTTTGCCGACGAATTAGTCGATTGTTCATCGGTTCGTGCGCTCTGCGTGTTTTGGCTTTCAGCCATAGACGACTTTGAATTATCGGCTTTTTTGTTTGTATAGAAATCGTGGAATACTTCTTTCCCTCCTTTCTTATCATTGACAGCACGATACCTTACGCCATCTTTCTCCAGCGTATAAACAATTGTTCCTTTGCTCTCGGTTCTTACACCATTCTCATACACCTCTTGGAGCGTGAGAATATCATCTGCCGATAGCACTCCCTCACTTGTATTGTAATGACGGAATAGACTATGCTTTGTGCCAGCATTGTTCTCATTGCCTTGCTGCATTTCGACAGAGATAGTATTTCCATCTGTTCGAGTTATGGCAATCGTCTGTCTATCTTTCGCTCCGCTGAATACATCAACGATAGACTGCTGTTCGGGAGTAAGTTCTTTGCCGTCGTAGTGGTCGGCTATCTCGCCCATGCGCTTATCGACACGGCTACCCATAAACTGCACTTTGTCGTCAATCTCGCTCCGCCCCAACGCCTCGTTGGGGTTCACACCACGCGCGAGGTCGGCAAGCGGCATACGCACAAAGTCGTCGAGCGACACCTGCTCGGCTTCGCTTTTAGTCCACGGCGCAAAGGTGTCTTGCGCCCAGTGCCAAAAGTCGGAAAGCCACTGCTTGAGCCTACCAACAACACCCAACCGCTCGGTCATTCCCATAGCGTCCATATCGGCAGCCTCTTGCGCAAACTGCTCCAACAGCGCAGCACCGCCCTCACCTGTCAAGCGCGAGTGTACCTCGCTGGCTATCTCGTCGTCGGTGGTAAGGTCGGCGTAGTTCGGGTCGTTCTTTACCTCTTCCCACAGCGGCAACTGCTTCATCAGTTCCACACCACGCTTCCACAGTTCGGGGTTCTTTTGCTTGCACGCCGTGTCCCACAAGTGGGTGTATTCGTGCAAAGGCGTGTTGGCGTTCAACCGCTCACGGTTCAAGTATATCTCGCCGCCTTGAGTGTAGCCATAGACCACGCCGTTGGGGAGTCGAAGGAGTTGAACGCGGTCGATTATATTCAAGTCCGAATCTTTGAATATAACATAATTGCTATTTTCATCGCTACTCTTTTTATGAGTACTACTCTCAAAACCCGGTGGTGCAAAACCTGATGGTGTTTTAATACCTACATAACCTATACTGTTCAAAAAATGACTTGCGTAACCGCCATTTTTATTATTGATTAAGCCTGCATTTCGTAAATTTATAAGCCCCGAACTCAATAATTTATAAACATCTCCGCCTGTAAGCGGTGTATTTGTCGCATACAAAGTGTTAATTACAGAAAACAATCGTGCATCGCTTATATTTGTTGGTAAGTTGAATAGCGCATCGGCAATGCGTCTGCGCTCTTGCGCTGGCACTTCTTCGTTCCAACTCAAATAATTTTTACCTGTATCATCGGGAACTTCAATGGTGTATAATTGCGGTGCTGCTTTTATTTCTACGGCATCATACGAAATATGGTCGATATTATTTTCAAACCAAGACAAAGTATTTTCTAATGTTTCTATCTCTGCTTCTACTTTATTGATTAGTCCCGATAAATCTCCATACTTTCCATCTTTCGACATCTTTTCGTAAGAGAGTTTTTGTTGGCGATTATTTTCTAATTGTGTTTTGAAAGAGTTTATACTCTCCAGTAAATTTTTCTTGCATTTATCTTGTATAGACAGGTTTCTATCTCTGTTCAACTCGCTCTTTTCCCGCTCCATTATAGCAATCTCTTGTTTGATGTTGTCAATTTCAGATTGATTCTCGGTTTCTTGTGCTTCAGTGAGTTTTTGTTTGAGGTTAGAGATTTTTAGTTGTAGTATTTGTGCCCCTTCTGAATTTAGGGCAGTATCCAATAGGGCTTTCCTTGCAGTATTCTTAATAGCAACCCATATGTTTGTGTTGGCAGTATCATTGTTTGTCGGATTAGGTAAATCTTTTTTTATTTCTTTTCCATTAACCAAGACAGCATCAATGTTTTTATCTCTTCCTTTTTCTGCTGCTGTATTGTAAGCATACAATTTGCCTACATCCATTCGTTTGGCAGTATAATGTCCCCAGCCGAAAGCCATTCCACCCACACCTGTGGTAAAAAATTTGCTATCGTGTTGGTCGAATTTTGCAATGCCGCCTTGATAGACTATCATCGCTTGTGCGCGGAACGCTCCCGATGTATTTATATTGTCGGCTTGCGGTATCTGCCCAAACTCGCCTGTTTTTATCAAGTGGCGTATGCCATCGACTATCGCCTTTTGGCGTGCCGCATCTGTGGTCTTGTCGCCATAGTAAACAAACTCTACATAGTTCGAGTTGTCGTTGGAATGAAAAGCCGTTTTGCTATCTTTGATAACAAAGCCGATATTAACATCGCCACCCTTACCTCTGATAGTAAAGTTTATGGCGTTCCCTTGATGATTGCTGATGCGTATGTTGGCAGTTGTGCCGTCGCCAAGAGTGATAGTTGTGTAGTTCGATTTGTTTGTTGAAGCGTTTTTAATGCCCAATGCAAGCGCAATCTGCCCAACGAACTCTTTCGGTGTGTAAGCGTTCTTTCCCGACAATGCCTCTGCTAATTTATTTAAGGCATTTGTTATGTCGGAATTTTGTTGTACCTTTGCACCGTCTTTCGAGTTGGACGATTGCCCGTGGGTGCCGGTATCAGTAATGGTATGGCTGGCGGCTGCTATTGCAGACAAGGCGTCGCTCCAACTCATTTCTTTTAACCCCAACAGATTAAGCATCTTTTCCGCTTCCTCTTCCGACACAAAGTGTGTTTTCAGCCCTGCCTTTTCGAGCATATCGAGTACGGCTTGCGTGGCGGCGCGCTGGGCAGATTCGATTTGGTTGGAGGCTAATCCTACTTGCTCTCCGATGCTTCTTTTGCCTCGATTGCTTTCAGAAGTAAGTGGCACATTCTGTCGTCCCACTCTATCAAATCCATTTGTGGGTTCGCTTTCATTGCGTTTATCAACTCTTGAAGTTCCTCCATCCGAAAGAATTGTAGTGGGATTATTATTCTGTCGTCCCTTATCTTCAATCCCTTGCTCAAATTTACCAACTCCCAGCGTTTCTCCTCTAACAAGTCCATACTTTTCTAATAGTTTATTTTTGGTTTCTGTATCGCCATTTGTTCCTTTCAGTACAACAACATTAAAGTCCTTGTCTATTTTGTAAACAAACATCTTTCCTGCATGTTCGGAAGCAAAAATCGCATCCCCATTGGTGGAGTTATTGAGTTTGTTGCTAATCTCTGCTCCGTGATATAGGAATATGTCGTTCCAAAGTTGTTCGGGGTTTATCTGCAAATTCTTTGGCAGATATTCCATACCCAAGAGTTTGCCTCCTGCATAGCGTGGCTTGCCTTTCTTGTGCAAAGATACATTTTTATTTTCGTTCGATGGGCGTGTGCGGAAACGATAAATAGAATCATCAGAATACTTTTTGTTGCGAATCAACGAACCAAACTCGTTCCACACACGTTCTTGAGTTATGCGCCGAGCCCCATTATCGTAATCATAGAAGACTTCTCTTTTCGGGTAGCCATAGGGTGAGAACAGTTTTTCATGAACGAGGTTACCTTTTACCCAGTGCCGTTCCATTTCTAACTGACCGTCAGAATACCAAGAAGTTTCTTCTCCGTTACATACGCCGTTTTTGTAAGCAATTTGGCTTTTCAGTCGTCCGTTCCAGCCCCATGCCCTGTAAACGCCATCGACAACTTCTCCGTTTTCGTAGGCATACATAACACGCAACTGACCGTTCTCGTGCCACACACTCTCTCTGCCGTCAAGATTGCCATTTTTGTAGTTCCGTTCTGCTTGCAACAGACCATTGTCGTGCCATTCTTTTTGAACGCCATCTTGCAGTCCGTTCTTGTAGGTTTTCTCTGCTTTCAACTGACCATTGTAGTGCCACTCTCTCTCTCTGCCGTCGAGATTGCCGTCTTTGTAGTTCCGTTCTGCCTTTAACTTACCATTTCCGTGCCAGTATCTTTGCACTCCGTCCAATTCTTCGTGCTTGTAGTTTTCCTCTACAAGCAAGCGTCCATCGGCATCCCATTCGTAGTA
>CAVBBP010000028.1:0-33881 GCA_963593685.1 Segatella copri
CCACACCCATACGCCACAACGGCCTCGAAGGCAACCCCGCACTCACAGGACAAGTTTTCACCGACAACCATGCGTACTTTGCAAAATGCAGTAAAACACAGCAGAAAAAACTTACACACTACATCGGCGATAAAATTTTACGCAATGAAAGCAAGCAATCGCTACGCAAAATTCAGGGGAGTACAGTTGTTATTGATAAGCAGGGAGAGAAAATAGAGGTGTTATTTGATAGCAAAACAACAAGTCATCTATCAAACGACATAGCGCAATCCTTACAATTTATATGGAACGAGTTTGCAAGTAAATTGCCGCAGATACTATCAAAAAGTAATTTGATAGGGCGCGAAATAAATGTAAAGAGGGATAAAAAACCGTGGGCGGAAGAGTATTTTTATTACGAATACAAAACTCAATATAACACACTCTATTTTAGTATTGAATACAATAACAATCCATTAAAAAATAGACAATTTTATAGGCTCTATTCAATTACCTCAAGATTGAGAGACACAGCAATAACCTATTAAAAAAGAAATCGCTGAAAGCATCGACCTACGGCTATAGCTTGGTAGGTTGCTAACAACGATTTACTGCTGCAAAATTACAACAATTTATTGATATGGCAAAAATATAGCAACCTATTAAGTAAAAAAAATGGAAACAATTACTCTCACAGACGACAAAACCCGCCCCAATGATCAAGCAATGTTTCCACCTGCAAAATTACAACAAATTATTGATATGGCAAAAAAACATAAAGTGCATCTGTTTTTGCAGCCGGTCATACGCTACAAATGAAAAAGCGAAATAGAACGGCCAGCGACCCCGGGCTTACAAGAGCCACTCTGGACTCTAAGCTTGCGAAGCATAACCTCATCTATTTCACTTTACTGCTGCAAAATTACAACAAATTATTGATATGGCAAAAAAAATATCTATGGACGAAATTATAGAGATACATATCACACCCATTCTCAAAGAGAGTGGTGCAGTCTGCTCGTTTAGCCGCACCATGTGGCGTAAAAATCGATAACGCACGGACGATCGCCGAGATATTTCCACTTGGTGTCGGCTTCGTAGTTGTCCACTTTTTTCAGAAATTCGGCCTTCGTCAGGTGCTGCGTTTGTGCGCTGGCAACGCCCACAAGAGCCATTGCCGCCACAATCAGGGCTATTTTTTTCAGTTTCATACGCTGTTCAAGCTATTTTCTACGACAAAGATACAAATTTTTGCGCCGTCGAGCAACTTTTTGCACAAAAGTCGAAAAAAAATCGTAATTTCGCTTCAAATTTCTACCGAAAATGAAACAGACGCTCGCCACACTTTACGAAAACTACGCCCACACGCCGCCCGACACGATTGTGCCGCTGGCGCAGTCGGGCAGCAACCGCCGTTACTACCGCATCACCGCTGGCAATGACACTTGCATCGGGGTCGAGGGCGTGTCGGTGGCGGAAAATAGAGCGTTTGTTGCGCTGGCACGCCATTTTGCAGCGCAAGGACTGCCTGTGCCGCGCCTGCTGGCTTGTGCCGACGACTGTTCGTGCTATCTGCAACAAGATTTGGGCGCGCAGTCGCTGTTCGATGCGCTGGCGGCTGGCCGTGCGTCGGGCAATTATTTCGAACAAGAGAAACAGTTGCTACGCAAAACGGTGGCACTCCTGCCCGATGTGCAGTTTCGGGGCGCGCGCAACCTCGATTTTTCGGTCTGCTATCCGTTGGCGGCTTTCGATGCGCGCTTGGTGGCGTTCGACCTCAACTATTTCAAATACTGTTTTCTGAAACCTGCGGGACTTGAGTTCGACGAAGTGGCGCTGCAAAACGATTTCGACCGCTTTTCAAGCCTGCTGCTGGCCGACGATTTCCACACTTTTATGTACCGCGATTTTCAGGCGCGCAATGTGATGTTGCTCAATGGCGAAGAGCCTTACCTCATCGACTTTCAAGGCGGTCTTCGCGGCCCGATTTACTACGATGTGGCATCGTTTTTGTGGCAAGCCAAAGCCAACTATCCGCCCGCCCTGCGCGACGAACTTATCGCTGTTTATCTGCAAAAACTATCTGAATATCAGTCGGTTGATAAGGACTATTTTCTAAATCGTTTGCGCTATTTTGTGCTGTTTCGCACATTGCAGGTGTTGGGCGCATACGGTTTTCGTGGACTGGTCGAGCGCAAGGCGCATTTTTTGCAGAGCGTGCCGTTTGCCATGGCCAATCTGCGCGAACTGCTGGCGCAACCCTTTGCCGAAATGCCGTATCTCTGTCAGATTTTGCGCGAATTGGCGCAAATGCCAAAGTGGCAACACGCATTCGTCGGGGCGCAAGGGCGTTTGACGGTGCGAATTTTCAGTTTTTCGTACAAAAAAGGCATTCCCGACGACCTTTCGGGCAACGGCGGCGGCTATGTGTTCGACTGCCGCGCCACGCACAACCCCGGGCGTTACGAAGCCTACAAAAAATCGACGGGCATGGACGCCGATGTAATCGATTTTCTCGAAAAAGATGGCGAAATCACCGTTTTTCTCCAGTCTGTCTATGCGCTGGCCGATGCCCATGTGGCGCGCTATTTGCAGCGTGGCTTCACCGATTTGATGTTCTCGTTTGGCTGCACAGGCGGACAGCATCGCTCGGTCTATGCCGCCGAACATTTGGCACAACATCTGGCCAACAAATTCGACATCGACATCCTGCTCGAACACTGCGAACAAGGAATAGTTCGCAAAATTAGGAGTTAGGAATTAGGAGTTAGGAATTTTTAGTTAGGAGTGAGGAGTGATTTTAATTACCCAATTATCTAATTTCCAATTACTTAATTTCCAATTACTTAATTAAATTTTTACAGACTTTTTGAACGCAAATAATTCGCTATGCGCATTTTTTCTCCGCTCGACACTGCTTAAACGAGTTTGGCACTGCGCTCGCTTATCGAAAAAAATCATAATTCTAAATTCAGAATTCCTAATTAGGCGCGTGGCTTTTCCCCCTTCGGGGGAAACGGGAAAGGGGGCTATTGCCAAAAAAATGAACAATAAATAATGAACAATGAATAATAATTTCAACTTTTCGGCTACCGAAAACTTGAAATTCTGAAATTCTTAAACGCTGAAATCTGAAATAACATGAATTGCCTTATTTTTGCTGCTGGACTTGGGACACGCCTGAAACCGCTTACCGACACTATGCCCAAAGCGATGGTTCCTGTGGCTGGTAAACCGCTGATAGAGTACCTTTTGCGCAAAGTGGCGGCGGCCGGTTTCGACAAAGCGGTGGTGAATGTACACCATTTTGCCGACCAAATTATCGATTTTGTGTCAAGTTGCGATTTCGGGCTGAAAGTCGCTATTTCCGACGAACGCTATGCGCTGCTCGAAACGGGCGGCGGCATCAAAAAAGCGCAGTCGCTGCTCGGCACCGACCAGCCATTTTTGACGCACAATGTCGATATTCTGTCGAATTTGGATTTGCGCCAGTTCTGCCAAATGCACCACAGCAGCGATTTGGCCACGCTGCTCGTCAGTCGCCGCGCCACGAGCCGTTACCTGCTTTTCGATGACCAGCGGCGGCTTGTCGGCTGGACAAATGTGCAGACGGGCGAGGTGCGGTCGCCCTATCCCGACCTCGATGTGCAGCGGTGCGAAAAACTCGCATTTTCGGGCATTCACACCATCTCGCCCGCCATATTTCCGCTGATGGAGGCGTGGCAAGGACGCTTTTCGATTATCGATTTTTACCTTTCGGTGTGCGCTGCTCAAACCATTCGTGGCGTAGAAGTGCCGCACACAAAAATACTCGATGTCGGCAAAATCGACGCCCTGCACGAAGCCGAAAAATTTTTGCAATGAAATTGCAATTTCAAATTTCAAATTTTTTAGTCGCAAGATGTGAGTAGCAAGTAGCAAGTAGCAAGACAAAAGGCTTTTCCCCCTTCGGAGGAAACGGGAAAGGGGACCACAACCAGCAACCAGAAACTAGAAATAATATCGATTCAACAGTTCAACGCTTCAACAATACAACAAATAACCAAATCTGCAAATCCACAAAAAACGGATGTGGCATGCCGCGTCCCTACTTTACAAACTTTACACTCTCTACTTTTTTTCACTTTACACACTTTATACACTTTCACACTTTCTAACTTTCCCACTCAATGATCGACACCCACACCCATATTTATACCGAAGAGTTCGACCTCGACCGTGCTGCGGTGGTTGAGCGGGCGCGCGCCGCGGGCGTTCAGCGCGTGGTGCTGGCCAACGAAGACAGCGCAAGCATCGAACGGTTGCAGCGCACGGTGAACGCATTTCCCGATTTTTGCGCAGCGGCCATGGGGCTGCACCCCGAAAGCGTCAAAACCGACTACCGCACCGAACTCCGCCGCATAGGCGACGAACTGGCCAAAGGCGGCTATTGCGCCATCGGCGAGATTGGCATCGACCTCTATTGGGACACCACTTTTTGCGTTGAACAGGTGGCTGCTTTCGAACAGCAAATCGATTGGGCGTTGGCACTCGACCTGCCTGTGGTGCTGCATGTGCGCAAGGCTTTTGCCGAAGTGTTTGCCTCGTTGGCGCGCTTTGCTGGCAAGCCGCTTCGGGGCGTGTTTCACTGCTTTGCCGGCGGTGTCGAAGAGGCGCGCAAAGCCGTTGCGCTGGGCTTTTTCTTGGGCATTGGCGGCGTGCTTACCTATAAAAATAGCCGTCTGCCCGACATTTTGTTGCCAATCGGTGTGGAGCACCTGCTTTTGGAAACCGATGCGCCCTACCTGTCGCCTGTGCCGCACCGTGGCAAACGCAACGAACCAAGTTTTGTGGTAGAAACGGCGCGCACGCTGGCCGAATTTTTTCGTGTGCCGCTCGAAAAAATTGACGAAACAACCACCCGAAACGCCACCGAATTGTTCCGACTACAGTAGAAGACCGACCGCAAAAAGACCATATTTTTGTTGCTTACTTTCTAAAAATCAACATTTTAGCGCATTTTTTGCTGTTTTGTTGTTTTTTTTGTATATAATTTGCAAAAAAAATAGTAAATTGCGCTCGATTTTAGGTGCGTGAGAATGCACCCTCCTAATTTGTTAAAAAACGGATAGAAAATTAGGGTATAAAATCAGAAAAAAAATCGGAATCACGCCGTTGGAAAGATGCTCGAGTGGTTTAAGAGGCACGCCTGGAAAGCGTGTATGCGCCAAAAGTGTATCAGGGGTTCGAATCCCCTTCTTTCCGCTTAATTATTTGTAAATCAAATTTCTAACCAAAAACAAAACACAAAATGAAAAGAACATTTTCAATCCTGACGCTCGCGGCACTATTCTTTTTTGGAACGGCCGCAGCGGTTGTAGCGCAAGAAGTGGCTCCAGCAACCGAACCTGCTGCCGAAGAAGTTGTTGACGAACAAGCCGCCGTGGTCGAAGAGGTAGCCGAAGAACCTGTCGAAGAAGAGGTTGGTCTGCACCAAACACTGAAAACAAAATTCATCGAGGGCGACGCTGGCTTTATGTCCACTGTGGCTTTCTGCTTGATTTTCGGTTTGGCACTCTGCATCGAACGCATCATCTATCTAGGACTTGCTTCGGTCGATTCCGATAAACTGCTCCGCGAAGTGCGCAAAGCATGGGACGAAGGCGGCGTAGAGGCAGCATTGGAAGTGTGCCGCAACACCCGCGGCCCGATAGCCTCCATATTCTACCAAGGCCTCTCGCGCTACGACGAAGGCGTTGATTCTGTGGACAAAACAGTGGCCTCCTACGGCTCGGTGCAACAGGGTCTGCTCGAGAAAAACCTCTCGTGGATTTCGTTGTTCATCGCATTGGCACCAATGTTGGGCTTCATGGGTACGGTAGTCGGCATGATTCAGGCTTTCGATAAAATTCAACAGGCAGGCGATATCTCGGCAACCATCGTGGCTGGCGGTATCAAAGTGGCTCTGTTGACGACCGTATTCGGTCTTATTGTGGCTATCATCTTGCAAATTTTCTACAACTACATCTTGTCGCGCATCGATGTGCTGGTAAACGACATGGAAGACACCTCCATTGCCCTGCTCGACATTGTGGCCGAGAAAGCCAAAGTTGCCGAACAGAAATAAACCCATTTGTAGAGCAGAATAAAACCTTTTAATTATGTCAAAATTTTTGGAAAAATTGCCGAAAATCGTGATGTGGGCTCTGCTCAGCGTGTCGGTTGTCGTGGGCGTATTGTTCTTTGTCGGAGGCGGCGAAGAGGTCGATATCAACGGCAACATGTGGAACCAACCACACTTCACCGATGCGTTGCTCAACTGGTCGTACATCTTGTTCGGCATAGCGTGCTTGGTGGGCATCTATTCGCTCATCAGATTCGATAAGTCGATATTCTTCAAAAAGAAAAAAGACAGCCTCACTATCTTCGATGTCATCTTTTTCAGTCTGATAGTGTTCGTCGTTGCATGGTTCTGCGGTAGCGATGCCTACATCAGCATCATCGGTTACGAGGGCAACCAAAATGTTGGTTTCTGGTCGCAATTTACCGATGCGTGCATCATCGCCTCCTACATACTGTTTGCAGGAGCCTGCGTGAGCGTTGTTGCCACACTATTTTTCAAGCGTTTTAGAAAGATAAACAAACAGAAAGCGTCTTAAGGGGACTTCTATAAATTCCCCGTTTTGTAAAAATTTTAATAACTGTTGGACTCCTGAATACTTTTGTGCGCTTTTTGTTTTTGGGCTGCATCTATTTGACTTTCACTCAATTACAATGCCACCGCATTGTGCTTTCGCTCAAGCCAAACATCTGCTATCCCAAAAATCAAAAATCACTACAAAGGAATTTATAGAAATCCCCTTAAAAAAGAGAAAGTTATGTCAAAACGAAAAGTTCAGGAAATCAATGCAAGCTCGATGGCCGACATTGCCTTTCTGCTCCTCATATTCTTTCTTGTAACGACAACCATGTCGGTTGACAAAGGTCTGTCGCGGCGTTTGCCGCCACCACTGCCACCCAACATGGAGAAGCCGAACACCGATGTGAAAAAACGCAACATCTTCGTCGTGCTTATCAATAGCAACAACCAGTTGCTGGTGCAGGGCGAACCGCTCGATGTGAAGCAGTTGCGCGAGAAGGCCAAAACCTTCATCAAAAACGAGGCGGCCGATCCGTCGTTGCCCGAAGTTCTGCCCATAGAGGTAGAAATCGACGGCCAGAAAGAGACAGTACTGACGACCAAAAACCACCTTATATCGTTGCAAAACGACCGTGGAACGCTCTATCAGAAGTACATAGAGGTGCAGAATGAACTTGTGGCCGCATACAACGAGTTGCGTAACGAGTATTCGCGGGCACGCTTCGGAGTGGCCTATGCGGAGTTGGACGAAGACCGACAAAAAGCCGTTCAAGCCATCTATCCGCAGAAAATTTCGGAAGCCGAACCCAAAAACTATGGAGGGAAAAAATAATGGCAAAAATTCGTAAAGGCGAGAAAAAAGATGTACCCGCCATCTCGACGGCATCGCTGCCCGACATCATTTTCATGCTGTTGTTCTTCTTCATGGTTTCTACTTCGATGAAGGAGGTTACATACAAAGTCGATATTCATGCGCCCGAAGCCACCGAACTGCAATCGCTCGAGAAAAAATCGCTGGTGCGGTTCATCTACATTGGCGAGCCGAAAAAAGAGTTCAAAGGCAAGTACGGTAGCGAAACGCGCATCCAACTCGACGATGCGTTTGCCGATGTGTCGCAACTCGAAGAGTATGTAGTGCGCGAACGCGAGGCAATGCGCGAGGACGAGCAGAATTTGCTCACCATCTCCATCAAAGCCGACCGCGATACAAAAATGGGCAT
This sequence comes from Segatella copri, assembly GCA_963593685.1. Lineage (GTDB taxonomy): Bacteria > Bacteroidota > Bacteroidia > Bacteroidales > Paludibacteraceae > W0P28-013. The sequence continues at coordinate 7,819 of CAVBBP010000028.1, forward strand.
CATCACCGATGTGAAGCAGGCACTGCGACGCGCCTACGCACTGAAAGTGAACTATGCCGCAGCACCACGCGTAGCCTCTTATTGAGTAAACGATCATAGCATTTTGGCGTGGGGACAGACTTTTCGAGAGTTTGTCCCTGCGTTTTTTTGGCCTGTTTTGGTCGCTGCCGTGGGCGCAAATGCCCCAATGCGCACCTGCATATCGAAAAAAAGTTGTACCTTTGCCCCGATTTTTTTGCTTAAATCGACTTTTAGGCACTTATTGACAATTAAACTCTTGATAATGAGCGCAACAGGAAGAAGATCGAGCGTTTCTGTACCAAAACGCCTGAAAGCAGGCTGGGGCTACAGAATCTACAAAAGTTATGTGCGCTGGATGCAGGACCATCTGCTCTACAAGCGTGTGCACTACCTGAATATGGAGCGTGTGCCGCAGGCTGGCACGCCGTGCATCATCGTGTCGAACCACCAAAACTGCGCTAACGACCCGCTGGGCATACTGCTCGGCCTCGAAAACGAGCTTCGCCCCTATGTCATTGCGCGCGCCGACGCTTTTTCGATTCACCGTTTGGTTGCCAAATTTTTCTACTGGATTGGTATGCTGCCCGCCTTTCGTATGGATTGGGACGGTGTCGATTCGCTCAAAAAAAACGACGAGATTTTTCGCATATCGGGCGGCAAACTGCTCGAAGGCAACCGCCTCATCATGTTTCCCGAAGGCACGCATCAGGACAAGCGTTTCTTGGGCGAGTTCAAGTTTGGCTACACGCGGCTGGCGTTTCTCACTGCCGAAATGGGCAATTTCGAGCGCGATGTGGTGATTCTGCCCGTGGCGCACCACTATTCACGCTATTTTGGTCTGCAAGCCGATTTTATGGTAACTGTGGGCGAGCCGATTTCGCTGGCGGCGTACTACGAACTCTACAAAACCAAGCCACGCACGGCGCAACGCGAGGTGAACAAACTGGTGCGCGCGCAGATAGAGCAGATGATGCTCGATGTGCGCGATTTGGACAACTACGACGCCATCGACTTTATTCGCGAAACTTGGGGGCGGCAGTGGGCGTCGAAAAATGGCAAAAATCCCGACCATCTGCCCGAAAAATTGGCAAGCGACCAGCAGTTGGTGGCGCACTTGGCGCAAAGCCAAGCAGAACAGCCCGACGAGGTGCAAGCAATCTACGACGATGCGCGCACTTTGCAGCGTGGAATAGCCGATTTGCGCATTGCCGACAGACTTTTTGATGCATGTCCGTCGCATTTAGCGACAATTTTTGCTATTTTGGCACAGATTTTGCTGTTACCGTTGTGGGTCGTTGCGCTTTTTCCGCACGGAATAGTGTATAACGCGCCGAAATTGTTGCTCAAGAGCGACAAAATGTTCACAAACACGCTCATTTTCATACTCGATGTGGTGTTGCTTTTGCCACTTTTTGCGCTGGCAACGCTACTGACGATGGGGCTTGCGTGGGGACTTTGGTGGCAAGCCGCCGTGTGGATTTTGCTGTGGCCAGCGTTGGCGCTCTTTGCGTGGTACGACTACCGTTGGATGCGGCGCACTTGGCAAGCGATTCGTTTCGGATGTCGAAAAAGTCGGCTGAAAATCAGCAAGTTGCGTGAATTGCGCACGCGTTTGCACACACAACTCGACAAGATATTTAACACCAAATAAAGGAGATAGAATCATGAAAAAAATTGCATTTTTGACCATTTGTGCGTTGGTTGCTGTGGCTGCCACTGCAAAAACTCTGCCCGAAAAGGCTGCCAAATTCATCGAAGTGGCTTTCCCAGAGCGTACGGTGCTGTTGCTCGATGCCAAAGTGAATTACGAGGTGATGCTCGACGATTTCACCGAAATCGACTTTGACTCGAAAGGTAATTGGACGGAAATCAACGCCAAAAAACAGGGCGAAATTCCCGATTCGGCCGTGCCAGCCAAAATTTTGGAGTCGGTAAACAAACATTTCCAAGGTCAGAAAATCGTGAAAATCGAGCGCAGTGCGCGCGGCAATTACGAGGTAGAACTCATCAACGACATCGAAATTAAGTTTAACAGCGACTTCATAATCATCGAGATAGATAAGTAAACGACTGTAAATCAGAAAATTATACGAATGAAGAGAGTAGTTATCACTGGTATGGGCATCTACTCGTGTCTTGGCACGAGCCTCGACGAGGTGCGCGATGCTCTGTATAATGGGAAATCGGGCATTGTGTTCGACCCCGAGCGCAAAGCGATGGGTTTTCGGTCGGCATTGACCGCCAAAATTGAGGTGCCCGACTTGAAAAAAGAGTTGAGTCGTTCGCAGCGCGCCTTTATGCCCGAGCAGGCAAAATACGCCTATTGCGCCACGGTCGAAGCCCTGCGCAACGCCAAAATAGACCAAGATTATCTCGATGCACACGAGGTTGGGTTGCTCTATGGCAACGACAGTTCGGCCGACCCAACGGTGCGCGCGGTAGATATGATTCGTGAGAAAAAAGACACGACGCTATGCGGCTCTGGAGCCATCTTCCAGTCGATGAATTCGACGGTAACGATGAACTTGGGCTGCATTTTTCATCTGAAAGGCATCAACCTGACGGTGTCGGGGGCTTGTGCCAGCGGTTCGCACGCCATCGGATTGGGCGCATTGCTCATTCAAAATGGCTTGCAAGATATGGTCGTTTGCGGTGGCGCACAGGAGGTTAATCCGTTCTCTATCGGCTCGTTCGACGGCATTTCGGCATTTTCGGTGCGCGAGGACGAACCGACCAAAGCCAGCCGCCCATTCGACCGCGACCGCGACGGACTGGTGCCGGGCGGCGGTGCTGCCACGGTCATCATCGAAGAGTACGAACACGCTGTGAAACGCGGTGCGCCGATTTTGGCCGAGGTTTTGGGCTATGGTTTCTCGTCGAACGGCGACCATATCTCGTCGCCCAATGTCGAAGGACCGAGCCGCTCGCTGCAAATGGCCATAAAACGCGCTGGCATCGATATTCGCGAGATTGGTTATGTGAACGCACACGCCACTTCGACCCATGTGGGCGACGCGCAGGAAGCCAAAGCCATCAGCAACATTTTTGGCGAACGCACGGTAGAGGTTACCTCGACCAAATCGCAGACTGGCCACGAAATGTGGATGGCGGGTTCGAGCGAACTCATCTATTCGATGTTGATGATGAAAAACGACTTCATTGCGGCGAATCTCAACTTCGAAAATCCTGACGAAGACAGCGCAAAACTGCTGATTCCCGACAAACGCATCGAAAAACATTTCGACACATTCTTGTCGAACTCGTTTGGCTTTGGCGGCACCAACGCCACGCTCATCGTGCGCAACATGTAACCCGAAAAAACAGGCTATATGGACAAAGCAGAATTGATAAAACAGATAAACGAAATCCTTGCGCAAGAATTTGAGGTAGAAGAGGCCGCCATCACGCCCGATGCAAACATCAAAGAAACGCTGATGCTCAACAGTTTAGATGTGGTGGATATGGTCGCCATCATCGAATTTAAGTTTGGCGTGAAAATTGCGGCAAGCGATTTGCCAAATGTCCAGACATTTGCGGCGCTGTACGATTATGTTTACAACAATCAGAAATAATTTTACAAATCAAAAAAAATAGAAAAATAGAATGGAAAAACAGGAATTGATAGCCAAAGTGAACGAAGTTTTGGCTGAAGAATTTGAAAAAGAGGTGTCGGAAATCACGCCCGATGCCGACATCAAAGCCACGCTCGAACTCGACAGCCTGAGCCTTGTCGATATGGTGGCGCTCATCGAAAACGAATTTGGCGTGAAAATCAAGCCGTCCGAAATGCCTCAAGTGAAGACCTTTGGCGCGCTTTACGATTTCATTGCCGAGCGCATGGCCTGATGGACGCAAAGTCGCTTTTCACGGGCGAAGCGATCTATCGGCTCATACCGCAGCGGCCGCCTATCGTGATGATAGACACGCTGATTGACGCTACCGATGGCGAAGCCCGCACCGCATTGACTGTCGCTGCCGACAACATTTTTTGTTCGGCGGGGCAGTTGCGCGAGCCAGGACTGATTGAGCATATCGCTCAATCGGCGGCGGCTTTTGCTGGTTTTTCCACCTACAAACAGGGTTTGCCGCCCAAGTTGGGCTACATCGGCGAGTTGAAAAAAATCCGCATCAATGCGCTGCCGCTCGTGGGCGACACGCTGCACACCACGCTGCGTGTGCTTGGCGAGGCGGCTGGCATTACGCTGCTCGACGCCGAAACGCGCGTTGGCGACACCGTGGTAGCCGCCGGGCAGATGAAAATTTTTATCAAAGAAGAGTAGGGAAGCGCTGTGTGCGTCCTTTCTTTCAACTTTACACACTTTACACTTTCTCACTTTTTCGCTTTCATGCTTGCCCACACGAAATAGCCGATGAGCAACACATAGGCGGCAATGCCGCAGATGGCTGCGCCGTCGCTTTGCGCCCAAGTGGTTTGGTACCAGTCGATGTTGGCAAATTTGAGTGCTGCGCTTACCACACCCATCAGTGCGCCGCCCGCTATCAGTCCCGAGGCGATGAGCGTGCCTTTCTCTTGCCGTGCGTTGTTCGTAGCGGCATCTTTCGAGCGCGTCGAGACGAACCAACTTATCAGACCGCCCACAACCAACGGAGTATTCAGTTGCAGCGGAATGAACATACCTAGCGCAAACGCCAACACGGGTACGCCCAGCACATTGAGCAGCAGTGCCAAAATCGCGCCTACGCCATAGAGCAGCCACGGCGCACCTTGTCCCATCATCAGCGGTTCGATGACGGCCGCCATGGCGTTGGCTTGCGGCGCAACTAGTGCATTTTCGCCTGTAAATCCGTAAGTTTTGTTCAGAATGATGATGACACCGCCCACCGTCGCTGCCGACACGAGCGTGCCGAGAAATTTCCACGCCTCCTGTTTGGCTGGCGTAGTGCCAATCCAGTAGCCGATTTTCAGGTCGGTGATGAAGCCGCCAGCCATCGAAAGTGCGGTGCAAACCACGCCGCCAATCACCATCGATGCCACCATGCCGCTCGTGCCTTTCAGTCCGACTGCCACCAAAACTACCGAAGCGATGATGAGCGTCATCAGCGTCATGCCCGACACGGGATTCGACCCGACAATGGCGATGGCGTTGGCTGCCACGGTGGTGAACAAAAACGCAATGACAGCCACCACTACAAACGCAATGATGGATTGGAACAGATTGTGAATCACGCCGAGATAGAAAAACAGCAGCGTGATGACCAATGCCGCCCCCACTGCGATGGCGATAAACCGCATCGAGAGGTCGCGCTCGGTGCGTGGCACGGCTTTGGCGATGGCTTTTCCCTTGCCGCCGAGTTCTTTGCCCGCCAGTCCGACCGCACTTTTAATCACGCCCCACGATTTGACAATGCCGATGACACCTGCCATAGCGATAGCACCAATGCCGATATAGCGCGCATAGTTTGTAAAAATCCACTCGGGTTGCATTGCGCTGAGCATCACCGAATCTTGTGTAGTCATACCGAGCAGCGGCACGAGAATCCACCATGCGAACAGCGAGCCAGCGCAGATGATGGCGGCATATTTCAGTCCGACGATATAACCCAAACCAAGCACCGCCGCACTGGTGTTTATCGAAAAGATGAATTTTGCTTTTGTGGCCAAAGCGTCGCCCCAAGCGGTCATGCGTGTGCTGAGTACCTCGCTCCACGCGCCGAAAGTCGATACGCAAAAGTCGTACAATCCGCCGATGGCCGCTGCCCAAACGAGCGGTTTGGCCTGACTGCCGCCTTTTTCGCCCGAAACGAGCACTTGCGTTGTGGCGGTGGCTTCGGGGAACGGATATTTGCCGTGCATATCGCTCACAAAGTATTTGCGGAACGGAATCAGAAACAGAATGCCCAAAATGCCGCCTAGAAGCGAACTCAAAAACACCTGCATGAAACTGACTGTGATGTCGGGATATTTCGCTTGCAAAATGTAGAGCGCAGGCAGCGTGAATATCGCGCCAGCCACGATAACGCCCGAACTTGCGCCAATCGACTGTATAATCACATTTTCGCCGATAGCGTTTTTGCGTTTGGTGGCACTCGACAGCCCCACCGCGATGATGGCGATGGGAATGGCGGCTTCGAAAACTTGTCCCACTTTCAGCCCGAGATAGGCCGCCGCTGCCGAAAACAGTACCGCCATTACTATGCCGCAAGTTACCGAATAGACGCTAATTTCGGGAAAATTCTTGTTGGCCGACAAAATCGGCTCGTATTTCTCGCCCGCCTTCAGTTCGCGATTCGCATTTTCGGGCAGTTTAATCTCTTTTTTTTCGTTGTCCATTGTTCTTAATTATTTCAAATTTCAGATTTCACTGATTTTTGCTCCGCTCGGCATTGCTCAAACGAGTTTGGCACTGCTCTCGCTTATCGCAAAAATTCAAATTTCAAATTTCAGATTGGGTTGATCCTAATTATAACGATTGGAGCAAATGTAAATTGTGATGAAATTGCATTTGGTGCAAATGCCACTGCACAAAACCGAACGGCAATTGAATAGTGCTTCCGCCTGTGCGCGTGCCATAAACAACCAAATTTCGATTGTTCCAAATCTTTTTCTTGATTTCGTCGAGTTTGAACATTGTATTGCCGTCCTCTTCGTTGGGCAACAGGTTCTTGTACCAAATAACATCTGCCCAATCTTCGGGACGAAGAGCCAACCCACGCACAAAACAAAAGTCGAACAGATTGACAATGTTCTCCCGAAACCATTGGAACAATGCCTCGGACAATGCAGGGTCGTAATTATCCATCGTATCTTTCACCAAGCGGTGGCGTTTGGTTTGGTATTTTTGTTCAACCCTTGCATATTGCTGCAATAAATCTGTGGCATCGTCCGCACTACCCCAAAACAAAGCGATGGCTCTTTTCACTTGTTGTGGAATTTCGGTATGGTATTGTTTCTCATAACCAAGAATAAAACGCTCGACCGTAATGAGAAATACCTGCCCACCGCAACTCTTTTTGATGGAGATATTCACATGTGAACCATTGTCCAACTGCAAACGCAAATCGGGTTTCGATTTGGTGCTATCGCCTAAAACGGAAGGTATAGAAGTTTCGCACAAACCACCTTCGGCAATACCGATAACCTTGCCTCTCTTATTGGCACAATGCAACAAGGCTTGCTGTACTTCGAGGTCTTGCATAACAAGTGCAGTAACCAAATCTTCGTTTTTGTGTCCGCTCAATTTGGCATGTTGCCAGCCCTCGGCTCGATTTCTTTCTGACATAAACAAAACAAATTGACCGAATAGGAACACTATCCAGTCAAAACAAAAACATAGGCAAGCGAGGTAAAAGGAATAAGTCGGCAAACTATAACAATACCCCACTTACCCATGCTTGAACACGGATAGCAGGGACATATATTCTCTTGTTATTAGTTAAGTTGCCGACTTATTCCTTTGAGATATACGCCTATTCGCTGTATGTGAAATTCAAATAAACAAACTTGTTTGTATATATTTTTTCGGTTGCAGATAAATCATTAACTCTTCGATATTTTGTCCCTTGTCGTTTTCTATCAAATACGCTTTGACAGAATCTTTGATAGCGATAGAAAGAAAAGTAGGTACGGCATTGCCGATTTGCAAATTTCGTTCCGTACGGCTGCCAAAGAACTGATAATCATCGGGGAATCCTTGCAGTCTTGCTCCCTCGCGCGTAGAAAGCGGACGCGGTTGGCGTGGGTGTATGCAACGAGAAGAAGAAACGCAACTCAAATTGCGCGTAATGGTCGTACTTGGTTTGTTCCACCAAAGACGACAGTATGTATTTGCAAATCCGCTCTTGGGGCGCAATTCTTCAGGCACATCGGCAGGCGTGCCACCGTCGGGCAATGCCTCCATCAGACGCACCAAATGTTCGCCATTCTTTGGTACATTATGGTCGTGAATGGTTGCTGGCGCATGGGCGCGCATAAGGCGTTGATAATCATTTTGCGGAGGAGTGGCATACTCATACGCCTCGCCACCATTACTCAAAGCAGGTAAATCGGACAGTGCCTCACCAATCGTAACATATTTTTTCAAAAATGAACACGCAATGCACTCTGGATTATAGTGTGTCGGCTTGGGATAGCGGAATTTACCGCCCAACAAAGTGCCGACGATAATAACACGCTCGCGAATTTGAGGCGTGCCATAGTCTGCCGCATTGAGCAATTGGAGATTTACTTTATAGCCTAAAGACTCAAACAAAGAGATAATGGTTTTGACTAACTCGCCGCCGCACATCGACAAAAGCCCCTTTACATTCTCAAACACAAACACTTTGGGGCGCAACTCCGAGAGAATTCGGTAATACTCTTGGAACAATTTTCCTCGTGGGTCATCAATTAAGCGTTTGCCAACAGTGGAATATGCTTGACAAGGAGGGCCTCCGACGACAAGGTCGATATCGCCTTTCTGCAAACCCAAATCTTTTGTCAAATCAGCCACGCTAAAGTCTTTGATGTCTTTGTTATACATCTTGACATTGGGGTGATTGAGTGAATAGGCTATAGCCATAGGACGCAGAATCTCGTTGGCTGCCACAATTTCGAACATATCATCGTGAGCAAAACCGTACGACAATCCTCCTACACCCGCAAATAAATCTATAACCTTATATTTCATCAATCGTTTAGCGTAATCTGCCACAAAGATACGAAATTAGTTTGAAAGTATATAAAGTAGAAAGTCTATAAAGTAGGGACGCACCGAGTGCGTCCGTTTCTCGCGCTTCGCGCTGTTTCTGTGTTTCTAATAATTTAATTTGAAATTTGAAATTTGAAAATTTGAAGATTTAGGCGTTTCGGCTACCGCAATCTGAAATTTGAAATTGCGGCTCTGCCGCACCACTCCTCACTCCTCTAAAACGGTGCATCGTCTTGTGGTGGCAGGTCGTAGTTGGTGGGCATGGTGGGTTGTGGGGTGCTGCTGTTGATGTGCGACTCTATCAACTGCCCGCCGTAGCCGAAGTTTTCGTCGTCTTCTTCGTTCATAAATCGGGCGTATTCGTGTTTGAAACGCAGGTCGATATCGCCCGTCGCGCCGTTGCGGTGCTTGGCAATGATGATTTGCGCAATGCCACGCAGATCTTTTTTGGTGGTCGGATCTTCGTAAATTTTGTAGTAGTCGGGACGGTGAATGAAGCAGACCATATCGGCATCTTGCTCGATGGCACCCGATTCGCGCAAGTCCGACAACTGCGGCTTTTTGCCCTCGACCGAGCCTTGACCGCGATTTTCGACATTACGGTTCAACTGCGACAGCGCAATAATCGGAATATCCAACTCTTTGGCCAGACCTTTGAGCGACCGCGAAATGGTGCTGACCTCCTGCTCGCGGCTCTGAAAACGCATGCCCGACGCATTCATCAGTTGCAGATAGTCGATGATGATAATCTGAATGTTGTTCTCCTCTTTGAGCCGCCGCGCCTTGGTCTGAAATTCGAGTACCGACATGTTTGGTGTGTCGTCGATGTAGATGGGCGCGCCCTGCAAATTCTTGATTTTCGCATCCAACTGTTTCCACTCGTGTTTTTCGAGTTGGCCGCTCTTGATTTTTTCGCCGGGAATGGAGCAAACATTCACTATCAGGCGGTTGACCAACTGCACATTCGACATTTCGAGCGAAAAAATGGCGACGGGAATGTGCATATCCACCGCCATATTTTTGGCCATCGACAGCACAAACGCCGTTTTACCCATGGCTGGGCGCGCTGCGATGATCACTAAATCCGATTTCTGCCAGCCCGATGTGATTTTGTCCAATTTGTGAAATCCGCTGGGCGTGCCGCTCATGCCGCCATCGCGCGCCGCCGCTTTTTTCAGCCGTTCAAACGCCTCTTCAATCACTGGGTCGATTTGCGTAACGCCCTTTTTCAGTCGATTTTGCGACAGGTCGAACAGCCGTCCTTCGGCTTTCTGCATCAGGTCGTCCACATCGGTACTCTCCTCGAAAGCCTCGGTCTGAATCTCGCTGGCAATGCCGATGAGTTCGCGTGCCAGAAACTTCTGCGCAATGATTTGTGCGTGAAAAACGATGTGCGCCGACGATGCCACTTTGGCCGTCAGCATCGCCACAGCGTAGGCACCGCCCGCCGCCTCCAAATCGCCATTTTTGCGCAGCCGCTCCGTAACGGTGTGCATATCCACAGGTTTGCGCTCGCCGTAAAGTTCGGCTATGGCCTTGTAAATCAGTTGGTGCGTGTCCTTGTAAAAGCACTGCGCCGACAAAATATCCACCACTTTGTCCATGGCGGTGCCGTCTATCATCAGTGCGCCCAGCACCGATTCCTCGATTTCGATGGCGCAGGGTGGCGTTTTGCCGTAGTCGGCCGCCTCTTTGGGCTTTTGCCGTCGGGTTGTTTGCTTGGTTGTCTCCATTTTTTGCTTCGTTCAAACCTCTGCCGTTCGCCGCAACAGTCTGATTGTTAGACTGCAACGCAAACGCCCAGTGTCATTCTTTCCAAAACTCAAAATTACGACAATCTTGCCTACCATTCCACCGAACTCCCAGCGACTTTTCAGCCGCCTTTCAACCACTTTTTCAACCAATTTTGCCTATTTTTTAACAAGTTTTCAACAGTTTAGTAACAAGTCGCAAGTAGCAAGATGAGATTTTAAGAAGATAGAGCATAGAACATAGACGAAAATAATTGACAATGGATAATTGATAATGTAGGGGCGCACCGAGTGCGTCCGTTTCTTGTGCAGAAAGAGGACTTTTACTTTCGCAAATTTCCGCATAAGTGCTTGTATTTCAATGTTTTATAGTAACTTATCTACCAACCGAACGCATATCAGCAACATTTTTCAACAATTTTTATATTTATTTTGTTTGCGATTTGTTTTTCAATCGTTGAAAATTTACTATCTTTGCAAAAATAAGTTTCACCCTCAAACACATTAGAATTATGGAAAACGAAATGAAATGTCCGTTTAATCACGGGCAACCGACCGACGAAAAGCCGATGCACGGCGCAAACACCGAAGTGCGAGATTCTGTGATGTCGTGGTGGCCAGAGGCTGTCAATCTCGACATTCTTGCCCAGCACGACAAGAAAACCAACCCCAACGACTGCGGTTTCAATTACCGCGAGGAGTTCAAAAAACTGGATTTGGAGGCCATCAAGAGCGACCTGAAAAAACTGATGGGCGAGTCGCAAGCGTGGTGGCCAGCCGACTACGGCACCTACGGCGGCCTGATGATACGCATGGCGTGGCACTCGGCGGGCACCTACCGCACTTTCGACGGACGCGGAGGCGCAGGCACTGGTAATCAGCGATTTGCACCGCTAAACAGTTGGCCCGACAATGCTAACCTCGACAAAGCACGCCGCCTGTTGTGGCCCATCAAAAAGAAATACGGCAACAAAATTTCGTGGGCCGACTTGATGATTTTGGCAGGAAATATGGCCTACGAATCGATGGGTTTCAAAACGCTGGGATTTGCTGGCGGGCGCGAAGATATTTGGCATCCAGAGAAAGATATTCACTGGGGCAACGAAAAAGAGTGGCTCGCACCGACCAAAAATCGCTACAAGGACGACAAAAACCGCGAGTCGCTCGACAATCCGTTGGCGGCCGTGCAGATGGGGCTTATCTATGTGAATCCCGAAGGCGTGGACGGTGTGCCAAATCCGCTGAAAACGGCGCGCGATGTGCGTTTGACTTTCCAGCGTATGGCCATGGGCGACGAAGAAACCGTGGCGCTAATCGTGGGCGGACACACCGTGGGCAAAACGCACGGCAATGGCGACGCATCGAAACTGGGTCCTGCGCCCGAAGCCAATGCTCCTGAAGGTCAGGGACTTGGCTGGCTCAACCCCGACCAAGAGCCTGGGCGTGTGGTAACGAGCGGCCTCGAAGGGGCTTGGACAACGCACCCCAACCGCTGGAATCACGACTATCTCCGACTGCTGCTCGAATATGAGTGGGGGCTTGAAAAGAGTCCTGCTGGCGCATTTCAGTGGGAACCTATCGATATCAAAGAGGAGGACAAGCCAGTGGACGCGCACAATCCCGCTCTGCGCCGCAATCCGATGATGACCGATGCCGACATGGCACTGAAATTTGACCCTGCCTATCGGAAAATATGCGAAAAATTCTACAAAAATCCGAAGGCACTTGAAGAGGCGTTTGCTCGCGCTTGGTTCAAACTCACGCACCGCGACCTTGGCCCGAAAAGCCGCTATCTTGGCGCAGATGTGCCGAAAGAGGAGTTCATTTGGCAAGACCCGATTCCTGCGGTGGACTACACGCTGTCGGACGACGAGATTGCCTCGCTGAAACAGCAACTGCTCGCCAGTGGATTGAGTCGCTCGGAGATGATTGCCACCGCTTGGGACAGCGCGCGCACTTTCCGCTGCTCCGATTACAGAGGCGGTGCCAACGGCGCACGCATTCGGCTTGCACCACAAAAAGATTGGGAAGGCAACGAGCCAGAGCGTCTGCAACGCGTGCTGAAACGCCTCGAAGAGATTCAAGGCACATTGGAGAAAAAAGTCAGCATGGCCGACCTCATTGTGCTGGCTGGAACGGCTGCTGTAGAGGCCGCTGCCAAAGAGGCGGGCGTCGAAATCACTGTGCCGTTTGCGCCGGGGCGAGGCGACGCTACCGACGAGATGACGCTGGCGCCATCGTTCCACTACCTCGAGCCGCTCCACGACGGATTCCGCAACTATCTGCAAGATGGTTTGCCGCAAAAACCCGAACATTTCCTTGTCGATCGCGCCCAACTGATGGGGCTGACCGCTCCAGAGATGACGGCGTTGTTGGGCGGTATGCGCGTGCTTGGTACTAACTTCGGCGGCACAAAACACGGCGTATTCACCAACCGCGAAGGCGTACTTTCGACCGACTTTTTCGTCAATCTGACCGATATGCGCTACCGCTGGGTGCCGACAAGCGATGGCCTGTACGACATTGTGGAGCGCGCCACGGGGAACACCGTTTGGACCGCCACACGCGTGGATTTGGTGTTTGGTTCCAACTCCATTTTGCGCGCCTACTGCGAATTTTATGCGCAGGACGACAACAAGGAGAAATTCGTGCGCGACTTTGTAAAAGCGTGGGTCAAAGTGATGAACAACGACCGTTTCGACCTCGAAGGGTGCTGCTGTTGCACCAAGAAATAGTGCCGATTTTCGGGCTATGCCAATCAAAATGCAGAGCGATCGGGAGAAAATCTCGGTCGCTTTCGTTGTTTGTAAAATTGCAAGGAACGAAATACTAACTCACTGCAATTCAGCGAATTTGATTTGACGAATTTTGCGGTAGCGCACATAGTAAAGCACCGCCGCCGTGCCTAATCCAAAGATGAACGCCAGCCAAACGCCAGCCGCTCCCATGCCAAAGGTGAAAGTGAAGAGGTAACTCAACGGCAAATTGATGACGATGTAGGCGAAGAATGCGTTGCGCATGATGACTTTCACATCGGTGAGGCCGCGCAAAATGCCGATGCCGACCGCCTGCATACCGTCGAAAATCTGGAAAAATCCGACATAAACGCAAAGTTGCGCACCAAGGTCTATCACAGCGGCATCGTTGGTGAAAACCGACATCATGGCACGCCCGCCAAAAATGAAGAGCAGAGCAGTCAGCGTTTCGATTACCAACGCCAGATGTATCGACGCGGAGGCCGCCATGGTCATCGCTTTGTAGTCGCGCGCGCCAATTTGGTGGCTCACCCGTATGGTCGTGGCCGAGCCGATGCCGAGCACTACCATAAATGTTAGGTTCGACAAGTTCATCACCACCTGATGCGCCGCCAACGGCACTGCGCCAAGCCAGCCCACCATGATGCCCGTGAGCGCAAACGAAGTTACCTCGAGCAACATTTGACCAGAAATTGGCAAACCGATGTGCAGCAACTCGCGCAGCGAACGCCAGCCAAACAGTCGCCAACGAAATGCACGGCAATAGCCCCACCATGCAGGTTTCAGACGCATACAGCCGAGAAAAATAATCGGTGCTACCAAGCGTGCAATAAGTGTGGCAACACCTGCGCCAAACACGCCCCACTGCGGAAAGCCCCATTTGCCAAAAATCAGCACATAGTTGAAAAAAACATTGACAAAAATGGTAACAATCGTTATCCACATGGCCGTTTTGGTGTTGCCAAGTCCTTCGAAAAACTGTTTGAAAGTGAGAAAAAGCAGTTGCGGTACAAGGCTCAAAATCAGCGTGATAAAGTACGGCGTGGCCAATTCGACCACCTCGGGCACTTGCCCCATGAAAGGCATGAACGACATTGTGACGAACAAAATGGAGCAGACCGCCACCGCTGCAATGAGCGCCAGCAAAAACGCATTTTGGAACAAGCGGGCGCAAGTGGCATGCTCGCCACGCACAAACGCCTGCCCAACCAGCGGCGTAAGTCCCAGCAAAATGCCGATAGAAAAGACATTGCCGATAGCAAACACCGACGACGCAAACGCCACTGCCGCCAACTCGACCGTGCCAAGATGCCCCACCATGAGCGTATCGACCAACTGCACAATGCCAATGCACAACTGCGAAAAAATGACAGGCAACGCCACTTTCAGATTGCGCTTGTAAAAAGGCAGATATCGACGGAAAAACTCACGAACCATACACGCTCCAAAACGAAGTGCAAAGGTACGAAATTTTTAGTTAGCAGTGAGAAGTTAGTTAGAAGTGAGAAAAGTGTGTAAAGTGAAAAGTGTATAAAGTAGGGACGCACCGAGTGCGTCCTTACTTATTTACGAATTTACAAATTTACAGATTGACAAATTTATTTGCTTCAACGGTTCAACGCTTCAACAAATCTCCAAATAACCAAATCCGCAAATCAACATAGAAACAGCGCACAGCGCTAGAAACCAGAAATTAGAAATAAAATCGCGGCGTATAGGTCAAATTTATAGAAATCCCCTTTACATAAAACGGAGTCAAAACCATAGAATTGACAGATTTTTCCAAATCAACAAATAACCAAATCTGCAATTCAACAAAAAAGGACGTGGCATGCCGCGTCCCTACTTTTTACTTTATGAACTTTACAAACTTTATGAACTTTCCACTTTCCACTTTATACACTTTATACACTTTATACACTACAAAACAAGCAAACAGCGCAACACCTTTCGGCATTGCGCTGTTGCGTATTAGTCGGAAAAACGACTGCTATTCAGCGTCTTTTTTTTCGTCTTTTTCAGCCTCGGCTTTCTTGGTGGCCTTTTTGGCTGGCTTCTTTTCTGCTTTTTCCTCGCCTTCGGCTACCTCTGCTTTTTTGGTTTTGGTTGCTTTCTTGGCAGGTTTTTCGGCAGCGGGCTCTTCGGCTTTTTCGGCTTTCGTTGTCTTTTTGGCCGCCTCTTTCTTAATCAGTTTTTCGGTTGCAGCAGCCACCATCTCATTCTTCAAGGCCGACAGGGCATCGAGGTCGCCGAGCGTGGTCTTTTCGATGGCAGGAGCCTCCTCTTTTTTGGCTTTCTTCACCGCCTTTTTGGGCTCTTCGGCTACCGTTTTGGCGGCATCTTCGTGAATGCGGCTGTGCGACAAGATGATGCGTTTCGCATCTTTGTTGAACTCAATCACCTTGAACGGCAGTTTTTCGTCCACTTTGGCCGTTGTGCCGTCCTCTTTTACAAGGTGTTTGGGCGTGGCAAAGCCTTCAACGCCGTAAGGCAGGGCAACCACTGCACCTTTGTCGAGCATCTCGATGATAGTACCTTCGTGTATGCTGTCGGGCGTGAAAATGCTCTCGAACACATCCCACGGATTCTCTTCCAACTGCTTGTGACCGAGGCTCAAGCGGCGGTTTTCTTTGTCTATTTCGAGTACAACAACTTCGATTTCGGAGCCGATTTGCGTGAATTCCGATGGGTGTTTGATTTTCTTTGTCCAACTCAAATCGCTGATGTGAATCAGACCGTCGATGCCCTCTTCGAGTTCAACAAAAATGCCGAAGTTGGTGAAGTTGCGCACTTTGGCTGTGTGGCGCGAACCAACGGCGTATTTCGTTTCGATGGTCAGCCATGGATCTGGTTTCAACTGCTTGATACCCAGCGACATCTTGCGTTCTTCGCGGTCGAGCGTCAGCACAACGGCTTCTACTTCGTCGCCCACTTTCAAGAAATCTTGTGCGCTGCGCAGGTGCTGGCTCCAACTCATTTCGCTGACATGAATCAGACCTTCGACACCCGGAATTATCTCGACAAATGCGCCGTAGTCGGCCATCACCACAACTTTGCCTTTCACATGGTCGCCCACTTTCAGGTTCGGGTCTAGTGCGTCCCATGGGTGTGGCGTGAGTTGTTTCAAGCCGAGAGCGATACGCTTTTTCTCGTCGTCGAAATCGAGGATAACGACATTGATTTTCTGGTCGAGTTGCACCACTTCCGATGGGTCGTTTACGCGTCCCCAACTCAGGTCGGTGATGTGAATCAAACCATCTACGCCGCCAAGGTCGATAAATGCGCCAAACGAAGCGATGTTTTTGACCACGCCTTCGAGCACTTGACCTTTCTCGAGTTTCGAAATGATTTCCTGTTTCTGTTTTTCGATTTCGGCCTCGATGAGTGCCTTGTGCGAAACCACCACATTTTTGAACTCTTGGTTGATTTTCACCACCTTGAATTCCATTGTTTTGCCAACAAAAATGTCGTAGTCGCGAATCGGTTTCACATCAATTTGCGAGCCAGGCAAGAACGCCTCGATGCCGAATACATCGACAATCATGCCGCCTTTGGTGCGACATTTGATGTAGCCTTTGATGATTTCGCCGTTGTCGAAGGCTTCGTTCACGCGTTCCCACGAGCGGGCGGCGCGAGCGGCTTTGTGCGACAAAATCAGTTGGCCTCTTTTGTCTTCTTGGTTTTCGATGAAAACTTCTACTTCGTCGCCCACTTTCAAGTCGGGATTGTAGCGAAATTCGCTCATCGGAATGATGCCGTCCGATTTGAAACCGATGTTTACCACGGCTTCGCGCTTGTTCATGGCGATGATGGTGCCCATAACGACCTCTTTGTCTTTCACTTTGTTCAGTGTGTTGTCGTACTGAGCGGTGAGTGCTGCCTTTTCTTCTTTCGTTACGATATCGCCTTTTTCGTAGGCGTCCCAATCGAAGTCAGCGGCAGGTGCTGTTTGAAATTTGTTCTCTTCCATAGTCGGAAAGATTTTTTTTTGCGCCAAACTTGCGTTTGGCCGGTGAAACAATAGGGTTAATTTGCGCATTCGTGAAAATGCGGTGCAAAGGTACAAAAAAAAATCGTTTGAAACGCGCATTTCAAACGATTTTTTATTTCAGATTTCAGATTTCAAATTTCAAATTAGGTTGATTAGTTGATAAGTTGATGAGTTTAACGCATTGGTGTTGGCTCGTGCGGCAAGAGGCAATCTTCAAATTTTCAAACTTGAAACTCTTAAACACTGAAACACTGAAACACTGCATCTTATTCGCTGCGGCCTTGGCGTTTGCGTTCGTTTTCGTCGAGAATGATTTTGCGAATGCGCATGTGGTGCGGCGTAACTTCCACATACTCATCGTCTTTGATGTATTCCAACGCCTCTTCGAGGCTGAAGACGATGGGCGGCGGCAGCGTGGCTTTGTCGTCGGCACTTTTCGAGCGCATGTTGGTCAGTTTTTTCGACTTGGTTACATTTATCACAATGTCGCCCTCTTTGGCATTTTCGCCAACCACTTGCCCAGCATAAACCTCCTCTTGCGGGAAGATGAAAAAACGCCCACGATCTTGCAGTTTGTCGAGCGCATAGGCAAACGCCGTGCCAGTTTCCATAGCAATGAGCGAGCCGTTTTGGCGGCGGTCGATGTGGCCTTTCCACGGCTGATATTCAGCAAAACGGTGTGCCATGATGGCCTCGCCAGCCGACAGTGTCAGCACCGTGTTGCGCAAGCCGATGATGCCGCGCGACGGAATCATAAACTCCAGTTGTAGGCGGTCGCTTTGCGTCTCCATCGCCGTCATTTCGCCCTTGCGGCGCGTTACGATGTCGATAATTTTGCTGGCATACTCTTCGGGCACATTCACGGTGAGTTGCTCGATAGGCTCGCATTTCACGCCGTCAATCTCTTTGGTAATGACCTGTGGCTGACCCACTTGCAGTTCGTAGCCTTCGCGGCGCATGGTTTCGATAAGCACCGACAAGTGCAGCACACCGCGCCCCGATACGCGCCACGAGTCGGAGGTTTCCGATTTTTCGACACGCAATGCCAAATTTTTGTCCAATTCGCGCATCAGGCGTTCGTGAATGTGGCGCGAGGTAACATATTTGCCGTCTTTTCCGAAAAATGGCGAATCGTTGTTCGTAAAAGTCATGCTCATGGTCGGCTCGTCGATGGCGATGGGCGGCAGCGGCTCGGGGTTGTTGATGTCGGCAATGGTGTCGCCAATCTCGAATCCGTCGATGCCGACAATGGCGCAAATGTCGCCCGAAGCCACCGTTTCGGCCTCGGCTTTGCCAAGTCCAGTAAAGGTATTGAGCGATTTTATGCGCGATTTCACCACGCTGCCATCGCGTTTGATGAGTGCCACATCTTGGTTGTTGCGGAATGTGCCACGATGCACGCGCCCTACGGCTATTCGGCCGATGTACGACGAGTAGTCGAGCGATGTGATGAGCATTTGTGCGTCGCCGTCGATATATTGCGGTGCAGGAATATAGTCGATGATAGCATCGAGCAAGGCGGTGATGTCGGTGGTTGGTTTGCGCCAATCGGTGCTCATCCAGTTCTGCTTGGCCGAGCCAAAAATAGTCTGAAAATCGAGTTGATCTTCGGTGGCGTTCAGGTTGCACATCAGGTCGAACACCGCATCTTGCACCTCGTCGGGGCGGCAGTTTGGCTTGTCCACCTTATTGATGACAACTATCGGTTTCAAACCGATTTGCAGGGCTTTTTGCAGCACAAAACGCGTTTGTGGCATTGGCCCTTCGAACGCATCGACCAGCAGCAGACAGCCGTCGGCCATGTTCAGCACGCGTTCCACCTCGCCGCCAAAATCGGCGTGTCCCGGCGTGTCAATAATGTTGATTTTTGTGCCTTTGTAGTTGATCGAAACATTTTTCGACAAGATAGTGATGCCGCGTTCGCGCTCCAAATCGTTGTTGTCGAGTATCAGTTCGCCCGACGGTTTGTTCTCGCGAAAAAGTTGCCCAGCCAGCAACATTTTATCGACAAGCGTCGTTTTCCCATGGTCCACATGAGCAATAATAGCGATGTTACGAATGTTTTGCATTGTCCCTTTATACTGTTTATCGGCCTTTCGCCGCTTGAAAAATCGGCTGCAAAGTTACGAATTTTAGTTGAAAGTGAAAAGTGTGTAAAGTTTTGGTTGATAAGTTGATTGGTTGATTGGTTGATGAGTTTAACGCATTAGTGAAGGTTTTCAGGTTTTTAGTTTCTCAAAATTGCTGACGCAATTTTTGTTTCTAAGTTTCTATGTTTATTCTGCTAATCCGACAATCTGAAATTTGAAATTGCGGCTCTGCCGCGCCACTCCTCACTCCTAACTCCTAACTTGTCTTGCTACTTGCTACTTGCTACTATCAATTATTTTTACTATCTTTGCAGCGTAAGAAAGGAGAAAAACTATGGAACAGATTGTTTTGAATGTGGAAAATAAGAGCATTATTCCAAGTCTGAAGCGGGTATTGAGTAGTCTTGATGGTGTGAGTGTAATCAGAGCGCCACGAAATAGCGCACCCTTACAGGTTCGTCCCTGCGTGAAAAAGAAAAAAACGGAGTTGGATTTGGCAATAGAAGATGTGCAGAAAGGACATTTGCGCACCTTTAAGTCTGTCAACGAGTTGATGGATTACTTGAATGCGTAGTTATGTCGAAGTACGAAATTAAGGCAAAAGGTTCATTCAAACGAGCGTATAAACGCTGTTTGAAAAGGGGGTTTGATCCTACACTGTTTGTTAATGTTCTGAAATTATTGTCCGAAACAGGCACTTTGCCCGCGCAGTATCGCCCGCATAAGTTAGTCGGCAACTATGCCAACCTGTGGGAGTGCCACATTCAACCCGATTGGCTGCTCGTATGGGAACAGCGCGATAACGAACTGATACTCATTTTGATCGATACAGGCACACATGCCGATTTATTCGGTTAGCGAATTGCTTTCCACAGATTTGAAATTAAATGGATTAACCAGAAACCAGAAATTAGAAACCAGAAATCTACAAACTCCCTTCCCGCCATTTTATGCTGCACAACATACAAAATAATTTGTGCAACACGGAATAATGCGCTACATTTGCGGAATCCAATTGACAATGAAAGGTTAGAGTTTATAGGTTATAGTTTATAGTTTATAGACGAAGACCAAGACTAAAACGAAGACCAAAGGCTTTTCCCCCTATCGGGGAAAACGGGAAAGGGGGCCACAAGGACAATTAACAATGAATAATGAACAATGAATAATAATTCCAAATAACCGAATAACCAAATCCACAAAAACCCAGAAACAGCGCGTAGCGCGAGAAACTTAGAAACAAAAATTGCGACAGCAATTTTGAGAAACAATCTGAAATTTGAAATTCAAAATAAAAACACTACCTTTGCCCCACAGACTATTTTAGTCGCAAGTCGCAAGACCAATTTACAAACTTTCAAACTTTATACACTTTCCACTTTACACACTTTACACACTCTAAAACAAACATGGCAACAATAACACTCGAATATAGCACGCACAACTCGATTGCAATGCAGATTATCGATGAAATTCGCAGGTCGGGAGTCTTCCGTGTTGAAGAAAAAAGCCCGTACAACCCCAAATTTGTCGCAAAAATAGAACGCTCACGCGCAAGCGAAGGTAAAGCCATCAAAACCGAAGACCTTTGGAAGTAATCTACAAAAGCGAAGCCCTTGCCGACATCGACTACTGGCGGCAAACTGGCAACAAACGCATGCAAACAAAAATTTCGGCACTGATTGACGACATCTGCCAACACCCATTCGTGGGAATAGGAAAACCCGAACCGCTGCGCTACGAACTGACTGGACTTTGGAGCCGACGAATAAACCGCGAACACCGAATAATCTACGAAGTTGCCGACAACACAGTTTTCGTACTTTCGCTGCGCGGACACTACAAATAGTCGCAAGTAGCAAGATACAAGTAGCAAGACGAGATTTTAAGAAGATAGAACATAGAGCATAGACTATTCAACAATTCAACCTAAAACTTTCACACTGATAAACATGGCAACAATGAGCAACATATCCAACACGCTGGCCGCCTATTTTGCTACGCAGCCCATCGACAAAGCGTGGATATTCGGCTCATTCGCACGCGGCGAAGCCACACCCGAAAGCGACATCGACATCTTGGTCAATTTCACACCAAACCGCTCAATCACGCTTTTCGACTACGCCAATATGCGCAACACACTCAGCCAACTGACACAACGAAACATCGACTTGGTGGAGTACGACCGACTGAAAGACTTTGCACGCGACAGCGCCGAACGCGACAAAATACTGATTTATGAGAGAACGAATTAAAGACAATACACGGCTGCGACACATGCGCGAAGCCATCGACAATATACTGGAATTTACAACAGGCGTAACGGCCGACGGCTACAAAAACAACAAAATGCTCCAGTTCGCCGTTATCAAAAACTTGGAAATAGTGGGCGAAGCAGCCTATCTGCTGACACACGAATTCAAAGACGAACACCCCGAAGTGCCGTGGGCAAGTATAGTAGGAATGAGGCATGTGCTGGTACACGGCTACTACCAAATAAGCGACCACATTGTGTGGGCAACCATCGAAAAAGACCTAAAACCACTGAAAAAACAGATTGAACAATTGATGATTGACAATGAGAGTCGCAAGTAGCAAGACGAGATTTTAAGAAGATAGAACATAGAGCATAGACTATTTAATTCCTCAATTTCTTAATTTCCAATTATTTAATTAAAAAAAAGCGGCTTTGTGGATACCGACAATCTGAAATTTGAAATCTGAACCCTGAAACTTTGAAATCCAAAATAAAAACACTACCTTTGCCCTAGATTAGTCGCAAGTAGCAAGACAATTGATAATTGACAATTATTTGAAAATTTGAAGATTGTGGCATTTTGGAACGCAAAAAAATCATAATTCTAAATTGAACGGAAGGCTATGGAAACAACGACTACGATGCAAACCATTACGCTGCGTATGCCAGCCGTAGATATGAAATTTTTGAACACTTTGAGCAAGCGTATGGGCTGGGAACGAGTGCCGACACAAAAAGCCACACGCCAACACACTGCCAAAAAGAAAACTGGGCTGGACGAAGCACTAGACGACCTGAAATGCGGACGCGTGAGTCGTGCGTTTTCATCGGTCGATGAACTATTCGAAAGTTTAGATGCCTAAAAAATGGCCTACTCGGTAAAATACACAAACGCATTCAAAAAACGGTATAAACTACTCGTTAGGCGTGGGTACAACATAGCAAAATTGCGTCGAGCAGTAGAGATTTTGGCCACCGAAGGCGCACTGCCTACCTCGTATAAACCACACAAATTGGTAGGCAACAGAGCAAAACAATGGGAATGCCACATAGAACCCGACTGGCTGCTCGTGTGGGAACAACACGACGACGAACTAATCCTCGTCTTAATCGACACTGGCACGCATGCCGACCTATTTAAGTAGCAAGACAATTGATAATTGACAATGAAAGGTTAGAGTTTATAGGTTATAGGTTATAGGTTATAGGTTATAGGCGAAGACCAAGACATTTTAATTATTTGAAAATTTGAAGATTTGAAGATTTGAAGATTGCGGCGTTTCGGAATGCGAATAATTATTCATTCTTAATTAAAGCAAAAACCCTACCCCTGCTACGCAGGTACTCCCCCTATCTGCTGGCGCAGCAGGGGGAGAGAATAGGACGACAGAAAGTAAGCAAAGTAACATAAACCAACCGAACCAACCGTCATGCGATTCTGTCCCCCTGCTTGGAGCGGAGCGGAAAGATAGGGGGACGAGGAGCAACAGCGACGGAGGGGGTTGGAAAACCAATAAACAATGAATAATAAACAATGAATAATAATTGAGGCATTGTTGATACCGATAATTTGAAATCTGAAATTTGAAAATTTGAAATGAATAATAGCGGTAACCACTGCCAACCATAATGCCACGAGACCTGTAGGGACGTGGCGCGCCGCGTCCCTACTGTCTAAAGACTTTTCCCCCTATCGGGGGAAAACGGGAAAAGAGGCCACAAGGACAATTAACAATAAATAATGAACAATGAATAATAATTGAGGCAGTTTGGCTACCGCAACTCTGAAACTCTGAAACCCTGAAACTCTGAAACAGCGCGTAGCGCGAGAAACTTAGAAACAAAAATTGCGACAGCAATTTTGAGAAACAATCTGAAATTTGAAATTCAAAATAAAAACACTACCTTTGCCCCACAGACTATTTTAGTCGCAAGTCGCAAGACCAATTTACAAACTTTCAAACTTTATACACTTTCCACTTTACACACTTTACACACTCTAAAACAAACATGGCAACAATAACACTCGAATATAACGGACGGAACGGCTTTGCACAAAAACTTATCGACACAGTGCTGGCCTCGAAACTTTTTGCCGTGGTAGAACCGAACACACAAGCACGCAACAAAAACTTTGAAAAAACACTGAAAGCCATCGACGAAATAAAAAGCGGCAAAGTTATACACTGCAAAACCTTCGAAGACTACAAAAACGCCGTGAAATGAGAGAAATAGCCATCACAAACCAATACAAAAAAGACCTGAAAGCCGCACGCAAACAACGATTGCCCGAACAAAAACTCGACGAAATAGTACGCACACTTGCCTGCGACGAACCACTACCCGCAAAATGCCGCGACCACGCACTACACGGCAATTTAGAAGGATTTCGCGAATGCCACATAGAACCCGACTGGCTGCTCATTTACCGCAAAGAAGACACAACACACATACAACTGCTCCTACTCGTCAGAACTGGCACACACGCAAAACTGTTTGGCATGTAAATGCAATTGATAATTGACAATGAGAGGTTATCGTTTATAGGTTATAGTTTATAGACGAAGGCCAAGACTAAAACATTTTAATTATTTGAAAATTTGAAAATTTGAAGATTTGAAGATTGCGGCGTTTCGGAATGCGAATAATTATTCATTCTTAATTTTTAATTCTTAATTCTAAATTAAAATATAAACCCCTACCCCTGCCATTCGGCAGGTACTCCCCCTATCTGCTGGCGCAGCAGGGGGAGAGAATAGGACGACAGAAAGTAAGCAAAGTAACAAAAAACACACCGAACCAACCGTCATGCGATTCTGTCCCCCTGCTTGGAGCAGAGCGAAAAGATAGGGGGACGAGGAGCAACAGCGACGGAGGGGGTTGGAAAACCAATAAACAATGAATAATAAACAATGAATAATAATTGAGGCATTGTTGATACCGATAATTTGAAATCTGAAATTTGAAAATTTGAAATGAATAATAGCGGTAACCACTGCCAACCATAATGCCACGAGACCTGTAGGGACGTGGCGCGCCGCGTCCCTACTGTCTAAAGACTTTTCCCCCTATCGGGGGAAAACGGGAAAAGAGGCCACAAGGACAATTAACAATAAATAATGAACAATGAATAATAATTGAGGCAGTTTGGCTACCGCAACTCTGAAACTCTGAAACTCTGAAACTCTGAAACTGCGCGCAGCGCAATTTGAAATTTGAAATTGCGAAGCAAAACCAATCAACTCATCAACGACCAATTTATTTATTAACTTTTTAATTCTTTTTATCATGAAAAAACTATCTTTTCTTGTAGCAGCACTCTGCGCTACAACAGTGTTTGCTAATGCGCAAACAGCGGCCACAGTAACTGTCGATTTGACAGCAGGAAAATTTACCGCAGCGATTACAGAGACAGAGCCTAATGTACCAGCCTACATCACATGGACGACGGCTAATGACAACATTACTATTACCCAAGAAAAGGGGAGTAGTGGTACCGCAGTTAGCGCAAGTTATATAGCTGCACCGCGGGTGTATAAAGGTCACATCTTATCTTTTGTGTGTGCCGAAAACTATACTATCACAGGTATAAACATAACTTATACTGGAAGTTATTGTGGTGCTGGTGGTGATACAAAATTTATTGCAGGTACAGCGGTTAGCGACAATGCTGTAACTGACGATGAAACCGCCATCACGCGCACGCTCGATTCTTCGACGAAAGGCGGCACGCACAAGTTTACAACCACAAATACGGCTGGACTTGATAAAATCTATCTTCAAAATCCTGTTGACGCTGGTAAGCAACTTCGCCCGACAGAGATTAAAATTTCCTACATCAAGGCCGCTACCACAGAGCCAGTTATCGAGTGCGCTAATTTGGACTTTGGTATTGTAATAGCAGGTGCCGACAATAGCAAGACACTCGAAGTGGTGGGCGAAAATCTTACCGAGGCTATTACGGCTTCGTTGGAAAGCGACGAGAACTTTGCCATTGATGGTACGCTTACAACCACAGGTGGAATGCTTACCGTCAGTGTCAAGACAAGTGCAACGGGCGAAGTTTCTACCAAACTGACCTTGAAAAGTGGTGAAACTCAGAAAGTGGTAACTCTTTCGGCCAATGCAGTTGTTGTAAGTGGTGCTGGAACAAAAGATAACCCATTCTCCATTGACGATGTTATTAAACTTAACAACTGGGGCGAAAACGCATGGGTCGAAGGTTACATTATTGGTGCTTTGAAGGGAGACGGCTCGGCAATTGATAACGAACTAAAAACAAATTTGGCTCTTGCTGATGCTGCCGATGAGTCGACTGTGGCGAATATGGTATCGGTGAAGTTGCCTGATGATGCTATTCGTACAGCCTTAAATGTTAAAGACAATGCTGGAAACATTGGCAAAAAGGTGAAAGTTTATGGTTTGTTGGAATCGTATATCAATCACAAGGGGGTTACGAATGTAACGGAGTATGTTTTGGGCTCCAGCCCAGTAACGGCTCTCGAGCAGGTAGAGTTGTCGGCTATCTACGCAGTGGGTGGCACCATCG
>CAVBBP010000029.1:0-32829 GCA_963593685.1 Segatella copri
TTTCGGAACGCGAACACGGCATTGGGCGGCGAGTGTCAAAAATCAGGTTTTGTGTTTCGAGAAAGCGGAATTACTGTTTGAGCGAATGCGAGTTTAATTCCGCCGAAACCAAAACCGCCAATTTTTGGCAACGCTCGCGCCCCTGCCGCGACTTTTCTTTAATTCTTGATTTTGCTCACGCTCGGCAAATCAAAAACGAGTTTTCGTTTGCGCTCGCTCACTCGCAAAATTGGTTCGTTTCTTTTGGTCGTCAAAAGAAATGAACGAAAAGAGCAAACGAAAAAACTTACTTGAGAAACGACAAAGAAATTTATAGAAATCCCTCTTAACATGAAAATAAAGCAGATTTTCGACCATTTCATCGGCATTTTTTACCCGAATCTTTGTTGCGCTTGCGGCAAAGTTTTGGCTGTTGGCGAGGAGGCCATCTGCATGGACTGTCTGCTGCACCTGCCACGCACGCGTCTGCACCTCGAGCGCGACAACAAACTCGAAAAACGCTTTTGGGGCAAGGCGGCCATCGAGCGCGCCACCGCCTTCTACTACTTCGAAAAAGGGTCGCGCTACCGCACCATTCTCCACCAGTTGAAGTACAAAAACGGCACGCAAATCGGCTTTGTGATGGCAAAATACGCCGCCACAGAGTTGCTCGAATCGCCTGATTTTCAACAATTTGATTACATTGTGCCTGTGCCGCTCCACCCGAAAAAATTTGCCAAACGCGGCTACAACCAAGCCGAATGCATTGCCCAAGGGCTGGCGGCGGTGATGGGTGCGCCCGTGGAAACGAAAAATCTCTACCGCGCCATCGAAAATCCCACGCAGACGAAAAAATCGGTGTACGAGCGTTGGGAAAATACCAAGGGCATTTTTGCGCTGCACGACGCCGACCTGTTTGCCGACAAACGCATACTCATCGTGGACGATGTGCTGACGACGGGCTCCACGCTCATCGCTTGCGCCGAGGCGATATTGGCGCAAACGCCAACGGCGCGCATCTCGGTTTTCACGCTGGCGGCAGCATAAAAAAGTGTGGTAAAATGGTCGTTTTATCCATCGCAACATACATTTTCGTTGGGCTTTATGCGCTGATAGTCGTTGCATTTGCTATCGGCTGGCTGCGGCTGCCGCATTTTGACGAAAAAACGCCGATGAAAACGCCCATTTCGCTCGTTGTTTGCTGCAAAAACGAAGCCGACAATCTACCGCACCTTTTGGCGACAATCGCCCAACAAACGCACCCCGATTTTGAGGTGATTTTTGCCAACGACCACTCGACCGACACCACCGCAAAAATTCTCGATGAATTCTGCCAAAATCACACTTTTGCACACACTTTCGACACGGTTGGTAACGGCAAAAAAAACGCCCTGCGCGAAGCCATTGCTCGCACGCACCACGACACCATTGTCTGCACCGATGCCGACTGCACACTGCCGCCGAAACATCTGCAAACAATCGCCGATTTTTTTGCCGAAAATGCGCCCGATTTGCTGATTGGCAGCGTGAAAATGGCGCACAACGGCACGCTGTTTCAGCAACTGCAAGCGTTGGAATTTGCCTCGCTGGTAGCATCGACGGCGGGCGCATGCGGCATAGGCAAGCCCATCATGTGCAACGGCGCAAACCTTGCGTTCAAAAAGCAGGTGTGGCAGGTCTGCAGCGACCAACTGCACGACAGCACGCCTTCGGGCGATGACCTGTTTTTGCTGCACGCCGTGAAGAAAATGGGCGGTAAAATCGCTTTTTTGAAGAGTGAAAACGCCGTGGTAACCACGCAGCCGCAGGCTACGCTCGGTCGGTTTGTGCGCCAGCGTGCGCGATGGAGTTCCAAAGCCACCGCCTACACCGACCCTGCAACCATTGCCGTGGCGTGTGTTGTTTTGGGCGTGTCGCTGCTGATTTTAGCCGATTTTATCGGCATTTTTTGGCAGTTTGCCACACTTGTGCCGTTTCTCATTGCTTTCGGCGCAAAATTTGCGATAGATACGGCATTTTTAGCCCTTTTCCTGCCCTTTACGCAGCAACGCCGACTGCTACTCCACACGCCCCTTTTGAGCGCAATCTACCCCATCTACATCGCCTACGCTGCCCTACGCGGCCTCACGGGGAAAGTTCGGTGGAAATAGCCCTCTTTTCGGCAGATTAAAGATACTCCAACAAAATTAGTAGGGACGCAATGTGTGCGCCCCTACAATCGTTTTATTCGTCTTGCGGAAATTTATTCTGCTGGTACAGCAACCTCTTCGGCGGCTTTCAACTCCTCGTAGAAATGGCTGTGTGCTGTCTGAATGTAAGGAACAACCCACAGAAGAGCGATACCAAGCGTCAGCAGTCCGAGCAGGAACCAGCCGATGAAACTCAAATCGAGCAGAAACAGACGGCCTTTGTGTCCTTTCATCATTTTCATGCTGCGTTCGATGCAGTCGTTTGCGCCCAATTCGGGATTGTCGAGCGCAATGTAATAGGTCATCGCGTAGGAGTAGGACTTGATGATGCCCGGAATGAACAGCAACAACGACCACAAAAAGACAAAGATGGTTGTCAGCAATACGGTGCCGAGCGCGCGGCCGTAGCAGTTGAAACAGTCGAACATTTTTCCAACAAGACCATTTTTGTCGCCACGCACAAAGCGCAGATACAACTGTTCCACACTGAAACCGACGGGCAGCACAACAAAAATGCTCAACAAGAAGCCGATGTACGGAATGCTCTGCACGGCAGAAAGAACAAAAACCAGCAGCATAACAATTACTGGCATAGTCCAGTTGCCGCTCAACGATTGGCGAGCCAAGGCTCTGATTTCAGAATTTGTTTTCATACAATTTTAATTTAGGGTTAAACAATGGTGCTGTAAAATTACAATATTTTTTTGAAATAAGATTTTTTTCAAAAAAAATGTTTTGCTAAAAAATTGCAAGGTTCAAGACACATTATATCCTATACGCTTCAACGCTGCGATTTGTATGTCGCCTCGTCCACAAATTCGAGATGGTCGAAATCGGCGCATTTGCGTGCATCGAGAATGTGGTAAGTAACGAGTTTTTGACCTTTCGGCAATTTCACATAATACCACTGCGTGATGCTTGACGGCAACTGTACAGGTCTTGCCGCATCAATGCACTGCGACTGCGCATTACAAGCGATGCATTTCTGCGTATTGTAGCCAATCTGGCGGCTAATAACATAATCATCGAATAGACTATACCCATAAGAAATAGGAGTGCTTATCGCTTGTGTCAATTCGGCGTACACTTCCACTTCGATATATCTCCAATTGGCTGTAGATATAAAGACAGAATCGACTGTATAGCCGAGATCGTCGGCGCAAACAAACGGCAGTGGGCGCGCAACCACCTTTTGAAGTTCGTCACCAACCTTTTTGTTGGTTTTGACATGCAATTCGTCGATTTTTTTCCCGAACTTCTTGTAATCCCCTTCGCGTTGTTTGATTGTCAACTCTTTACATTTTTCGTCAGCGGCAATGGCCAAAGCGGGAATTTTGCCCAAATAAGGATTGCTCTTCGTGCAACTTGCACACAGTGCTGCGACAACGCACAGCGAAATAAAAATTCTCTTTTTCATAAAAAATGGCTTTCGTTTGTTTCTTTCCCTACTCTATTTCAGGCTTTTCGGGTGCCGCCTAATATCAGTTGCGCTCTACTTTTGGTAGGCTGCTACAAGTTTTTCGATGGCTTGCAAGAACTCCTGTTGGTCGCCAGTGCGCGTTATGGAGTAACTGTAAATATCTTGCGGGCTTTCGCTCTGGTAGTGCAGCACATTGGCGCGCCACTGCGACGCTATTTTGCGCTCGGTACCACCCACAAATTTGAAGCGTATCCAGTCGGACTGCTCCTTGATGCCGCTGATATTTTTGTAGAATACAGTCTCCTTGTCGTAACCGTCGAGGTCGTTGGTAAGTGTGTTCCAGCGTTTTTCTACAAAGGTAACCTTGTCGCGCTGCGGAATGACGATGGTGTAATAAATCGCGCTCAACACTTGCTCGGGATCGAGTATCAAATTATCGTCGTTGTCGATGCAACGGAAGAAATTCAGCAGATAGATTTTGCCCGCCACATCGCGCTCGTCGATATTAAGGTCTTGTAGCGTTTTGGTAACTGGGTCGCCAATGCCATCGAAGCCTTTTTTGCCCAAAAAGCGTGCGCAGAAATTGACATAATCGTTCACTGTCGGTCGGTTGTAGAACCTATCCAACGCATCCTCGTAGGCCTGTCGGTTGGCTGCGTTCCGCCGTTTGGTGCGTTTTCGGCTGTTGCTACATTTGGCAAAATATACGGTTTGGCAAATGAGGAACACAAGCAAGGGCGAAAGCATCAGCAAGAACCAGAATAGTGTCTCTTTGGAGCGTTCCACATACTTGATTTCGAATGGGCGTTGCACTGTTTCGTCGGGGCGTCCCCACACCAAATCGGAGCGTTTGCCCTCTGCGTCGATTGTTTTGTAGCCGTAAATCAGAATCAAGTCGGTGGTCAGCACCAAACTGTCGTTTTGCTGCGCCTCTTGAATGGCTTGACGCTCTTTGCGGGTCTTGCCCACGCCGTGGTCGGCTATCTCGTAGGCGTTGAAAATACGCCCCGAACAGCCCGCTATCCACGAAAATATAAAGGTAAGCACCAGCATCGTGATAAGCCCTTTCACCAACTTGCCGATAGGCCAACGCGGCAACGACAGCACTTCTGGTTCATTTGGTTCCCAGAGATTTTCGAAGAAGTTGCGGCGCTCCGCCACCGAAGCCAGTGCGGTTATTTTGTCCTCTTTTTCGTGCAAACCGTAATCGCGAGAACTTGGAAAATAGCAGACACATGCGTCTAACCTGCCGTAGGGCGGTTTTGAGAATAGATTGTTGCAGTTGGAACAACTGTAACTGCCGTCGTCGTTGCGCGACAGCACGCCCTGTTTGCCGCAGGCGGGACAAACATAGGCACGCATATTGTATTTTTTGCGATAGAGCCCCGAATCGTCGATAGTGCTGCCGCCACGCAACTTACTGAAAAAGAGTTGGTTTTTGGGGTCGGTCAGGCGCACATGCTCCTCAATCTCTTCCAATTCGCCACCCTCGGGCGCAATGCTGCACGCCTCTTTGACCAGTTCGGCGGGTTGCTCTTTGCTTTGCAGACCGTTGCTCACAAATGCGCCTTGTGCCACAAACGCCATCAGTGCAAGGTATTTGCGTTTGCGCTGCATTTTGATGGCCGTTTCTATCCACTCTTCGATGCGACGCGCCTCGTCGTGTTCGATGTTCTTTGGCGAACGACCAGCGATGAGCGACAGCGCATAGTAGTAGTACATATCGGGTTCCATCGGCGACAAATCGACCGCCTGTTTAAAGTTGCGCTGCGCCAATTCGTAATTCTGCAAGCGCAGGTAGAACAAGCCCATCGCAAAGAGCGCGTTTGTATCTTTCGGATTGTCGTCGGACTTCTTTTTGAAGAAATTGATGTACTCCGACATGCGCGTGCCGTCGATACGCAGCGGATCCACTTCGGACTTAATGAAATTTTGTCCGCCGCAGTAGGGGCATTTATCCAGTTGGTCGAGGCCTATCGGGCCGCCACAATTGGAACATTTCAGGGTTTCTAACTTTGCCATATTAACTTCGTGCCATATTTTTCACTATACCAATCTCTTCGACAGCCTGCTGCACAAACCGTTTGACGCTCTTGTCCACTTCGATGAACTTGTCGCCCTCGGCGGCTTCTGCAGCGTTTTTCAGTTCGTTGCTTCGACTCAGAATTTCGTCCAATTTCTGCATAGCCATCGCGTTTCGCATCACATTTGGCGTAAGGAATTTCATCGCGTCGGCCAACTTATGAAAGTCGCGCCCATCGACCGAAGTATCGCCCACCATCTTGGTAGTGCAGATATTTTGGTAACCCACTGCAATAAATTTCATATTGCCGTACAAATCTTGCTGGCGGTTGCGCTCGTCTTGCTGCCTTTGAACCGAATTTTTGTGCGCCACATCAGCGTTGTAGAGCAGCGTGGCTATCAGTGCCACAACGGCCGTGGCGATAATCAGAATGGAAAAATAGGTTTTCGACAACACCGAGTTGGCACTCGCTATGTCTTCCGAAACCAGTGCGCCCGGCACGGCAAAAAGATGAACGAGCAACATTGTGCCAACGCTGAACAGAAAGAAAAGTATGCCGTAGGTCCAAACCACAATATAGAATGGTGTGGAAACATTGCGTGTTTTGGTGAATGCAAGCAACAGCGGGAGTGCGATTTCCAACGCAAGCGTCAGCCCGAAATTGAATTTGTAGAGAAACGACATTTCGGCGGGCTTCAGCAGCAGAAAAAGTCCTGTGGTGGCAGCAACCAGTATGCCCGCCACCAAAATGGCTGTATTATAACCTTTGTTTTTCATAATCTATAAATTTTAGGAGCAAAATTTTTTCTTTGTCGTTACATTGCTGGTGGTGGCGGTGGTGGAACAGTGCCAAACAGCGGTGTGAGTTCGGCGCAAGCACTGGCTTTTTCCCATTGTGCCATGCCCGGTTTCCAAACAAAGGTGTCGCGTGTGAGTTCGCCGCTCTGTACCTTTTGCGCCAGTGCGTTCATGTCGAACGGACCTTGTTGCGCGTTGTTCACCAAAATGTGGAATGCAGCCGCTGTTGGTGGTGGTGGCGGAACGCTTCCAGCCTGTACGCCTGCGCCCATCACGCCAGCCATCTGCCCCATCTGCGAGCCAAATGCGCCGCCCATGCCGAAGCCCATGCCAAGCCCCATGCCTGCGCCCATCAGTTGCCCTGCGCCCTCGTTGCCAGCCGCCTCGCGCATAACATCGAACTGCTGCTCCTGTTGGTAGGTGTAGCCCTCGCGTGCACGCTTGCGAGCCAGTGCCATCGACTCGAAATCCATGGCCGAAGCGCTGGTTTGCGCTTGCAGAATTTGCGCCACATTCGGGTCGTCCTTGTCGAAATTGATAGAGGCAACATCAAAGTTCGTTATGCGCAAACCGTAGGTAGCAAACTCCTCGTTGATGGCGTTGCGCACAAAGTCGGACACCTCGTCCAAGTAGGCACTCAACTTGACGATGGTGATGTTGTTTTGTGTAACATAGCGGCTGATGCAACTCGACAATTTTCTGACAATCAGCGATTTGAACTGGTCGATAATGTCGTCGTTGGTGGTTAGGTGCAGTGTGCCAACCATCTGCACAAGAAACGCCGCCGAGTCGGAAATTTGGATACCATATTCGCCAAACGAGCGCACGGGCACCGACACTTGATAGAGTGGGTCAAGCAGATCGACGGGGCGCGGCGTGCCAAATTTCAGGTTACGGCGCACTGTTTTGTTCACATACCACACTTCGGCAGTGAATGGTGTGCGTTCGCCAAACGGCAGATTGACCAATTTTTGCAAAATCGGTATGTTGTTGGCCGATAGTGTGTGTGTACCGGGGCCGAACACATCGGCCACTGCGCCACCTTTGAAAAAGACGGCTTCTTGGCTTTCGTTCACTATCAGTTGTGCGCCTGTGGTCAAATTGTCGTACGGAAATTTCCATACCAATTCGTCGGCTTCGCCGTTGTATTTGATGACATCTATCAAGCCTTTGCGCTCAATTCCTTGACCGTCGTAGGTGATACCATCGGTGCGTTGTTTGTTGAATAGTCCCATGAGTGTAGTTTGGTTAAGTTGTTTCTCTCTTTTCCCCGATTTTGGCAGGAAAAAGCATCTTGACTCTCGTAATTTTTGCGAAAAAAGTTGTTACGGCACAAAACTGTGGCCGTAGCAACTTTTTGAAAACAGATTTGATTATTCCATTTTGTTCATCTCTTTCTCGAACTCTTGTTTGAAGCGTTCGTACTCGAAATCGATGCGCAGTTTGTCGTCGTTACGCACTTTGTTTGCCACTTTGGTCATCACATCGGTGCCAGCCAGTTCCACCACGATATAGCAGCGGAATTTGCCGTCTTGTGTGCGTTGCGTTTCGTCGCAAATAACGATGGTACCGTTCAACTCTTGGTTCACAACTTGGCGTGCGAGGTCTTGGTATTTGCCTTTCACCTCTTCGTCCATACCCATTTCGTACGACGACGCGTAGTTGTCGGTAACGCGTTTCATCAACACATTAATTTGTGTGGCCAATTCGGCGCGAGCAGCCACCAAAGCCTTGTCGCGAGCCACTTGCAGACTGGTGCTATAGCCTGTACCCAAAGCACGCAGTTGGTCTTTGGTGCTTCTGTACTCTTTGCCCGAGCAAGGCACGGTTACAGCCACATCGCCTTTGTAGGCGGCCTGTTTTTTCGTACCGCAAGCCGCCAAAGCCATAGCGACTGCCAAACATAAAACTACTTTTTTCATTTTTCCTTGATTTTTAGGGTTAAACATTAAAAAAATTTGATTCTACTTGATGAAAAATTTTTGGGATATTTTTTTTGAATCTACGGCAAACACAACTTCCAAATAGTTCTGTTCGTCGGGATAGCAAGCCGTGGCAAAGTCGAAATCGACCACGCACAAGCCGTCTTGAGTGGCGTATGCCATCTGCGTGAGGCAGTTGGTTTTCAGCGAGGGCTTTTTGTTGGTAGTCAGTTGCTTACCGCCAAAAAATGGTGCAAACACCACCTGTTCGCGCGACACCTCGATGGGGCGCAGTGTGATGTCGCCCAGAAGCGATGTGTAGCGGTCGAGTATTGTGCCACAGGTTGCCACGCGGCGGTCGCCGTCCATCAGGCTCTTGCGAAACATACGCAGTTCCGACACACGCGTCGTCATCTCTTCTATCGAATTGTAGGCTGTGAAATCGTCGTCGGCAAAAGCCTGCACCTGCTCGTCCAACTTCCGTTCCTGCTCGTTGAAAGCATCGACAAGGTACTCCAAATCGAACTTGCTGAACGGATATTTGATGTGGTAGCGGTAATAGATGCGCTTCTCATCTTTGAGTTTTTCCCAATAGGAGTCGGCGATGTTCGACTTCGTTACACGCTGCAAAAACGGAATGTTTGCGCCTTTGGTTTCTACTTTCGACATATAGAGCGAGGCAATGTCCGAACTGTTGTTGCGTGTTTCGTCCACAAGCGTGTGCGAGGTGTTGGCTTTGACTTCGGCAGCGATAGAGAGCAAAATCTCTTTCTGTACCGCCATAAAAGCCACATCTTTGGCGGTTTCCAAATCGCCGCCTTCGCCCGAAACAATCAAAAAGCCCTGTTCTGTGCCGCCCACCCATTTGGGCGCGCGACCAGCCTTATCTACAACCTTTTCGGCGGCAAAAACCGACAGGCACGCCGCACAAAAACATCCGATGAAAACGAACTTTTTCATAATTACCACCAGTTTACGCTATACGACCCTGCCGAATCGGACGAGCCTTTCAGAATAGACAATACCGAGTCGGGATTACTTTTTACCACGCCAGCAGCGGCTTTCTTGGCCGCCTCAACCACCGACATTTCCGAAGCGGCGGGAGCGGCAGGCTCCTGAATGGCTATCGGTGCTGGTGTTACAGGCTCCGCTGCAGCAGCAGTGATCTGTTCGGGTTGTGCAGCGGGGGTGGCGGGCTGTTGCTTGGCGGCGGCAGCCGCTGCCAAAGCCTGCTGATACTCTTCGGCCTCGCGGCGAAGCGTCTCTTTCATCTCGTGCTGCAACGCCTCTACCTTGCGATACGACGGCGCTTTCGGATTGATGGTTGCCAAAATGGCGTTTGCTTTTTTGGCCGAAGCAGCATCTTGGTTGGTCAGCCATGCGCTACGCGCTTGTCCAAGTTTGGCCAAGCAGTCGCGCTCGATGCGTGCCAAGAAGACCTCGTTTTGCAGTTCGCGCACTTGGTCGTACGACGGTGCTTTCGGGTCTATTTCGAGCAGAATGGCATTGACCTCTTCGGCTGTGGCATCGTCCTGATTGGCTTGCCAAAGGCTGCGCGCACGGTTCAGTTTTATCTGGCAGTCGCGGTCTATCTTTTGCAAAAAGATAGTTTCCGTTTCGGCCATGCACTTGTCGTAGCACTCTTTGCAGACATCGGGCACTTGCAGCAGTTGCAGAATGGCAGCATCGTACTCGTCGCGTGCGGCGGCGGTTTGTGCCGATTTCAGAATAAAGTCGCACTGTGCGTTGTAATACTCGATGATTCGGTTTTTGCCCTTATCCAAAAATGGTTTGAAAATCGGGTCGTTCACCTTTACATTTTTCAGTGCTGCCAGATAGGCTTTTGCTTCGGTTTCGCCAACGCCTTTCACGGTGAGCGAGGTACTCGAAAAGAGCGTTCCATCGACACCATCGCCCACATAGAAATCGATGTTCAGTGTGTAGGCGTGCATAGGCGGCGCGGTGGGTGTGATGTCCTTGGTAAGCACATTCACTGTGGCGGTTACGATAAAGCGCGATTTGAAATCGGCTCCAGCCATGCCATTTTTCACAGCCACTTGGCGCAGTTTGTTCAGTAGCACTGTCTGCGCAGCCTGTGGCATATCGGTTTCGGGCGAGATGAACGCCGTCAGGCAGATTCGTCCGAAGTCGTCTGCTTTGCCCTGCTTGTTTTGTGCAGTAGCCGACAGGCAGACGAGGCTCAACAATGCGATGGCTAACTTTTTCATACTATTTTCCTCCTATAACCAGTTGTGCTTGTCCCAACCCCTGCATCATCAATTTTGCATCGATGCCGTAGTTGTCGCGCAAGAGTTTTTGTAAATCGCGTGCCCAACTGCGTGCGTCCAAATCGCGTCCTTTTTCGTTTTTCAGCGGGATACGCACCTGTTCGAACAACATCATATTTTCGGTGGCATCGCTCAGGTTGAAACTGCCGTTCACAGTGTTTTCGGCCACCCACTCTTCGATGATTTCGCTCAATTCGCGGCCATCGACTTCGTATTCCAATCCGTCCTCGAAATCGTCCCAAACCTTGATACGCAAAACCATTTCACGCCCAGTTTTTTCCAAAGTAGTGAAATAGTCCATCAGTTGGTCGCAGAATGGGCGAATGTGTCCCTGAATGGCCTCTTCGACCAAAATGGGTATCTCCACTGTCGAGGAGTAGGTCGGATTGCCTGTACCCGACGAGCCAGCCACCTGTTTGTCGGTATAGGCATCGAGGGCTTGCAGGTTGAAGGTGAGCGATTTTTGACTACCGCCTTTCAACGAGTTGATGCTCCATGTCAGTTGCAGCCAGATGTCGGCTTTGGCGGTCTTTTTCAGTTTGTCGACGGGCGATTCAGCCACTTCGGCACCCTGTTTGCTGGCGAGCATAGCGTCTTCGGCCGACTGGTTTTTGAGCGTTTTCAGCGACGACTCCAAGTTTTTCAGCGGGAAACCTTCGCGTGCCATCAGTTCGTTCATCTTGCTGATAGCCAGCAGCAGGTCGGGGTCGCTTGCCAACGCTTTTTCGTAGTCGGGTACATACTCGGTTTTACCCAAATTGTCGTATTTGGTCATGTAGCCGTGTTGGTTGCACCACACATTGCTCGGCACCACCATGATGGTCGGTTTTTTGCCAGTAAGCACTGTGCCAAGCGACTTGATGATGCCATCGTCTTCCAAGCGTTTGCGCAGTTGGTCGGTTTGCACCACAACCACAATGCCAATTTTGTACTCCTTACCCACCTTTATTACTTGGTCTGGCACGCCATTGCCTACAAACGACACATAGCGTTGAAACAGGCCGCTATCTTTGAAAAAATTGTCGAAATAGGCGGCATTTTGCGTTTCTACATTCGGGTCGTCGATGATTGGCGCGCGCCCTACAATGCCGTTTTGTCCGGGAAATCCCTTGAACATGATGCCGTGCACTGCATTTTTTGCGGCTTGTGCCGTAGCCAAATTTGGGTTACGCGCGTATGTCCACACGCGCACGATGGTGGTGCCCTGCGAGGCCTGCCCTACAGCGGCCTGCAATTCGTAGCGCCATTTGTAAGTGTCTTGCTCAACCTTGCGGCTTTGAGCAAAAAGCGTTGAGGCACACAATAGTGCGCCCAACGCAAGCATTAAACTTTTTTTTGTTTTCATTATTCAATTGCTTTTCTGTATTGACCTTCGATAATCAGCATACCGGGGTAGAAATTGGAACCCGAAGTTACTTTGAATGTGGTGGCTGTCAGTTCGGAGCCCGATTCTTTTTCGCTGGCTGCGCCGTAGCGGTTGTCCCACACTTTGCCGCTGATTTTGAGCGTGCCTACTTTTTTGTATTTGGTGCGACCTTTGTCGTCGATTTCCATTTGCAGCACTTGGAATTTGCTCTTTTTGTCGATACCCTCTTTTTCGCCAATTTGAGCCGTTACACTCGCCACTTTGCCTTTTTTGTCGAGTTCGACACTGATAATCGGGGCTTTCACTTTGAAGTCTTCGTACTGTTTTTGCAGCGAAGCGATGTTGTTATCCAGCGAGCGCGTGGTAACCAGTTTGATAAGTTCCTTCTGGTCGTACGAGCCTTTCAGTTTCGATTTTGCGGCGTACTCATATTGGTAGGCGGCTGGTTCCATGCGGAAAGTGGTAGAGTCGGCAAGGAAAGCGGCTATCTTTTCGGGGTCGCCCGTTTCGGTATAGTATTTGTCGTAGAAGATGTTGGCAATGCTGTCGTTCCACTGCAAGCGGTAGAGGTAGGAGTAGGTACGCACCTTGAATCCGCCCACATACGGCTCGATAAATTTCATCAGCGTTTTCATCATCTCTTCGGTAGCGTTCGAGTTGTCACCCGACAGCATGTTGAGAACCAGATCGACGGCACCACCTGTGGTTTGCAGAATAAGTTTTGCCAACTCCATCTGCTCCTCTTTCGACACATATTGTATGTCGTTTATCAGAATGTAGGTATTGCCGATCAACTCTTCGCCAGCATCGGCCAGAAGACCCTCGCCGCGCACGGTGTTGCGCACTTTGGCGATGTCGAGTTCCGAAGCGTTGTAGTTGCCACGCTCAACAAGCAGATCGACATCGAACTTCTGCTGGTTGTTTTTGTAGAAACCAAACCACTTGGCTACCAGCGTTTTTGCCACATTGTTTCTGTTGAGATAGGCGAGCAACGAGTCGCGGTTCTCTTCTTGCGCTTTGGTCGAAAGCACAGCACCCCAAACGGTTTTCAATTTCAGATCTTCGGCACTGAGAAAACGGCTCTCCATGTCGATGTTGTGATCGTCGTACTTGTCGGGACACGGAATGTCGGAAAAAGCGGTACGAAGTTCGTTCACAAAGGTGTCGGCTGGGTTATAGACCATCCAAGTAGAGAGCGAACTGCGATTGTACTTCATTTTTTCCGCCAAGTTGTTTTGAGCATTGACGCCCACAATTGCTGCTGCGAGCAACAGCCCAGAGCAGAGAAAAAATTTCTTCATAGTTGAAAAAAGATTAAAAAAGTTAAACAATAGTGGGCAGATTCAACTTTTGAGATGTAATTATTTGGCAAAGGCAAGTAAAACTTTTCACTTTTCCAAACAAAAAATGCACTCTTGGTCGAATTTGCGCCGCTGCAAAGTTACACTTTTTTCTTATAGTAAAGAAATTTTTTACCGAAAATATCGTAAAATCTTATTTTTCAGAAACACAACGAGCCGTAATTATTTGTAATTTAGAGAGTTATGAGAACAGAAGAGATTCATATAGGCCAACTTGTGAAAGCGACTGTAAGAGAAAGGCGTATAAAAGATGTGGAATTTGCACGAATGATAGGTCGCAGCAAGCAAAATGTTTACGACATGTACAAACGCAACGACATGGAGGTAAAATTACTTCTTACTTGCTCCAAGGCGTTGCAGCACAATTTTTTCGAAGACATCTACCCTACCAAGCACCAGCGCGACGACGAAGCCATCGACCGTGTGTTCGACACGCTGAAAGCGATAGTGAAGGCCAACACGCACGCCGACTGACTGCGCACAGAGCCATCACATATCGAAACGAACGGAGATGCCTGCCTTGAGCCAACGACCGGGCTGGAGTATGCCGCCGTAGTCGTAGTATTTCAGACCAAGCAGGTTGCTACCCTCGACAAAGATGTTTAGTCGGTCGTTTTGCCAAAAAAGTCGGCCATCGAGCAGATAGACAGGCTTGTAGCGTTGCAGTGCGCCGTCGATGTCGGTGTAGGTGCCTTCGCGCTGCTGGAAAGCGAACTGCCAACTTGCGCCAAAGCCTTTGTAGATGCCGTGTGCGAGATTGAGCGTGAGTTTGTGGCGCAGATAGTCGAGCGCATATTTCGAGAGCAGTTCGCCCGCATCTTTGGTCAGTTGGCAGTAGGCGTAGCCGATTTCGATATTTTTCAGCCAGTAGCCGTGCGCATACGCCAGCGACACCTCGCCGCCAAACGCATCGACACGCGTGTGGTTCACGCTGCGCCACCGCTCTTCATCAGGCGTTTTCACCCAGTCAATCAGATTTCGGCCAATGCGATAGTAGGCGTTCAGGCTGGTGCGGAAGCCTTTTTTGTTCCAATGTGCACCGATTTCGGTAGTGAGGCTCTCTTCGGGTTGCAAGTGCGAATTGGCCGCCTGCGTGGCACTTTGGTAGTAGAGGTCGGTGAAAGTTGGCAGCCGCAGTGCACGCCCAACGCTTGCAAACACGCCGCCATCGGTATCGAAACGGTAGCCGAGATTGGCAGTGAAGGCAAAATTGTGGTGAAAAAGCGTGTTGTAGTTGCCCGATGCGCCCACCGATGCCGAAAAATTGCCAAAATAGAACGCCTGTTCGACAAAATAATTGACATTCAAGCGATTTTTCGATTTGGTAAAACGCACCGAATCGGGTGCAAAAGGCACGCGGCGCGATTTTTCGAGATCGTCGCCCAGCACATTGCTGAAAATGTGTTCGTTGCGCAGTTCGGCACCAATTGCTGTGCGCCCAATGCGGTAGGGAAACGCCGCTTTGAAATTGGCGCCGCCCACATTGGTAGTGTGGTAGTTGTGTCCCGTGTACCACGCTGGCGACTCCACGCTGCCCTCGCGAAAAAGTTCGAAGCGGTCGTAGTGGCCGCGGTAGAAGAGCGACGACTGCAACACGGTGTGCTGGAAGCGTTTTTCCCACGCAAGCGCGCCGAGCAGCGTTTTTGTGGCTTCAAATTGGTCGGGATATTTGAGCGAATAGAACGAGTTGCTGCCGAAATTTTTGAGTTGTCCGCCCAACTGCACGCGCCACTGCCCCGAGAGCGAATCGTCGTCGCAAGCCGCGTTGAAGTAGAGATTAGCGTACTTGTAATCGGTATTTTCGGTGTAGCCAGTCGATTGGTTGTAGTCGGCCGACACCTCGAACCGCCACTTGGGCAGCGCATAGCGAAAATCGATTTTCGGCGCAAAAAATCCGAAGTCGCCAGCGTGC
Organism: Segatella copri; assembly: GCA_963593685.1. Classification (GTDB taxonomy): domain Bacteria; phylum Bacteroidota; class Bacteroidia; order Bacteroidales; family Paludibacteraceae; genus W0P28-013. The sequence continues at coordinate 15,259 of CAVBBP010000029.1, forward strand.
AGAGCCGCTTTCACCGAGCGTTGCGGCGTGGCGTTGGTTACAATGTTGATAGCGCCGCTAAACGCCGACAAGCCGAATTGGCACACCGATGTGCCGCGCAAAACCTCGATGCGCTCGATGGCAGAAAAATCGATGGGAATGTCGAGATTGGCGTGTCCCGTCTGTGCGTCGGTAATGTTCACGCCGTTGAGAAGAATCAGTACTTGGTCGAAAGTGCCGCCGCGCATCGAAATGTCGGCTTGCGCACCATTGGCACCGCGTGTGCGGATGTCGATTCCGGGGAGATAATCGAGAAGTTCGTTGAGAGTGGTTGTGGGGAAGGCTTGGAGTTGCTCGGCAGTGATAGTCGCCACCACATGTAGCGCATCGCTCGCCACCTGCTGCTTCACCGCCACAACCGCCACTTCGGAGAGATTTTGCACATCGAAAGCGTCGGGGTCGTCGTCGGCCATAAGCGTCAGAGGCGACAGCAGTGCCGCCACAAGACAGGCCGCTGCGGTTGTTTTTTGGGACTTTGCCAACTGCAAATCGGTGATGTAGGCCGCCACGCGACCAACCGTTACCTCGCGGTGCAGCGAGCGAAACGCGGCGTACTTCGCGCGGCAAAACCGCCGAAAGCGAAACGCCAGATTTTGTTTGATTTTCTTTTTCATAATGGGACGCACTTGCGTTAATTTCAGAGTTTAAGTGTTTCAGAGTTTCAAATTGTTTATTCGTTGAATCGTTGAATTGTTGAAGCGTTCGGACGCACTCGGTGCGTCCCTACATTCACACCTTCACACCTTCACACTTTCTCACTAAAAAAACTCCTAACTCCTAATTCCTAACTCCTAATTTTTAAGAATCGTTTCTTTGAAAATTTCGCCGACTGATGGGTGGGGGAAAATCAGGCGGGCAAACTCGATGTCGGTCAGTTTTTGGGCGATGGCGAGCGTTGCCGTGGCAATCAGTTCCGACGCTGGATTTCCGATTATGTGCGCACCAATCAGACGGTCATCAGCGTCGAGCAGCAGTTTGCAAAGTCCGTTGCTGCCCTCGTTTTCTGCCACAAACCGCCCCGAATAGGCCATCGGCAGTTTCCGAACCGTGTAGGGCGTGTTTTCCGCCCGCAACGCCTCTTCGGTTGCGCCTACGCCAGCCACTTCGGGATTGGTATAGACCACGCCCGGCACGGCGTTGTAGCACATCACATCGTGTTTGACAAGCAGTTGATTCACAGCCACTTCGGCCTCGCGCACGGCGGTGTGTGCCAACATCGAAAAACCTGTGATATCGCCAGCGGCAAAGATGAGCGGATTCGAGGTGCGCATCTGGCTGTCGGTTTTCAGCCCATTGCGAAAGCGTTCCAAATGCAGTTTTTCCAAGTCCAACCCCTGTAAATTTGGGCGGCGACCAACGCACAGCAAAATCTGGGCTGCCGAAAGTCGATTTTCGCCGTTTTCATCGGTAAATTTTACCTCTCCAGCGGCAATTTCCGACACCTTTGCGCCCAAGCGAAAATCGACACCGCGTTTGGTGTATTCGGCGCGCAAAAGAGCCGCTATTTCGCCGTCGATACCAGGCAAAATTTCGGTAGCCATCTCCACCACCGCCACGCGACTGCCCAACGCCGAAAACAGTCCAGCAAACTCCAACCCGATAACACCACCGCCAATAATGACGATACTTTCGGGGATTTCGGTGGCCAGCAACGCCTCGCGGCTCGTCCAAAATGCGCCGTTTTCGACACCCTTGATGGGCGGAATGGCAGTTTCGGAGCCTGTGCAGAGCAGCAGATACGCCGCTTCGTACAAAGTGCCGTTGCAGTCGATTTGCACGGTTTCATCGGCATTTTTTACGCTTGCATCGCCCGAAACAATCGTAACTTTTTGCAGTTTGGCACGGATGCCAGCCGCCAATTTGCGCACCACTTTTGTTTTGCGTGCGCAGATTTTGGCATAGTCGAACGCCACATTTTCGGCCACAACGCCATATTTCGCCGCATTTTGCGCGTTTTGGTAGATTTTTGCGCTGTAGAGCAGCGTTTTTGTGGGAATGCAGCCCTCGTTAAGGCAGACACCGCCCAGTGCGTTCTTCTCGAAAAGCACCACGTTCAAGCCGCCCTCCGAAGCGCGCTCCGCCGCCGTATAGCCCGCAGGCCCGCCACCGATAATTGCCAAGTCGTATTTCATGGAGTGTGAAAGTTTGTAAAGTTATAAAGTTCGTAAAGTGATTTCTGGTTGGGTTGATTGGTTGATTAGTTGATCGGTTGATTGGTCGTTGAAAAGTTGATGTGTTGATGAGTTTAACGCATCAATAAAGGTCTGTGAGGTTTATTTCTAATTTCTGGTTTCTAGTTATTGATTTGAAAATTTGAAGATTGCGGTTCGACAGGCTCACCGCCCAAGTCTTCGTCTTCGTTTTAGTCAAAGTTCTAATTTGCGGCTTTGCCGCATCACTCCTCACTCCTAATTCCTAACTCCTCACTGTTCTTGCTACTTGCGACTCACATCTTGCGACTAAAAATTCTGAAATTCTGAAATCGTGGTTCTGCCGCATCATCGGTATCGAATCGACTGTCCGATGCGCAAGATTTTTTTGGAACTGATGCGGTTCAGTTGGCAGAGTTTCGACACGGTGGTGCCGTAACGCCGCGCAATGCCCGACAGTGTGTCGCCTGCGCGCACTTTGTGGTATTTGGCTTTGGCCAGTTCTTTCAGCGCAGCGTTGTGGCTGTAGGTGTCGGCCAGCGTGATGATATAGGGATTTTGCTTCACCGTGCGGTTCTCGTAGTCGATGAGTTTGGTGGTGTTGAAAGCGTTGCCCAAGAAACGGATTTCGTAGTGCAGGTGCGGCCCTGTGGAGCGTCCCGTATTGCCGCCCAAGGCGATGGGCTGCCCCGCCTCCACCTCTTGGTCGAGGTGGCAAAGCACGCGCGACAGGTGCGCATAGACCGTTTCCAAACCGTTGTCGTGGCGAACGACCACATAGCGGCCGTAGCCCTTCGGTTCGTAGTCGATAATGCGCACGCAACCGCCAAACGAGGCAAAAATGGTGTCGCCGATATTGATGCCAATGTCGGTACCATAGTGCCAACGATAGCGGCGCATACCAAACGACGAGGTGATACGATTGCTGGCCGTTGGGTAAACAAAGCCGCTGACATCGACCACTGTCGAATCGGGAATGCTGTCGATTTTCACACTATAGGGATTGATGCGCTGCGAAGTCCACGAAAAGCGATACAACTCCGCCGCTGGATTGCTGTAGAGATACGACGAATCGTTGTCAAACAGATCGATGGTATCGGCAGCCTCTTTCATCGCGTCGATGTCGTCCAAATCGTCGGTAAAGAGCGAATCGGGCTGCTCCGTTTGCGCACGCAGCGAAACTGTCGGCGCACACAGCAGCGCACCAACCAGCAGAAACAGAAACCGACGCATCACTTTTCGCTGATTGAATAGACGAAATTGTGGGTTGCTTGGGCGTAGTCGAACATCTCTTCGGGCTTGAAGAAGCGCGCCAGTTCGATGGCGGCATTCTCGACCGAATCGCTGGTGTGAATGATGTTTTCCTGCATACTCATGCCAAAATCGCCACGAATGGTGCCCGGCTGCGCATTGCGCGAATTGGTAACGCCCGTCATGTTGCGCACCACCTGCACTGCATCGACGCCAGCCCAGCAGCAGACTATCACTGGCGATGCTTTCATCGACGCACAGATAGTCGGGAAAAATGGTTTGTCGGTGAGGTGCGCATAATGCTCGGCCAAAATTTTGTCGTCGAGTTGAATCATTTTCAGGCCTTGCAGTTGCAGCCCTTTACGCTCGAAACGCGCAATGATTTCGCCCACCAGTTCGCGCTGTACTGCGCCCGGTTTGATGATTACGAGAGTCTTTTCCATAGAGAAAATTTCAGATTGGGTTGATCAGTTGATTGGTTGATTGGTTGATCGGTCGTTGAAAAGTTGATAAGTTAATAAGTTGAAGTGTTTAACGCATTGGTGATGGTCTGTGAGGTTTGTTTTTGGTTATTTGTTGATTTGGTTATTCGGTTATTTGCAGTTGGTTGTGGTTACCGCCTAATTCTTAATTATTCATTCTTAATTCTTAATTTTTTTGTGGCCCCCTTTCCCGTTTCCCCCGAAGGGGGAAAGGCTTTGGTTTTAGTCTTAGTCTTTGTCTTTTGTCTTTATTCTTTATTCTATTTTCTATAAACGATAACCTATAAACTATAACCTTTCCATTCAGAAAAAACACGCAGAGGCGCAGTTGGAACTGCGTCTCTACAATGTTTTGATATTCAGCGTGTTAGAAGCCACCTTTGAACAGCCGCGAGGTGTTGAGTTTGGTTACTTTGCCCCATTTCGACTGAATGGCTTTCAGGTCGATGGTTTTGGGGTCGCCAGTGATGACCACCACAATCGGTTTGCCTTTGATGAATTTGTCGTAGAATGCGCTGATTTGCTCGAATTGTAAGCCATCGATTTTCGGCATATTCACTTTGGCGGGGTCGTCAGTGTAGCCAAGTTTCTGCCAATGGTCGAACACAAGGCTCTTCGAGCGGAACGACGGTTTGGTGGTGAGCGACGACTGGCGCAGGTAAGTTTTGATGTTTTCCAAACGCTCGGGATAGAGCGGCATATTGGTGAGCAGGTCGAGATATACATCGATAGCATCGGCCACCTTGTCGCCCTGCGTGCCAACATAACCTATCAGATAACTCTTTTTGCCTTGACGCTCGGGCGTGGCCATGTAGCCGTAGGCGGTGTAGGCCATCGAGCGTTTTTCGCGAATTTCGTTCATCACAAGTCCGCTGAATCCGCCACTGAAATACTGGTTGAACGCTTCGTAATCGACATCGTCGGCTATGTCGTAGGGCTGCCCATCGACATAGAAATAGACTTTGGCTTGTTGCATATCGGCATTTGGCAAGAAGAAAATCGTCTGTTTGTCGTATTCGGCGCGGTCGCGTATCACGGGCGATTCGCTCTTGGTCAAGCCCTCTTTGAGCGGCAGATTGCTCTTGAAAATCTCGGCGGCTTCGGCGGCTGGCGTTTTACCCACAAAGTGAATTTCGAGTTCGTAGTTCGTAGCGTCGATAATGCTCTTGGTCAGGTCGCCGATGGTTATCAGGTAGTTGACCGACACTTCGCCGTCGTCGGTAACCGACACTTTGTACATGTCTTCCACATCGATGCGGTCGATGTAGTGCGATTTGTCTTTGTAAAGCACATATTCCATCAATGCCGACGACACAACGCTCGGATTTTTCTTCTCGGTGTAGCGGCTGCTAATTACGCCACCGATAACGCTTTCGAGTTGCTTGTTGTCGAGTTTTGGGAAGAGCGTTTGGCGCGCCATCAGTTTGCAGATTTCCGCCAGATTTTTCTCGTCGCCTGTCAGCACAATGTAGAAGTAACTGTCGTTCACGGCGTAGGTGCACGAAGCGCCAAGTTCGCTAAACTGGCGGCGCAGGCTCTGCGCATCGGTGTTTGGCATTACGCCAGCGGTGTTCATCAGTTCGGTAGCGTAGGCAAGTTTCGGCATTTTGTCGGTGCCAACACCATATTTAAGCGTCAGCGAGAATACATCGTTCTTCTTGTTGTTGGTGCAGAAGAGCGTAACATCGTCGTAGAGTTTCGTTTTGGTTACATCGGCAAAGTTGTTGTACTCCTCTTTCACCTCGCCGATAGGCATGTCTTTGATTTTTTTGTCGTAAGCCGTTACATTCTCCTTTGGCGGGTCGAGCGGTTTGATGTTCGGCTTTTTCAGTTTGTTCTTCTTGGGCGTGCCCTCTTCGATAGCAATGGTGATGTGGTTGCCCGACAGATATTTTTGGGCGCAGCGTTGCACATCGTCGCGTGTGATGGCGTTGATGCGGTCGGCCAGCGTAAAGTAACTTTCGACTGGTTCGTTGTAGGCAAAGGCGTAGGTGAGCATATTCACTTTGTTGTCCGACTCTTCGAACATCAGCGTGGTTTGCTGCAACATCTGCTCTTTCACCGATTTGAATAGCCAATCTTCGAACTGACCGTTTTTCAGTTTGTCCACCTCTTTCATCATCATTTTTTCGGTGGCAGCGTTCGATTCGTAGCGATTTTGTGCCACATCGAAATAGGGAATGCCGATGAGCATCACACGACCAAGGTCGCGGCGCGAGTCGCTTTCGGCATAAGCCGCCATAATGTCGCCGTCGAGCATCAGTTTGTCGAACAGGCCCGTATTGTGGCTGTTGTTGAGCAGCGACAGGGTAAAGTCGATGAGAAGTTCGTCTTTATCGCCTTTTTTCACGCCATTGTAGCCCCAAACGATTTCGGGATAGTAGCCGAGTTTTTTCGAAATTTTCGGATTGTCCGAAAAGTCGGTGGCAGTGTATTGTCCGCGCTCGGGCAGCGGTTTTGCCTCCAAGCGACCGAAGTATTTTTCGACCAGCGGCTTCACCGTTTCGGTATCGAAATTGCCGACCAGCAGCAAGCACATATTGTTCGGCACATACCAAGTGTGGAAAAAGTTGATGAGCGGCGTAAGGCTCGGATTTTTCAGATGTTCGGCTTTGCCAATGACATCGCGCTCGTAGGGGTGTCCTTTGTAGAGATTTTCCATCATAAACTCGCTGACATGGGTGTCGTTGTAGTCCTGATACATGTTGTACTCTTCGAACACATTTTCCAATTCGGCTTGAAACGAGCGGAAAATCGGGTTGCGCAGGCGTTCCGAATTGATTTCGAGCCATTTTTCCATTTGGAAGGCGGGGAAATTGTTGAAATAGGCGGTCAGGTCGTAACTGGTAAAGGCGTTCAAGCCTTCGCCGCCCATGCCTTCGATAAGGTTCGAAAAGTCATCGGTGGCACCATATTGCGCTGCCTGCATCGATACTTCGTTGATTTTTTTGATGAGTTCGTCGCGTTTTTTCTCATCTTTCATCGGCACTGCGGCCAACTCGTCGTACAAGCGAATAATCTCTTCGTAGAGCGGTTTCTCTTTCTCCCAATCGAGTGCGCCAATCTGGTCGGTGCCTTTGAACAGCATGTGTTCGAGGTAGTGCGCCAAACCTGTGTACTCTTTCGGTTCGTCGATGGCACCAGCACGGCAAACCACGCGTCCGTGCACATCGGGCTGGTTGTGATCTTCCCACAGATAGACGGTCAAGCCATTGGCAAGCGTGTACTGCGTGAAACCTTTGCTCGGTTCTTGCTGCGCAAATGCCGCTGCGCAAAAGAGGGCCGTCGTGGCCACGAGCGTCAAAAATCTCTTTTTCATAGGATAAAAATTTTGTTTTTAGAGGATTTCTATAAATTTCTTTGTTGTTTCACAAGTAAGTTTTTTCGTTTGTCTCTTTTCGTTCATTTCTTTTGACGACCAAAAGAAACGAACCAATTTTGCGTTTTAGCGAGCGCAAACGAAAATTCATTTTTGATTTGCCGAGCGTGAGCAAAATCAAGAATTAAAGAAAAGTCGCCAGCAAATTTCAAATTTTCAAATCTTCAAATGAAAAACTTTTTACTTTCAACTTTATACACTTTTTCACTATTTCGTCTTTTGTCTTTATTCCTTATTCTTTATTCAAAAAAACTCCTCACTCCTAATTCCTAACTCCTCATTCACTTTCCACTCTTCTCGTGATAAATAGAAGCCCCCTCAAACGATTGTTATTCGGCATCGCTGTCGGAAAACTCCAAAATATCGCCTGGCTGGCAGTTGAGTGCGCGGCACACGGCGTCGAGCGTGCTGAAACGGATTGCTTTGGCTTTGCCAGTTTTCAGTATCGATAGGTTGGCGGGCGTAACATCGACCCGCTCCGACAGTTCGTTGAGCGACATTTTTCGTTTCGCCATCATCACATCTAAATTCACAATTATCGGCATAGTTCTCTCTCCGTTTTAGATGGTCAAATCTTGCTCGCGTTTCATCTTGGTGGCCAAACGCAGCACCTCGTTCATCACCAAAATGACAAAGCCGATGATGATGTAGTCCCAATCGATCACTTTGGCGTACGAAAAGTCGTAATCGGCCAACGACACCGCCAATTTAGCCAGATAGACATTCAAGGCCGACCAGAGCGTGTTCATTGCGCCAAGCACCAAAAATCCGATGCCGATAATGTTGATGCGGTGAATATTGCGGTCGTCGAAAAAGTGCCCACGGCGAAACGAAAGTATGATTTTGGCGAGCAGCACCATCAGATAGACAAAAACGCCGATAACCACCAGATTCAGCACCGTGCCAAACACCTCAATCGACTTTTCGAGCGTGGTTTTGGGCAGTTCGCCCTGCGGATAGAACACCGACACCGACACACTCGACGGCATCACAGCCACTGGCGCGCCGTCATTCAAATTGGTGTGCGTAGGCACAACCTGCGTCGCCTTTTGCTGCACATCGAGCATGGTGAAAACATTGCTCTCCAAGCCCGACTCCAAGGCGTAATCGCTGATGCTGTAGCCCAAGTTGAAGCCCTGCAAAAACGACTGCACCGTCTCCTGAAAAATGCCGACAAAAAGGCTTATCAGCAATAGGGAACACAAAATTCGCACGCGTTTCATCTTCGTCAATCTATTTTCGGTGCAAAGTAAGCCATAATTTTTGAAACTGCCAAATCTTTTTATTGTTTTTCGATATTTTTTTATTGTTTTTGTATTTTTAGCGAAAATTTGGCGCATTTTTCCGACTTTTTGCGCTACCTTTGTGGGCTAAAAATTCCGATTAAACACCTAAAAATCAGAAAAAATGACCGAAAAAGAGAAAATGCTCGCTGGGCAGGTTTACGATGCCTGCGACGAGGCGTTGCTCCGCGAAATCAGAGCGTGCAAAGATATTTTGTGGCGCTTCAACAACACACCGCCCAACCAAACCGCCGAACTGCAACAGATTTTGCAGCAACTGCTCGGCACTTTTCACGACGACTGCACCATACTGCAACCGTTCCTATGCGACTACGGCAGCAACATACATTTAGGGCATCGCGTGTTTGTCAATTTCCGCTTCACCGTACTCGACGAAGCCGATGTGCGCATTGGCGACGACGCATTCATCGGCCCTAATGTGAGCATCTACACCGCTTGCCACAGCACAAATCCTGACGAGCGCAACACGCGTCAAGAGTGGGCCAAACCCGTAACCATCGGGCGCAACTGCTGGATTGGCGGCTCCACCACCATCTTGCAGGGCGTTACCATCGGCAATAATTGCACCATCGGCGCAGGCTCGGTCGTCGTCCACGACATTCCCGACAACAGCATCGCCGTCGGAAATCCGTGCAGAGTAGTTAAGCGAGTGTGAAAGTATGAAAAGTAGAAAGTGAAAAGTCTATAAAGTGGAAAGTTAAAAGTAGGGACGCACTCGGTGCGTCCTTTTTTGTTGATTTGCATATTTGGTTATTTGTGGATTTGGGAAATCCGTCAATCTGTAAATTTGTAAATCTGTAAATTGTTTCAAACCCCTCCCCCACTTGCGTGGGTACTCCCATTGAAAAGGGGAGATGTAGAAGACCAACAACGATACGAACCTGTCCCCTTTGCAAGGGGACGAGCGAAGCGGAGGGGTTGGGAAACCATAATAAACAGTGAATAATAATTGCGGCGGTTTGGCTACCGCAACCAGAAACTAGAAACTATAAACCAGAAATAACCTCCCCCTTGGGGGATTAGAAGGGGTCTTGAAACCTAAAACTCATCAACTTTTCAACGAAAGAACAAATTGCAAATTCCGCACGACTAGAGGGAATTTATAGAAATCCCCCAAAATAACTGGCGCACAGTCCAGCAAAAAAAGCGCAGACCGACTCCAATGGAATCAGCCTGCTTTTTTGTTTTCGTCTATGAACGACCTTACCAAATGCGGGCGCGGGCATCGGGAGCAAGGTACATGGCGTTTCCTTCGTGCAGTTGCCAAGTGTCGGCAAAGGCATCGATGTGGGGCAGTGTGCCGTTCACACGCCAGCGACCAAGCGAGTGCGGGTCTTCTTTCACGCGGCGCACAATTTCGGCATCGCGAATGTTGCCAGCCCACACGCCAGCGTAGGCAATGAAGAAGCGTTGGTCGGCGGTGAATCCGTCCATCACATCGTTGATAGTGCCTTGCTCTTTGGCTTTTTGCAGTGCCAAGAACGACACATTGAGGCCGCCATTGTCGGCAATGTTTTCGCCCAAAGTGAACGAGCCGTTGGCAAATACGCCGGGCAGCACCTCGATGGCATCGAAATAATCGACCAGCACCTTGGTGCGCGCCGTGAAGTTGGCGGCATCGGTTTCGCTCCACCAGTTGTTCAGGTTGCCCTCTTTGTCGTAGTTGCGGCCTTGGTCGTCGAATCCGTGCGTCATTTCGTGGCCAATCACCACGCCAATAGCGCCGTAGTTCACTGCATCGTCGGCATTCATATCGAAGAAAGGCGGTTGCAGAATGCCTGCTGGGAAGCAGATTTCGTTGGTACTGGGATTGTAGTAGGCATTGACCGTTTGCGGCGTCATATACCATTCGGTCGGGTCCGACGGCTTGCCGATTTTTGCGTATTGGTAGGCCGATTCGAAGCGATTGACACGCTCGATATTGGCAAAGAAACTATCATCGACGATATCGAGGCCGCTGTAATCGCGCCATTTGTCGGGGTAGCCCACCTTGACGATGAACGCATCGAGTTTTTCGAACGCCTTTTGTTTGGTCGAATCGGTCATCCAAGTGTTGGCGGCAATGCGGTCGTGCAGAGCGGCTTGCAAGTTGGCCACCAAATGCAGCATACGCTCTTTGGCTTCGGCTGGGAAATACTTTTCGACATACATCTGCCCAACGGCTTCACCCAGCGAGCCATCGACCACACCGACAATGCGTTTCCAGCGCGGGCGGAGTTCTTCGCGCCCCGACAGCACACGGCCGTAGAAATCGAAATTAGCATTCACAAAATTGCTGCTCAAAAATGGTGCGGCACTGTTGATGTAGTCGCACGCCAAATAGGCTTTCAGTACCTCCAAATCGGCTTCCCCCACAATGCCGTTCAACGCTTTCAGGTAGTCCACCTGCCCAACATTCACCGTGTCGATTTCGCCCAATCCGATGGCGGTCATGTAGGCTTTTGCATCGATGGCGGTGCAGAGTTTTTGCCAATCGTCTATCGACATCAGGTTGCAAGTTTTGTAGGGGTCGCGCGATGTCTCTTTGTCCATAAACGCCTTGGCGAGTTCGGTTTCGAACGCCAGAATTTTCTGCGCCATCTCGTCGGCTTGCACGCCAGCCAAGCGGTCGTAGCCCGACATGGTCATCAGTTTTGCGAGCAGCGTGGTGTAGTTGTCGCGTACATTGCGCATTTTTTCGTTATCGTCGAGATAGTAGTCGCGGTCGCCAATGCCGAGCCCCGACTGCCACACCCAGCCGATGTGCTGTTTGCTGTCCATCGGGTTGGCTTCGCCGAAGATGCCGAAAAGTGGCGCATTGCCTTCGGCGGCCAAGTCGGCCAGTTGCGCTGTGAGTTCGTTTTTGCTTGCCATGTCGGCAATTTTCTGCAAACGCGGTTGCAGCGGCGTTGCGCCTTGCGCTTCGATGGCGGCAGTGTCCATACCCATGCGGTAGAGGTCGCCGATTTTCTGCGCCACGCTGCCTTTGGCATGCTGTTTTTCGGAAAGTTCCACAATCAAGCCTTTGAGTTGCTCTTGGTTGTCCTCGGCCAACTTGTCGAAACTGCCATAGCGCGAATACTCGGCTGTGAGAGGGTGTTTTGCCATCCAGCCGCCACAGGCATATTGGTAGAAATCCTCTTGTGGCGAGGCGGTGGTGTCCATGTCGTCGAAGTGTATGCCCGACGCCAATTTGCGGTTGCCGCACGATGTGGCGGCCAATGCAGATCCAATCATAACTGCACAAACTAATTTTTTCATTGCGTTTTTTTATTTTGGTTGATTATATTGTTCCAAAAACCGACTGCAAAGTAACACATTATTTTGCGAATAACAAAATGTTTTTATTGTTTTTCGATAATAAAAGTGCGAAAAGGTTAGCGTTTATAGGTTATCGTTTATAGAAAATAGAATAGGGAATGAAGACAAAAGACATTTTTTTATTTGAAGATTGCGCCGCTGTTGAGCGCGAAAATTCTTAATTCATAATTCAAAATTCTTAATTGAGCAAAACCCTTCCCCCACTTGCGTGGGTACTCCCCTTGAAAAGGGGAGAGGACTGAGCCAAGTTGGGCGCGAACCTGTCCCCTTTGTAAGGGGACGAGCGAAGCGGAGGGGTTAGAAACAAAATCAACAAAAAAAGGACGCACTCGGTGCGCCCTTTTCTGTTGAATCGTTGAATTTTTATTTTTGGTTTCTAGTTTCTGGTTTTTCAAAATTGCTATCGCAATTTTCGTTTCTAAACTTCTAAGTTTATTGGGCTAATCCGACAATTTGAAATTCTGAAATTTGAAACACTGAAATTTGAAATTGCGGCTCTGCCGCATCACTACTCACTACTAACTTCTCACTTTCTCACATCTTGCGACTATTCAGAAACAGCGCGAAAGACTTAACAACACCACAAAAGTGCGCATCACACTCGATGAGCGCGGTGGCAGAATTGTGCAGTTCTAACGAAAACTGGCTGTTATCTTATCGTATTGGATTCGGCTTGGAAGGGTTTGCCGCCCACATAGTAGCCGCCTTTGGCCAGTTTTATGGTTTCTTTGGGCTGGCTCGGTGCAGGCACATCGGCCGAATAGAGCACTTTCGGTTTGTCGTCCGAAATCCACGAAATGTGGACATTGTAGTTGTATGGCACGGCAAATGTACCCAACGAAGCCGCCGAAACAACTGTTGCGGTACTGGTTTGACTCTCCTTTACCGTAACCCACACATCGTCGATGGCGACGCCCGACTTTGCTTCAACGGTTACTTTGCAATGTTCGCCTTTAATTTTGCCGAAATTCTCTTCGCAACTGACAAACAATGCGGCGCAGCCAACGGCCACAATCGCGCCAAAGAGTTTTAAGGTTTTCATGGTATGTTTTTTTGGTTATTTCTGCAAAAACTCCGCCGCAAACAACGCAAGCGGAACAAGAGGCAAAGTTAGATATATTTTTTCTCTCTTGCAATAGTTTTCTTCAAAAAAAAGAGCAGTGGGACTATAAGCCGGGTTCTGTTTCGGCGTAAAACGCTGAATATCTGCCATTTATCTCGAACAAATGTCGCCATTTGCCTCTATCAGCCTACCCTCCGACATGGAGCGGAGCCACTCTCGTAGCGTCGGTCTGCTTGGCCTTTCAACCCATGATGCGCCGTAGCCTCCAGTGTCGCCATTGGAGCGGTGAGCCCTTACCTCGCCTGTTTCACCCTTGCCCGTAGGCGGTTTTCTTTCTGTAACGCGTGTTGAACCTCGCGGCCCACTTCCCGTTAGGAAGCATGGTTGCCCCGTGTTGCCCGGACTTTCCTCGCTCGGCGTGCGCCAAACGCGGCAGACCGTCCCACTGCTTTTGTTTGCAAAAGTACAAAAAAAGGCGCAAAATTGCTCCGTCGCCACATTTTTTTTGAAAATTTGTTGTACTTTTGTTCGATAAAATTAGTTTTGGCATGGATAAAATCGTCATCTACCAGATTTTCGCGCGCCTGTTTGGCAATAGCGGCGCAAATGTTCCCAACGGCACCATCGCACAAAATGGGTGCGCCAAGTTCGGCTCGTTTACGCCGAAAGTGCTGTCCGAAATCAAGAAACTGGGCGCAACGCACATTTGGTACACGGGGCTGATAGAACACGCCACCCAAACCGACTACACGCCTTTTGGCATTCGTGCCGACCATGCTGGCGTGGTGAAGGGGCGCGCTGGCTCGCCGTATGCGGTGAAGGACTATTACGATGTCGATCCCGATTTGGCCGACGATGTGACGCACCGCATGGCCGAGTTCGAGCAGTTGGTGGCGCGCACGCACAAAGCGGGGCTGAAAATGCTGATCGATTTTGTGCCGAATCATGTGGCGCGGCAATACCACAGCGATGTGCGCCCCGAAACCGATTTTGGCTTGCACGACCGCAAAGATTGGCATTTTTCGCCGCAAAACAACTTCTACTACTGCCCCAACACGCCTTTTGCGCCGCAGTTCGATGCGCTGGGTTACGCCGAATTTCCTGCCAAAGCCACTGGCAACGACTGCTTTTCGCCCTCGCCAAGCCGCAACGATTGGTACGAAACCGTCAAACTCAACTACGGCATCGACTACACAGGCGGCGGCGCGCAGCACTTCGACCCGCTGCCCGACACTTGGCTGAAAATGCGCGATATTCTGCTCTTTTGGGCAAGCAAAGGCATCGACGGTTTCCGCTGCGATATGGCCGAAATGGTGCCTGTCGCCTTTTGGCACTGGGCGATTGCCGAGGTCAAACGGCACTATCCGTCGCTGATTTTTGTGGCGGAGGTGTACAATCCAGCGCAATACCGCAGTTACATTCACGAGGGCGGTTTCGACTATCTCTACGACAAGGTGGGGCTTTACGACTGCCTGCGCGCTGTGATTTGTGGCAGTGCTTCACCGCACGATATCACGCATCAGTGGCAACAAGTGGCTGATATTCAGCAAAATATGCTCAATTTTCTCGAAAATCACGACGAGCAGCGCATTGCCTCCGACTTTTTTGCTGGCGATGCTGACAAAGGTCGCCCTGCCATGCTGGTGGCGGCCTGCATGAACGCCAATCCTGTGATGATTTACGCTGGTCAGGAACTTGGCGAGCGCGGCATGGACGCCGAAGGCTTCAGCGGCTGCGATGGGCGCACCACCATTTTCGACTACTGGTCGGTTGGGTCGTTGGCGCGCTGGTACAACGCTGGCAAGTGCAGCACCGCCCAACTCGACGGTTCGGCACGAAATTTGCGGGAGTTCTACAAACGACTTCTGAATCTATGCCACACGGAGCGGGCGTTGTGCGAGGGCGGCTTTTTCGATTTGATGTATGTCAATCCGCAGACAGAGCGGCAATATCTGTTTTTGCGTGCAGCAGGTCGTGAGGCGATTTTGTGCATCGCCAATTTTTCGGAACAAACGGCATCGGTGCGCATCAATCTGCCGCAACACGCTTTCGACTATTTCGGGTTGGCAGCGCAGCGTGGCAGCACGGCAGTCGATTTGTTGAGCGGCAAGACAGAGCAGATCGATTTTGCGCCCGACACTCTCGTAGAAACGGCGGTAGAGGCTTGGAGCGGTAAACTATTGAAAATCAACATTTAACGATGAATAGAAAAATTATCACTACACTAATTATCGGTTTGGTTATGGCGACAAATGCTTTTGCAGAACAACGGGTTGGCTTGGTTTTGAGCGGCGGCGGCGCATTGGGTTTTGCGCACATTGGCGCTATTCAGGCGTTGGAAGAGGCGGGTTTTCAACCTTCGGTGGTTTCGGGTACCAGCATGGGTTCGCTGGTGGGCGTGCTGTACGCTTATGGCTACAAACCTGCCGAAATTATGCAGGTGGTGAAAGACGAGCGGCTCTACCGCAACTCGACGCTGCTGCGCTTTCATTTCTCGAAAAATCCGGGCATTTACAACCTCGACGCTATTCGCCAACTGCTCAAAAATCTGATTCCCGATAATTCGTTCGACAGTCTGCCGAAGAGTTTTTGCGCCTGCGTGATGAATCTGACCGAAGCCGAGCCAGAGTACATCTGTTCGGGCGATTTGCTGGCCGAATATGTGGTAGCGTCGGCGTCGATTCCGTCGTTTTTCGAGGCGCAGACCATCAACGGCATTCAGTATATCGACGGCGGTATGTTGAACAATTTTCCAGCGCAGCCCATTCGCGACAAGTGCGATTTTCTGATTGGCATCGATGTGTTGCCGCTCACGCACAAGAAGGCCGAAAAGACCTACGAAGCGATGCTCTACGGCTTGCGCGATGTGCAGCATGTCAATTCGCTGCCCGGCCATGCGCTGTGCGACCTGCTCATCGAGGTACACGCCATCGACACCTACGGCGAGTTCGATTTCAAGGAGTACGAAGCCATCTACAACATGGGTTACGAAGCCGCCAAAGAGCAGATTGCCAAGCAGTTAGAAGGCAAAAAGTAGCCTTTTCAGACTCAAAATTTGCGCCTTTCGAAAAGGCTAAAGCGGTCGCGCCACACCTGCGGAATGGGTGCGGCGGCGTTTTGCCCGAAATCGAAGCCGACCATCACCGAGCGGTATTCGCTGCGAATTTCGCCCTTTTCGTCGATAATGCGTTGCGCCAGATCGAAACTTTTGTGTCCGATGTGGCTCACGGCGGTTTGCACGGCTATCGTGTCGGGCAGAAAAATCGGTTTCAAAAAGTCGATTTCGGCGTGTGCCACCACCCACTCTATCTCGTGCGGCGGCAGATATTGCCCATACACCGCATCGAAATAGGTCGTTTTGCCAATGTCGTAAAAGGCGAAATAGGCGTTGTTGTTGATGTGTCCGAGCGCGTCGGCATCGTTGAAGCGCAACTGCACTGGCACGGTGTGGCGAAAAGTGAGGGTTTCGGGTATAAGTCGGCTCATAGTTGGTCGTTTTTTTCGGGGAATTCTATAAATTTCTAATTTCTAGTTTCTCAAAATTGCTGACGCAATTTTTGTTTCTAAGTTTCTGCTACGCAAGATTTTTGCTCCGTTCGGCATAGTTCAAACGAGTTTGACTCTGCGCTCACTTATCGCAAAAATTCTCGTGCTTCGCACTGTTTCTGTGTTTCTAATTGTTTAATTTGAAATCTGAAATTGCGGCTTTGCCGCATCACTCCTCACTCCTAATTCCTCACTCCTAATTAAAAAAACTACTCACTTCTAACTCTTTATAGAAGCCTCTACAACGAATTGCACCTCTTTGAAAGCGAAAGTTTGCAAAATGCCTTTTTCGTTGCGCAGCACAAGGTGTCCCGTCGGCTCTATGCGGTCGATGGCGGCGCGGAAAGTTTTGCCGTTCGGCAGTCGGAACGGGTGCAGCCCAGTGTGTCGATAGAGCGCGTTGGCGTAGCGTTGTTGCCATTGGCTGGCTTGCACAATGTTAAATTGGTCGTAATAGTCGAGAATGCGCGTGGTGAGCAGTTGCAGCACATGGTCGCGGTCGAATGGGCGGCCAGCGATTTGCTGCATCGAGATGGGATTTGGCGCATCGCTCACAAAGGCGGTTTGGTTCACATTCAGCCCGATGCCGACGATGGCTTTGGCCATTTGGTTGCCATTGAGCAGCGTTTCGATGAGAATGCCGCACAGTTTGCAGTCGCCAGCGTAAATGTCGTTTGGCCATTTGATGCGAATCTCCTGCCCGAGTAGTTCGTGCAGCGTGTCGGTGGTGGCGAGCGCAACCAGTTCCGACAGCAGAAACTGCTGTGCCACAGGCACTTTTGTCGGTTCGAGCAGCAGACTGAAGAGCAGATTTTCGCCGCGCGCCGATTCCCAGCGATTGGTGGCTTGCCCTTTGCCGGCGGTTTGGAAGTCGGCATCGACCACAAATCCGTGTGCACAGCGGTCGATGTTGTCGCGCAACCAGCGGTTGGTCGAATCTATTTCGGAGAAATGTTGTCGCATTTTTGGAGGTTACATCAAGTTTTGTAAGTAATTTTTTTGTTTTTTCGTTCATTTCTTTTGACGACCAAAAGAAACGAACCAAAGAAAAGTCGCG
>CAVBBP010000030.1:0-31954 GCA_963593685.1 Segatella copri
AGAGCCAAATTTACCGCTGCGAGGTGGCTGGCTGCCCCAAACGACAACCGCCTACGGGATATTAAGGGTGAGAGGTTATAGGATTTGTTGATACCGACAACCTGAAACTTGAATCCTGAAACACTGAAACACTGAAATTAGAAATGCGGAACGATGAACATAGGTTGCAGGTGGAGTGCGTGCGTTGGTTTCGGCTGGCACACCCACGACTGCTATTGTATGCCGTTCCGAACGGTGGGCAGCGCAACGCCATAGTGGCTGCCAAACTGAAAGCGGAGGGCGTGCTGGCTGGCGTTCCCGACCTTTTTCTTGCAGTGCCAAGCGGAACGGCGCACGGCTTGTATATCGAGATGAAAAACGGCAAGAAAGGCGTGGTGAGTGAAAGCCAGCGCACCGTGATGGCGGCACTCAAAGCACAAGGCTACGCAACGGCTGTGTGCCGCTCGTTTGACGAGTTCCGTACAACGGTCGATGAGTACTTGAACGGCTTTTCGCTTGGGGAGAAATTGACGGACGAATTGAAGCGGCTGACAGACGAGTACCTACATTTTGAAACGCTCACAAAAACCTACTGATATGTACGAATTTGACGACAGCAAAGAGTTGTGGCGACTGCTGAAATGGCTTGCCGTGTTGGCGGCTACCTTTGTGGCGGTGGTCTGCCTATCGAGTTGCAGAACCATAGTGCCGCAAGAGCGCATTGTGTATCGCTCCGACACCGTGCGGCAGGTGCAGCGCGACAGCATTTTCTACCACTACACCGACACCGTGCGCGAACGCCAACGAGGCGACACCATCTATATTGAGCAAATCAAGTGGCGCACCGCCTACCGTGAGTTCCTGCGCACCGACACGGTGATACGCACCGACAGCGTTACGACCACCAACAATGTTATCGTGGCACAGATGAACGGCTTTCAGCGCACATTCTTTTGGCTTGGCTGGGCGTTCATCGGCTTGATAGTTTTGTGGTGCGCTTGGAAAGTGATGAAAGTGTATTTGAGCATTTAATTTTCTTTTTAAGATTTTTTAGCGTATATTTGCAATCGTTAAGAAGCATAGCGCAAGACAGGGTGCAAAAAAGTAGCCCCCTGTCTTCCGTTGCGAAATAACTTGCAATCACATTCGCGACGAACAAAGGCGCAACACCGCCAAGACAGGGAGCGTGAAAACTCCTTGTTTTAGGCTGTGTTGCGCCATTTATGTTATGTGATTGCAATAGTGCAAAGTTATAAATTTTTCCGTTATGAACAAGCGAGAACTCTTTTGGCTGATATTGAGCAGTGTGGCTACGGCGTGCGAAATATCGGAGAGCGAGATTATTGGTAGTTGTCGGTCGCAGGTGGCGTGCGACGCTCGGTGTATCATTGTGAATTTGTGTCGGCGTTACGGCTTGACCACCGACGACCTGCTGCTGCTCACAGGGCGCAAGCACCGCAATAGTATCTGCTCAATTCTCTATCGATATTGGGAGCGTAGGCGGCAGAGTTATTTTTTCAGAGAGTTGGACGATGAGGTTGAACGCGTGCTAAACGCCCTATTTTCGGGAAAATGACAAGTTGTGCGCCAAGTTATACGACAAGAAAAATGACAAGAAAAATGACAAGTTATAATTTTTTTGCTGCGTTGTTGTTGGCTACCTTTGTCGTGTCGGAGCGGCAAGCGTTTTCGATACCAATCGCCAAAGGTGTAAGAGGCGGAAAAAAGAGTTACGACTATGGCAGAAATTACTCCGTCCGATGTGATGCTAATGACAAAGCACCACAATTCACACGGACAAAGTGCAACGGCTATTGGTTTGGCGGCTGGTCTTGGCGGTGGTGGCAAAGGTGTGTAAGTGCCACAAGTGCCTATCGTTTTGGGCAACGCTTATAGTGCTGTTGTGGTCGGGTTGTAGCCCCATTGCCGCTGCTGTGCTGTCGCTGTCGGTGTCCTATCTATCAAACTGGCTCGGGCTGCTGCTTGTGTGGCTCAACCGCAAATTTAACGAGTTATGGGAAAAAGTAGAAAAATAGAAAAGAAAACGAGCGTTCCGCCACCAAGCAGTGCGCTTATATTCACAGGCATCGGCAAATACAAACCACTGCCAAACTTTGGCAATGGGTGTAAGAATTGTTAATCTTAAAAAATAAGTATTATGGAAAACATAATAAAGCAAAACCCCGACATAGTAAAGTCGTTGGTAGAGGTAACTCTGCATTATGCCGAAACCAATCTACGCCACAGCGCAGATGGTTTTGAAGCAGCAAACAATGTTAGCAATATGTACTATATTGTTCAGAAATCGTTAGAGTTGCTACTGGAAGAATACAGCAAATAGTCAATCACTTTTCTGTTGGCTTCATCAACCTTGCGTTGGTCGAAGTTGATATAGATAGATGTTATTCTACTGCCCAGTTGATGCCCGAGAGCCTCCGATATAGTTTCTTTCGGTATATCAATCTCGGCAGCGATGGTCGCCCAAGTGTGTCTTGCCCAATAGGTAGTTACGCTTGGGAGACCGTTTCTTTTGGCAATGGCTTTGATATGGTCGTTTAGTCTTTTACGATAATCCTCGTAGTTTTGGTAGCGGTCGAGAATAGAGAGTAGATAGTTTTTGCCGCGATACTGCTCTATGATTTCAGCCGCTTCGGGTTCTACCTTTACCGAATAAAGTCTTTTTGTCTTGGCACGGTTATACTCTATGCGGTTGTTGGTTATTCCTTTCAAATAGCATAAGTCTTTCGAGTTGATACCAATGAGCAAGAATGTCAGTTTGAATATGTCGAGATATTTTTTCTCCGTGTCGGAAACAGTAGCAAACCAAAGTTTTCTCATCTGTTCTACTGTCAGCGAGCGTTTGGCTGTTTCTACTCGTTTGATTTTGAATTTGCGAAAAGGGTAGAATGTTGTAACATCGTCGTCGATAGCGTCGTTGAACACGGCTCTGATATTGCGTAGATGTATCGCTCTTGTATTTGTAGTGCAGGTCGCCGACATAAAACTATCGAAGTCCGACAGCCAGTGTTTATCTATCTCTTCGCAGGTTTTCTGTTTGATATTCTTATCGAACTGAATAATTTTTTCGTAGGTGGTGCGGTAAATTTCTTGCGTGCGTCCACTCTTTTTGTTCATAAACAGCAGGTATCGTTCGAGAAAGGTCGCCGTTTGTTGCGGCTCGGGGTAGAGATACTCCATAACAAGTTGCTTCAACTCCCCAGCCGTTATGCTGTTTGGGTTCTCGCAACGCTTCGACACCACAACAATCGCTTCATTTATTTTCAGCAACTCTTGTGTAAGATAATTGTTGTATGCCGTTTTGTTCGGACAAGCGATTACTTTATTTGTTCTTGCGTCCCACTGATTCTTTTCGAGCCAAACGCTCGTTGTTAGCATCGATGTCGAATTGTTGCACCGAATAGCGATTCTAACTGGCGACCTACCGTGCTTTGCCAGTCGCCTATCGTCGAAATATAAATTTACTGTTGCCATACTTTTGAAACTCTTTTGCAAAAATTGCTCACGGATTGCTCACGGATTTCGCGCTATAATGCACTACTTTGCGCTCTATCGCACTACATTTTTGGCGTACTGCAATAGCGATTTTTCGTAAGAAACAAGATAGGGAAAGGGCGTTTTTAGCAGTTCTTTTGCCCCTAAAAACGGCTCAAGGCGTTAGGTTTATTTTTCTCCTAACGCCTTGATTTTGTCGGAGTTAGGCGACTCGAACGCCCGACCTCTACGTCCCGAACGTAGCGCGCTACCAACTGCGCTAAACTCCGCCGTTTTTGTTTGTCGGGATGACTGGATTCGAACCAGCGACCACGCGCCCCCCAGACGCGTACTCTAACCGGGCTGAGCTACATCCCGTGGCTACATTTCGGGCGCAAAATTACTGCTTTTTGTCGAAACAACAAAACTTTTTCGATTATTTTTTTTGCGTATGTATGTTTGCCCATAATCAACGGTACTGCCCAATAACAAATGCAATTTTTTGGTGTGGAGAAATTCAATTTTTTTCTCTTAACCAAATTCGCAAATCAACAAAAAAGGACGCACGCGGAGCGTCCCTACAAATCTTGCGACTTGCTACTCATATCTTGCTACTAAAAACAAGAAGCGGAGCGCAATTTTGCACCCCGCTCTTGTTTTTGTAGTTACTCCAACGCTATTTGCTGCCCACGCAACGCGGTTTCAGTTGTTTGAAAAAGTCGTTGCCTTTGTCGTCGACCAAGATGAACGCTGGGAATTTCTCCACTTCGATTTTCCAAATCGCCTCCATACCGAGTTCGGGATACTCCACGCATTCGATGCTCTTGATGTTGTTTTGCGCCAAAATGGCCGCTGGACCGCCTATCGAACCGAGGTAGAAACCGCCATGTTTTTGGCAAGCGTCGGTTACCGCTTGGCTGCGGTTGCCTTTGGCCAGCATTATCATCGAGCCGCCGTGGTCTTGGAATTCATCGACATACGGATCCATGCGCCCTGCGGTGGTCGGTCCCATCGAGCCGCAAGCCATGCCAGCAGGCGTTTTAGCGGGCCCAGCGTAGTAAATCGGGTGGTCCTTGATGTATTGCGGCAGGTCTTCGCCCGCATCGAGGCGCGCTTTCAGTTTGGCGTGGGCAATGTCGCGCCCCACGATGATAGTGCCGTTGAGGCTCAAGCGCGTTGCCACGGGATATTTGGTCAGTTCCGCCAAAATGTTTTTCATCGGCTGGTTTAGGTCTATCTTCACAGCATCGCCTTCGCCAGCGTTGCGCAGTTCGGCAGGAATGAGTGCGCCCGGATTGTCGTCGAGTTTCTCGATCCAGATGCCGTCGCGGTTGATTTTGCACTTGATATTGCGGTCGGCCGAGCAACTCACGCCCAAGCCGATGGGGCAACTTGCGCCGTGGCGTGGCAGTCGCACAATGCGCACATCGTGAGCCATATATTTGCCGCCAAACTGTGCGCCAAGTCCGATTTTGTGTGCCTCTTCGAGCACTTTTTTCTCCAGTTCGATGTCGCGGAAGGCGCGTCCGTACTCATTTCCCGAGGTCGGAAGCGCGTCGTAGTAGTGCGTCGAAGCCAGTTTCACAGTCAGCAGATTTTTTTCGGCCGATGTGCCGCCAATGACAAACGCAATGTGGTAGGGCGGACAGGCGGCTGTGCCGAGCGTTTTCATCTTTTCGATGAGGAACGGCACCAGCGTTTCGGGGTTTTGTATGCGCGCTTTTGTTTCCTGATAAAGGTATGTCTTGTTGGCCGAGCCGCCGCCTTTTGTTACGCACAAAAATCGATATTCCATGCCTTCGGTGGCTTCGAGGTCGATTTGCGCAGGCAGGTTGCATTTGGTGTTTACCTCGTCGTACATGGTGAGCGGCGCATTTTGCGAATAGCGCAGATTCTCTTCGGTGTAGGTCTTGAACACGCCGAGCGAAAGCGCCTCTTCGTCGCAGTAGCCCGTCCACACTTGCTGACCCTTTTCGCCGTGAATGATAGCCGTGCCAGTGTCCTGACACAGAGGCAGTTGTCCTTTGACCGATACCTCGGCATTGCGCAGAAAAGTGAGTGCCACATAGCGGTCGTTGTCGCTGGCTTCGGGGTCCGACAGTATTTTGGCCACCTGCTCGTTGTGCGAGCGGCGCAGCATAAACGACACATCGCGGAAGGCGGCGTTTGCCATCTTTGTCAAGCCCTCTTTTTCGATTTTCAGAATAGGTTTGCCCTCAAATTCGCCCACCGACACATGATCTTTCGTCAGCAGGTAGTACTCCGTTTTGTCCTCGCCCAGCGGGAACATCGGCTGGTAGTGAAATTCTGTTGCCATGATTATTTTGCTCGTTTTTGTTGTTGGTATAGTTGTGCAAAGTTACGAAAAAAAACTGACCGACGCGCGCATTTTTTGCCTATGTCGCAAAAGTGATTTATCTTTGCAGCAGAGATAATGGTATGATTTTTGCAGAAAATAAAGAAAACGAACGATGAAAAAGACGGCGAATATACTGCTTTTGATGGCGTTGGCGGCTCTGTTTGCCGCTTGCAAAAACGATAAAAACGACCCCATCAACTACAACATTGTGGAAGATGTGCAGTCCTATTTCGATATGACAAAACACCAAATGCGCCGCTCGCTACGCCGCAACTATGGCACGGTGCGCGAAAGCAGCAATACGCTGCGTGGCCGCAGTCGCACGCAGATGCTCACCATACATTTCGACGACGACGGCCCGTACCGAATCGACTACCAGCGCGACGATGTGCTGAAATCGCTCAACGAGATGGCGGCCGTGGCGCAGCGTTTCGCTTTCGATGTACACACCTTTTATATTGAATATCCCGCCACCTACAACTATGGCAGCATGAGCCGCAACGATGCCGAACTGCTCCGTTCCGACGACCACACAGCGTTTGCCGACAGTCTTGTGCAGCGTGCTGGCACTTACGATTGCGCCGAAGAACGCTACGACACCTTGCCCGACCCCGTTCGGCGGTGGCGCACGGTGTTTCACAGCACTTCGAACAACCGATTCCAGTTTACGCTCGCCAAACGATAGTTCGGCTGCCGACTATTTTTCCTGAATTTTCGTTTTTGCCTACCGCACAACGATTTTTGTCGCTCGGCTGCCAACTTTTACGATGTAAATGCCACGCAGCGAGCCGTTTTGCGTTGTAACATCGAGGCCGCTGGGCGTGTAGATGCGCATGGGTTGGTCGCAGAAAATGCGTCCGTCGTGCGCCACAACCTCTAATGGTGCGTCGGTGGTTGGCAGGGTAGTTGGGTACAGTGCGTGTATGTAGTAGGTGTCGTGGCATTTTTGTGTGCCGTTTTCTGCAAGCGTGTAACTGCTCAATACTTGGGTGTGCTTGCCTGCCGAAGTGATGTGTTGCTGCGCAAACGCTGCTCCAATACAGTTTTCGGTCAGTATGTCGCGGTGTTGGTAGGTTTCGTCGAGCATTTTACTCCAACTGTTGGCAGCATCGTATTTGGTATAATTTTCCAAATCACCGTGGGCGGTGTAGGCGTGCGTGGTGCTGTCTTTTTTATTGCCAAAAATAGTGTAACAATAGCCAGTTTCTTGCCCTGCATCGTTGAATACATAGCGTTTTTCGGCTGCGAGTTCCCACTCTGGGTCGCCGGTGGCATTGTAGTTGTAGCGTTTTTCGACTTTTGTGTTGGCGGTGTATGTGTATTCTAATTTGTAACTTATTGTGAAATTACCGCTATTGGCAAATTCATACACACTTTGCACCAATGTGTCGTTGGAGTAAGTATCGTTGGTTTTGTTGGCAACTTTCCAATTGCCACTCCAAGTGTAATTTAGGATTGTGATGGTGTTCTCGTTGTAGGTATATTCGGCTTTCTTTTTGTTTTGCATTACGCCGTTTTGCGCTTTGGCATCTATGGTAATTATCAAATTTCCTTTGGTATCGTAGCCATATTCGGTTTTGATGGAGTCGAGCCAGACGCCATTGCTGTTTTGTTGAATGGTGTGGTGTAAAAGTTGGTTTTGTGTGTTGTATTCAAACACCTCTTTTTCGGTTTCCGCCCATTCACCGTCGCTCCAAAGGCAGGTGGTGATGGCGGTGTCGATATTGTTTTCGTTGCGTTGGAATGCGACTTTTGTGTCGTTTTCCCACGCATTGCCGTTGCGAATATAGCGCGTGTAGCCATCGGTTTGCTGCGAACCGTTGTACGACGGCACAAATTTGTAAGTGGCCGAAGCGTCGGTGCGCACAATGCTGTCCAGTTGGTGCGTCTGTGCCAATGCGCTTCCCATCGCAAGCATTCCGCACAAAAATAGGGTAGATTTTTTGTTCATCATAAGGGTATTTCAAATTGGGTTGATGAGTTGATTGGTTGATTAGTTGATGAGTTTAATGCATTGGTGATGGTTTCTGTTGAATCGTTGAACTGTTGATTTGTTTATTTGTTGAATTGTTCGGATGCGCTCGGTGCGTCCCTACAATACAATTATTTACTTATTGAATTATCGAATGTCTAAAGTGCTCGCGTCTTCAACTTTATAGACTTTCCACTTTATAGACTTTCACACTAAATTTGTCTATGCTCTATCTTCTATGCTCTTAAAATCTTTTCTTGCTACTAAAAATAAATCGTTTTCACGGCGACAAGGCGGTCGTAGCGTTCGCCCCATGCGCGGTGATAGACATAGATGTTGTATTCGTTTTCGGTCTGCCAGAAACTGCCTTCGATGGGTTGCAGCGAGCCAGTTTTTTCGCCTTTCGGCACATAGATGTACTGAAAATTGTAGCCGCCTTGCTTCAGATAGAGCGATTTGACATAGGCTTTTGCCGCAAAATCGTAGTCCATACGCGACGATTCGTCGATGGCATTGCCGCACAACTGCCCCAAAATGTAGATGCTCCCTGTGAAAAACGGCTCGTCGGCGGGCAGCACAAAATTGACCCACATATAGTCGGCTTCGCTGTCGCTGTCGTCGGCACCTTGGCGATTGACCAGAAAATTGCCGTTGGCATCGTCGCCTTGCGCCACGCCACGGTCGGCACGCTTGCCGCTGGGCGAGAGCCACACCTGAAAGTCGCCCCGCTCGAACACAATGCGCTCGATACCTGCGCCGTAGGTATATTCCGACGAAAAATCGATGCTGCGGTATTGGTTTCCGCCCTCGAAAATCAGTCGGCGATTGCTTTTGTAACTCTGCGTCGATAGCGATGTGTAGGTCGGTTTCAGGTCGGCGACGGCGTTGTCGGTGCGGCGGTTTTGTTGCACCACCACTTTCAGTTCGCTGAATGGGTCGCGCACCTCGTAACCTGCCGTATTCAGGTCGAAATCGAGTTGTTGGTAGCGGCGCACCAGTTCGATGTCGGTGTTGCTACGCACGCTGCCGCTCACGCCGATGCGCGAATCGACCACCGAAAAGCACGCCACCGCCGACAGACTGTCGAAGTCGTTGTCTTGCGCTATCAGCACGGCGTAGTTGCCCGACAGTTTCAGCCGCAAGTCGTCGTTGGGTACCGAAAATCGGTAGTGCGTGTAGAGTGCGGTGGTGTTTGTGGCGAGCGTGTAGTCGCTCACGATGCCGTCGTAGAAACCGTCGATATATTCCACCTCGGATAGCACCGATGGCGTCCAATCGGCATTGCAATGCACAATTTTGTAGTTGTAACTTTTCACTTCGTACGACATATCGTCGAACGAGATTTCGACGCGCTGTTCCGACTGTAATTCCACCACAGGCAGTGCAAGCGCATCGTCCTCCAAACGCACTTGCAGCGTGCGAATTTGGCTGTCGAAAGCGCGTGTGCGCCACGGTTCGGCCAGCAATCCGCCAACCAAAAAGCACACAACTACTGTCAGAAAAAGTCGCCTCATATCTCGGCAAAGGTAGTAAAAAATAGTTAAACTACCAACAGCGCATTTGTCGCAAATAATGCGTATCTTTGCAATCGAAAAAAACAGAACGAACATGGGAAAAGTATTGGTTATTGGCGCAGGCGGCGTAGCAACCGTTGCCGCGCACAAGTTGGCACAAAATGCCGCAGTGTTTACCGAAATAATGATTGCGAGCCGCACAAAAGCGAAATGCGATGCCATTGCCGCCGAACTTGCCAAACGCTACGGCGTGCAGGTGGCGACAGCGCAGGTCGATGCCGACAATGTGCCTGAACTGACGGCTCTGTTGCGCCAGTTTCAGCCCGATTTGGTGATGAATTTGGCGTTGCCGTATCAAGATTTGCACATTATGGACGCGTGCCTTGCGGCGGGCTGCAACTATCTCGACACTGCCAACTACGAGCCGCTCGACGAAGCCAAATATCAGTATTCGTGGCAGTGGGCTTATCACGACCGCTTCCGCGAAGCAGGTTTGACGGCCATTCTCGGTTGCGGTTTCGACCCAGGCTGCACCAGCGTCTATACGGCATACGCTGCCAAACACCATTTCGACGAGATTCACGAACTCGATATTGTCGATTGCAACGCTGGCGACCACCACAAGGCGTTTGCTACCAATTTCAATCCCGAAATCAACATTCGCGAGATAACGCAAAAAGGCCGCTACTACCTCAACGGCAAGTGGGAAGAAACTGCGCCGCTGTCGGTGCACCAGCCGCTTACTTATCCCGAAATTGGGGTGCGCGAGTCGTACCTAATGTACCACGAAGAGTTGGAATCGCTGGTCAAAAATTTCCCCACCATCAAGCGTGCGCGCTTTTGGATGACTTTTGGCCAAGAGTATCTGACGCACCTGCGTGTCATTCAAAATATCGGTATGGCCAGCATTGTGCCAATCAACTACGAAGGCCACGAAATTGTGCCGATTCAGTTCTTGAAAGCCGTGCTGCCACACCCCGAAGAACTCGGTGTCGACTACACGGGCTACACCTCGATTGGCTGCCGCATCAAAGGCGTGAAAGATGGCCGCCCAAAAACTTACTACATCTACAATAATTGCAGCCACCAAGAAGCCTACAAAGAGACTGGCACACAGGGAGTTAGTTACACCACTGGTGTCCCTGCCATGACGGGTGCCTACATGCTTCTCACGGGCAAATGGGGTGGTGCAGGCGTGTTCAATGTCGAGCAGTTCGACCCCGACCCATTCATGGCCAAAGTCGCCGAAAGCGGTCTGCCGTGGCACGAAATCATCGATGGCGATTTGGAATTGTAGAAAATTTCAGAATTTCAGAATTTCAAATTTCAAATTTCAAATTCAACAATTAGAAACAAAGAAACTTAGAAACAAAAATTGCGGTAGCAATTTTGAGAAACAATTAGAAACCAGAAATCAGAAATCAGAAATAAAAACACATTGATGGCAAAAATCGATTGGCACGAAAAGTATATGGCACTCTTGATGTGGCGCGAAAAACACATCAAAGAGTCTATTTTTGTGCTGATTTTGAGTTTTTTGGTGGGGGTGGCGTGTGCCGTGGCGGCATTTTTGCTGAAAAGCATCATCGCACTCATACAGCACGCCATCACATCGCTCTTCCCTACCGACGAACTGAACTATTGGTATCTGATGTTGCCTGCTGTGGGCATCACGCTGGCGAGCCTTTTTGTGCGCTACATCGTGAAAGACGACATCAGCCACGGCGTAACCAAAATTC
The DNA here is from genome assembly GCA_963593685.1 of Segatella copri. GTDB lineage: Bacteria > Bacteroidota > Bacteroidia > Bacteroidales > Paludibacteraceae > W0P28-013. The sequence goes on from CAVBBP010000030.1 coordinate 11,056, forward strand.
TCTACGCCATCTCGCAGCGCAAGGCAATAATTAAGGTGCACAATATGTGGTCGTCCATCGTGGCGAGTGCGGTTACCATCGGTTTTGGCGGTTCGGTCGGGGCGGAGGCGCCCATTGTGCTGACTGGTTCGGCCATCGGGTCGAATTTGGGGCGCGCGTTCCATCTCGACCAAAAAACGCTGATGCTTTTGGTGGGCTGTGGCGCGGCAGGTGCTATCGGCGGCATATTCAAAGCGCCGATTGCGGGCGTGATGTTCACGCTCGAGGTGCTGCTGCTCGACATGACAATGACCTCCATTGTGCCGCTGCTCATTTCGAGCGTTACAGCCAACGCCTTTTCGTACCTGATGATGGGCAGCGAGGCGATGTTCCGCTTCGAAAACGCTGTGCCGTTCGAACTTGGGCGCATTCCGTTCATCATCGTTTTGGGCGTGGTGTGCGGTTTGGTATCGCTCTATTTCACGCGCGGCATGAACCGCCTCGAAGGATTTTTCAAAAAAATCGACCGACCGTACCGCAAAATCGCCATCGGCGGTGCTATGCTCAGTCTGCTGATTTTCTTCTTTCCGCCGCTCTACGGCGAAGGTTACGACACCATCGCGTCGCTGCTTTCGGGCGAGGTGTCCGAGGTGTTCCGCCAGTCGCCATTCTACGCCTATCGTGCCGAAACTTGGGTGGTGATTCTCTATTTGAGCCTGATTGTCTTTTTTAAAATTTTTGCATCGGCGGCCACCAACGGCGCAGGCGGCACAGGCGGAATTTTTGCGCCGAGCCTTTTTGTGGGCTGTATCACGGGTTTTGCCGTCGCCACAGCGATGAATCTCTTCGGAATCGGCATTCCGAGCCAAAATTTTGCCTTTGCGGGCATGGCTGGACTAATGTCGGGCGTGATGCACGCACCACTCACCGCCATTTTCCTAATTGCCGAACTCACAGGCGGTTACGACCTTTTCATGACGCTGATGATTACCTCGGTAGTGTCGTATCTCACAATCATTTTGTTCGAGCCGCACAGCCTCTACGCCATGCGTTTGGCGCAAAAAGGCGAACTGATGACGCACCACAAAGATCGCGCTGTGCTGTCGATGTTGAAAATGGAAAATTTTATCGAAACAGATGTCGAAACGGTCAATCCCGAGATGAAACTCGGCGAATTGGTCAAAATCATCTCGCGCTCGAGCCACAATGTTTTTCCTGTGGTCGATAAGGCGACGGGCATTTTGGTGGGCATCATGCCGCTCGACGAGGTGCGCAATATCATGTTCCGTCCCGACCTCTACAAACGCTTTTCGGTGCGCAAACTGATGATTGCCGTGCCTGCCAAAATCAATGTCAGCCAGTCGATGGACAAGGTGATGGACCTGTTCGAGGACAGCGGCGCGTGGAGCCTGCCCGTAGTCGATGACAATGGCCGCTATATCGGCTTCGTTTCCAAAACAAAGATATTCAATTCTTACCGACATGTTCTCGTCCACTTTTCAGATGATTGAGGGGAGCTTCGATAAAACCAAGAGGAGAGTGAGGAGTGAGGAATTAGGAGTGAGGAATTTTTTGAGAGCATAGAAGATAGAATATAGAGCATAGACGAAATTTATTTGAAGAATACGGCTTTTGGCAACGCTCGCGCCCATGCCGCGACTTTTCTTTAATTCTTGATTTTGCTCACGCTCGGCAAATCGAAAATTTATTTTCGTTTGCGCTCGCTCAATCGCAAAATTGGTTCGTTTCTTTTGGTCGTCAAAAGAAATGAACGAAAAACAAACGGAAAATTTTACTTGCAAAACTTAATTCAAAAATCACCACAAAAAAAAGTGCGCCGAAAATTTGGTGCGAATCTGAAAATTGTTGTTACTTTGCACCCTGAAAAAATCGATTTAGAGCCAACCGATAAAAAAGTATGAAAAACCTCGTAATAGTGGAGTCTCCGGCCAAGGCCAAGACCATCGAAAAGTTTCTCGGCAACGACTACAAAGTGATGTCGAGCATGGGACATGTGTGCGATTTGCCCGACAAAAGTTTGAGTATCGACATAAAAAACGACTTCAAACCGACCTATGTTGTGTCGGAAGACAAGAAAAAATTGGTATCGGAACTGAAAAAAGAGGCGAAAACGGCCGAAACGGTTTGGCTCGCATCCGATGAAGACCGCGAAGGAGAGGCCATTGCGTGGCATTTGCAGAACGAACTGAAACTCGAAAAAGAGAAAATGCGCCGCATCGCTTTTCACGAGATAACAAAACCAGCTATTCTTGCTGCCATCGAGCATCCGCGCGACATCGATATCAATTTGGTGAACGCACAGCAGGCACGGCGCGTGCTCGACCGCATTGTGGGCTACCAACTTTCGCCCGTGCTGTGGAAAAAGATTAAACCGGGACTTTCGGCGGGGCGCGTGCAGTCGGTTACGGTGCGCTTGGTGGTTGAACGCGAGCGCGAAATTCAAAATTTTGCCGCTACGCCATCGTTCAAGGTTGTCGCCATCTTTTCGGGCATCGACACGCAGGGCAAACCGTGCGAATTGCAGGCTGAACTGAAACGCCGCCTCGCCACCGAAGAGGAGGCTCGCCAATTTTTGGAACACTGCAAAACAGCCACTTTCAGCGTCGAAAGCGTCGAAAAACACCCCGCCAAAAAGTCGCCAGCGGCACCATTCACCACATCGACTTTGCAACAGGAAGCCTCGCGCAAACTCGGTTTTTCGGTGTCGCAAACCATGCGCATCGCCCAGAAACTCTACGAATCAGGAAAAATCACCTATATGCGTACCGACTCGCTGAATCTCAGCAGTTTAGCACTCGGCACAATCAAAAAAGAGGTTACCGAAATGGCGGGCGAACGCTATGTGAAAGTGCGCAAATATCATACCAGTTCCAAAGGCGCGCAAGAGGCGCACGAGGCCATTCGTCCCACCTACATCAGCAATCACACCATCAGCGGCACGGCGCAGGAACAACGCCTCTACGAACTGATTTGGAAGCGCACCATCGCCTCGCAAATGGCCGATGCCGAAGTGGAACGCACCAACATCAATATCGCCATCGAAGGCAGCCCCGAACTGTTTGTCGCCACTGGCGAAGTGCTGCTGTTCGACGGTTTTCTGCGCGTCTATATGGAGTCGTCGGACGACGAGCAGGAGCGCGACCAAACCGCCATGTTGCCATCGATCGACAAGCAACCGCTCACGCTCCGTCAAGCCACAGCGCAGGAACGCTTTGCGCAGAAACCACCACGCTACACCGAGGCATCGCTCGTGCGCAAACTCGAAGAGTTGGGCATCGGTCGCCCTTCGACCTACGCGCCCACCATTTCGACCATTTTGGCACGCGGCTATGTCGATAAACGCGAAATAACCAACACACCGCGCGACTATGTTGTGCTTACGCTGAGAGGCGGAAAAATCGCCAGCGAAACGCGCCGCGAAAAGCCGACCGTAGAAAAAGGCAAACTCTCGCCCACCGACATCGGCATTGTGGTAAACGATTTTCTGATGACCTACTTTTCCGACATCATGGACTACAATTTCACGGCCAATGTCGAGGAGGAGTTCGACGAAATTGCAGCGGGCAAAATCGCGTGGAACAAAAATATCGGCAAATTCTACACGCCGTTCGAAAAAGAGATAAAGACCGCCGACGCAGCCGTTGGCACAAAACCTGGCGAACAATTTTTGGGCAACGACCCCAAAACAGGCAAACCTGTTTATGCCAAAGTCGGGAGATATGGCGTGGTGGTGCAGTTGGGCTCGTCCGAAGGCGACGAAAAACCGCGCTTTGCCGACCTGCAAAAAGATCAGAGCATCTTCACCATCACGCTCAACGAGGCGCTGGAACTTTTCAAACTACCAATGAATGTTGGTCCGTTCGAGGGCGAAGATATGATTGTGGCTGATGGTCGTTTTGGCCCTTATATCAAGCACGGCAAACTGTTCTACTCCGTGCCAAAAACCGACAATCCGTTTGCGCTCACCCACGACCGCGCCATCGAGATAATCGTTGCCAAGCGCGAAGCCGACAAAAACAAAGTCATCAACATTTTTGGCGACATTCAGGTGCTAAACGGGCGTTTTGGCGCGTACATACACACCGCCAGCGACAAGAAAAACTATAAACTGCCCAAAGGCACCGATGCAGCCGCGCTCACCGAAGAGGCGTGCCGCGCCATCATCGCCGACCCCGAAAATGCCTCGAAAGGGCGCAGCACAATGCGTCGCAACACACGAAAAACCGCTACAAAAACGGCAGCGAAAACAACTAAAAAAACAACTAAAAAAACAACGGCGAAGAAAGCGAAATAAGACTTTTTGACCTGTACGCCATTTTGTCAGTACCCCTGTTTGTACATCACAAAAAATGCGTGTTTTTGCCCTTGGTTAATTGGGGTCTTTGTAACTTTTTGGACGGAATTGCAATGTACCAATTTACCAGCGAGAGGAGAGAATTTTTGTTCTCTCCTCTCAAATTTTGCGCAAGTTGCATTTCTTGATTGAAATGGCGCAGCCCAAAAGCAACAAAAAAACGGCTGCCGAGGCAGCCGTTTTTCGCTTTATTTGTACAAGAAACGCTTGATGCTGCGTTTCGGGGTTTTCTCGAACTCTTTGGTTACTTGCTCCATCGCCGAGAGGCGGCAGAAGACGGGCAGCAACCGATTTACGCGTTGGCGAGTCTCTTCCAAAAACGCCTCTATCGTCTTGTTGGGCATGTCTTTTTTCACCTGCTCCTCATCGACATAGACGAGCGCCGTGAGTTTGCCGTCGCGCTCAACTACCAGTGATTCAACCACATACGGCATGTTGTTCACTTTGCCTTCGATCTCTTCGGGGTAGATATTTTGTCCCGAAGGACCGAGAATCATGCTCTTCGAACGGCCGCGAATCGACAGATTGCCTTGCTTGTCCATCACGCCGAGGTCGCCCGTGCGCATCCAGCCGTCGGCAGTGAAAATAGCCTTGGTGGCTGCCTCGTTTTTGTAGTAACCGAGCATCACATTGTCGCCACGAACGAGTATTTCGCCAACTTTGCGCTGCGGATTTTCCGAATCGATGCGCACTTCTACTCTATCGACAGGCTTGCCGCACGAGCGGTGCTTGAATTTCGGCCAATCTTCGTAGCAAACCAGCGGACCGCATTCGGTCATGCCGTAACCCACGGTGAAAGGGAATTTTATCGCCTTCAAGCAGTTTTCTACCTCGTGATTCAACGCCGCGCCGCCAATAATCAAGTGGCGCAGATTGCCGCCAAAAGCGTTCATCAACTGTTCGTACACCTTTTTGTGCAGAATGCGATTGATGCCCGGCGTGTACCAAAGCACGCGCACCAGCGGCTTGTGAATGACAGGGAAAATTTTCGATTTGAACACCTTTTCGATGACCAACGGCACCACCAACATCATATAAGGGTGCACATCGGAAAGGGCTTTCATCAGCACCGCAGGCGACGGCGTTTTGTTCAACACCGTGATGTGCGTGCCGCCAGCCACTTGGTACATCACCTCGATGGCGAGGCCAAACATGTGCGCCATTGGCAACATCGACAGCAGGCGGTCGGCCGAACTGTTGGGAATCCGCTCTTGGCTGAACTGCATGTTCGAGTCGATGCTGCGCCAACTGAGTACCACGCCTTTGGGGTCGCCTGTGCTGCCCGATGTGTAGTTTATCAGCAGCGGTGTTTCGGGCGTAAAACGCTCATACTTAACGAGTTCTGGCGTTAAACCTTTCGGATATTTGGCTTTGTAGGCCGCCATGTAGCCGTTGAACGCCGCCGTGGTCTTTTCGCTGCGCGATTCGAGCAACGACGAGTCCTCGATCGACACGATAGCCAGTAGATTCGGCATTTCGGCAGGCGTGAGCGATTTCCACACCACAGGTCCCACCAAAAAGAGTTTCGCGTCGCTGTGATTGACGAGTGCCTGAATGCTTTCGGCACTGAAATCGCACAAAATCGAGACCGCCACGCAGCCGTAACTGATTGTGGCTAAATAGTTTATCGCCCACATCGAACTGTTGCGGCCGCAGAGCGCAATTTTGTCGCCTTTTTGCAAGCCAAGGCTCTCGAACATGGTGTGCAGTTGGGCTATTTTTTCGGCCATTTCGCCGTAGGTAAAAGCCACATCGCTGCCGTAGTCGTCGAACGCAGGCGCATTCCAGTTGGTGCGAATCGAATTTTCGAAATAATCAAGAAAATGTTTTCTCTCCTGTTCCATAAATTTCTATTTTTGAATTGCGCAGCAAAGATAAAAGTTTTTTCTCACACCACATATAAAAAAGGGTGCAAATCGTATAGACCTGCGCCCAATAGAATTATGCAATTTTGACTGCAAAATGCTATCAATTCGACTGCAAAACGACATACATTGTACATACAATAGCAATACATTGTACATACAAAATTTCATCACAAAATTGTGTGATTTTTCCCTTATTTTGTCCGTTTTGCCGACTTTTTGCTGCGTTCTTTTTTGCCGCTGGCACTGGTGTTGTTACTCCCGCGCCCGATTGCGCCAAGCAGTTTCGAGGTCAGTTCTTGAATTTGCGCATTGCCTTTTTTGTTGCTGCGCACTGGCGTGGGTTGCTCGGCTTCGGCCGTGGCATCGGCAATTTCGAACGGAATGCAGCGGTTGCGTACCACGGCGTGCGCATAGATGGTAAATGCAGTAGTAACACTCATGCCAAACTTTTTGCAGAGTGCCGCAAATTCGTCTTTCAACTCCTCGTCGAGGCGAATGGTTAATGTCGTTTGCTTTTTCATGGTTCGGGGGATTTTATCAGTTTCTAAACATAAAATAGACGGCACCAATCATGCAGAGCATCGCCCACAGATAGTCGAGTTTGAGCGACTGGTGCATGTAGAAAACGGAGAACAGCACGAACACCGAGAGCGTGATAACCTCCTGAATGATTTTGAGTTGCGGCAGCGTGTAAACGGTGTAGCCGATGCGGTTGGCGGGCACCATTATCAGGTATTCGCACAGCGCGATGCCCCAACTGGCCAAGGCTGCCACCCACCACGCTTTGTCGCCCATGGTGCGCAGGTGACCGTACCAAGCGTAGGTCATGAAACAGTTGGAGCAGACCAACATAACGATTGTAACGATGTAAGGATTCATTTTTTTAGTGTGTAAAGTGTATAAAGTGTGAAAGTGTGAAAGTATGAAAGTGTGAAAGTATGAAAGTGTGAAAGTATGAAAGTATGAAAGTGTATAAAGTTTGTAAAGTTGAAAGGTTATAGGTTATAGGCTTGGGGAATACCGAATAATTTGAATTTTGAAATCTGAAATTGTCTTGGTCGTAGCCCCCTTTCCCGTTTCCCCCGAAGGGGGAAAGGCTTTTTGGTCTTCGTCTTCGTCAAAAGTCTTGCAACTTGCTTCTTGCTGCTAATCATAACGCAAAATTACAAAAAAACGGCGAGGCGCGCACGAAAAAGAAGCGTCCTATTGACAGAACGCTTCTTGTGTTGGGTTTTCTGACCGATTATTTTTCGATATTGAGCAGTTCTACTTCGAAAATAAGGGTAGAGTAGGGTTTGATGTTACGTTGTTCGCGTGAGCCGTATGCCAGCTGTTGCGGAATGTAGAGCCGCCATTTAGCCCCGACGGGCATCAGTTGCAGTGCTTCGGTCCAGCCAGCAATGACCTGTCTTACGCCAAACACAGCGGGTTGGTTGCGCTCGACCGAACTGTCGAACACCGTGCCATCGATGAGTGTGCCGTGGTAGTGCACTTTCACGCGCGATTCGGCGGTTGGCACTGCGCCTTTGCCTGCTTTCAGCACCTCGTACTGCAGGCCGCTGGGCAGCGTTACCACGCCCTCTTTTTCGGCGTTAGTGGCAAGCCACTCTTCGTTTTCGGCTTTCCAAGCGCCATATTTTTTCAGTTCTTGGCGTTCTTTGGCCTCGTCGATGTAGGTGAGTGCCTCGTCGATGTTTTTGATCTGGTCGTCCTCGGTGAGCCCAGCAATGAAGCCAGCCAAGTAGGCGTCTTCGTTGAAGATAGCGGTCGAATCGTCGGCCTCAATCAGGTTTTTGAAGTGCGGCATCATCTGATCGACCACCTGTTGGCCAATCTGCATGCCGACCATTTCGGCTTTTTCGGAGGCGCTCAACTCTTTGGTGGCTTTCAGGAAGCCTTTGATAAAGGCATCCATCTGCGTCGAATCGACATCGAGGCGAACGAGATAGTCGCGCAGACCGCGTGTGGTGCTAACGCCATAGCAGTAGGTGAGCGTGTCGTTTTCGGTTTCTAAATTGGCTTTCGGTGCGCTGTTGCACAATGCGAAGCCCAACATCACAGTTGCCAGTGCGGCAACTCCAAAAATGTTTTTTTTCATTGTTAAATTGGTTTAGTTGTTATTTCAAATTTGGTTGATCGGTTGATTGGTCGTTGAAAAGTTGATAAGTTGAAAAGTTTAACGCATTAGTCAGAACCTGTGAGGTTTATTTCTAATTTCTGGTTTCTAATTTCTGGTTTCTCAAAATTGCTATCGCAATTTTTGTTTCTAAGTTTCTATGTTCCTAATTGTTGAATCCGAAATTTGAAATTTGAAATTTTGTCATTGCGGCTTCACCGCATCACTCCTCACTCCTAATTCCTAATTCCTCATTCAAAATCACTTCTCACTTCTAACTACTCACTACTAACTATTTCTCAATTCCAAGCAGTTCTACATCGAAAATCAGGGCAGCGTGCGGTTTGATGGCTTCGCCAGCGCCGTGTGCGCCGTAGGCGAGTTCGCTGGGAATGTAGAGCCGCCACTTGGAGCCGACGGGCATCAGTTGCAGTGCTTCGACCCAGCCCGCAATGACCTGTTTGACACCGAATACGGCGGGTTCGCCACGCAAAACCGAACTATCAAAAACCGTGCCATCGATGAGTGTGCCGTGGTAGTGCACACGCACGCGGTCGTTGGCAGTTGGGCGTGCGCCGTGTCCTTCGGTCAGCACCTCGTATTGCAGACCGCTGGGCAGCGTTTTCACTTCGGCGCGGCGAGCGTTTTCGCGCAGGAAATCCTCGCTGGCTTTGCGCACATCGGCGTAGGCGGCAGCGGCTTCGGCATCTTTTTTAGCGAAATAGTCGCTTACCAACGCTTGCGCCTCTTGCGCCGAAATTTCGGGACGATGGCCTTCGCACATGGCTTCGACACCGTGCGCAAAATCGGTATATTCGATGCCCTTCACGCCGCTTTGGCGCAGGCTTTGCCCGAAGAGCAGTCCCAGAGAGTAACTTAGTTTGTCCATGTTTTTATTAATTTCAGATTTCAGATTTCAAATTGGGTTGATTGGTTGATTGGTCGTTGAAAAGTTGATGAGTTGATAAGTGGATTTCTAGTTTCTCAAAATTGCTGTCGCAATTTTTGTTTCTAGTTTCTCGCGCTACGCGCTGTTTTCTATGTTTCTGCTGATTTGCGGATTTGGTTATTTGCAGTTTGGTAGGCTCACCGCCCAAGTCATAGTCTTCATTTTAGTCAGAGTTCTAATCACTTCTAACTTCTCACGGCTCACTTCTCACTTGATTCAACAAGTTTTTCCTCTTCGCAGCAGAAGACGCGGCCGGGGTAAACATTTAGGAACGAGTGGTTGTGGGTGGCGATGATGACGGCGGTGCCACCGCGCGAGATTTCGTAGAGCAGCGAAAAAATTTCGTTGGCTGTTTCGGGGTCGAGGTTGCCCGAAGGCTCGTCGGCTACGATGATTTCGGGCGAATTGAGCAATGCCCGCGCAATGACCACGCGCTGCTGTTCGCCGCCCGACAACTGGTGCGGCCGCTTGTAGCCTTTTTTGGCCATGCCCACCACCGAAAGCACCAAATCGATCTGTTCGGCAATTTTGCGCTTGTCTTTCCAGCCCGTGGCGCGCAACACAAACTCCAGATTTTTATCGACACTGCGGTCGCCAAGCAACTGAAAATCTTGGAACACGATGCCGATTTTGCGCCGCAAGAGTGCCACATCTTTGCGTTTCAGCCGCGCCAAATTGTAGTCGAAAATGCGTGCATCGCCGCGTTTAATCGGCACTTCGGCGTACATCGACTTGATGAGCGTGCTTTTGCCGCTGCCCACCTTGCCAAGCAGATAGATGAATTCGCCGCGCTCGACGCTGAAATTCACGCCACGCAGCACAGGCATCTCGTCCTGATAAATATCTACATCTTTGTATTCGAGCAACATTCCTTATTTAGTTTGTAAAGTTTGAAAGTTTGAAAGTGTGTAAAGTGAAAAGTGTGTAAAGTGAAAAGTGTATAAAGTTGGGTTGATTGGTTGATGGTTGATTGGTTGATTTTTTCTGTTGAAGCGTTGAATTATTGAACTGTTTATTTGTGGATTTGGTTATTTGAAAACCTGAAACCTGAAACTTGAAACTTGAAATTCTTGCTACTTGCGACTGTTTCATTTTCTCACAATCCGCATACGAATGATGCGCACATCTTGCATGGGGCGGTCGGATTCGCCAGTGGCAACGGCGCACAATTTGTCGAGTACGGCAAAGCCATCGACCATCTCGCCGAAAACGGTGTACTGACCGTCGAGGTGCGGCGTGCCACCGAACATTTTGTACTGGCGGCGTTGGTCGTCGCTGTACTTGAATGTCGGTAGGCGGAGTGCGCGACCGATGTACTGCTCGAGTTCGTTCAATTCGGTGTCGCTATACTTTTTGCCCTGCACAATGTAAAATTGGCATGCCGACGAAGCGCGCGTGGGGTTGGCCATATCGCCCAAGCGCGCCGCCGCCAAAGCACCGCGTTTGTGGTAGAGTTTCGGAAAATCGATTTCGGCGGGCACGGTGTAGTCCAGTCCGCCCGAACCGAGATGCGCCGTTGGGCTGCAGTTGCGCGAATTGGGGTCGCCGCCTTGTGCCATAAAATCTTTGATAACGCGGTGAAAAAGCAGACCATCGTAGAAGCCCGATTTCACCAATTTCACAAAATTGTCGCGGTGTTGCGGCGTTTCGTCGTAGAGTCGCACCTTTATTTTGCCCAATGTGGTCTCGATTTCGACAAAAATCGGCTTGCTGGCAGACTGCGCCGACACCGCCACCGAAAGCAAAACTGCGCAAAGCAGCAACAACAACTTGCAATGTTTCATAAAAAAATGTCCGATTAGAAATTTCTGCAAATATACGGATTTTTTGCGAATCTTGTGTACATTGGCACAAATCTGTGTCGAAATTGTGCAATAGCAAATCGCCAACACCATTGTTTTGTAAAGAAAAATGCGTATCTTTGCAAATTAAACCGTGTGCAGCCACACACCGACCGACTGCGCACAAAAAAAGACCATTCTCGATGAACATCAGAAAAATTTGCCTCTGTTTGGCGGTGTCGGCAGTTTGCACCACCATTGCGGCACAAGAAACGGCACTACACACCAACAGCGACCGCCTATTCGACGAGGGGCGCACGCTCTACGAACAGCGTAAATTCGGTGCTTCGACCACCTGTTTCGAAAATTTTTGCGCCACAACCGACCGCAATAATCCACGCTACGCCGAAGCGCGCTACTACATAGCCAGCAATGCCTACGAATTGAAGCGCAAAAATGCGCAAACGCTGCTGCAAAACTACCTGAACGACTTTCCCGATGCGCCCATGCGCGAACGCGTGGCCTACATGATTGGTCGCTGCTGCTTCGAGGCAAAAAAATACGAAGAGACCATCACATGGTACGAGCAGGTGCAGAACAACCACTTGAACGGTGCCGAAAATATGGCGTACCTCTACACCAAAGCGTTTGCCTATCTGCAACTGAAAAAATATGAGCCTGCGCGCATTCTGTTTGCCACGCTCAACGGCAAAAAGACCATCTACGAAAAAGATGCACTCTACTACTACTCGTACACCGAATTTTGTTTGGGCAACTACGACAACGCCATCGACGGATTTCTCGAACTGTCGCTCAACTCGGCCTACGCCGAACCTGCCGCCTACCACGCTTTACAAATCTACGACCGCGTGGGCGACAACGAAAAAGCCTGCGAATATGGCAAAACACTGATTTCGCGCTGGCCAAACAGCAAATACAACTCCGAAGCCTACCGCATTTTGGGCGAAGCCGCCTACCGCACCGAAAACTACAGCGAAGCGGTCGATTATCTGAAAAAATACGAACGCAACGGGCAAAAAGTGCAGCGCGCCGACATGTATATGCTCGGCATGGCGCAGTACAAACAGGGCAATTTCCGCGAGGCGGTGTCGGCACTGTCGAAAGTAACCACCACATCGGACAGTTTGTCGCAAAATGCCTACCTGCACATCGGTTTGAGTTACGCCAAGTACGGCGACAAAACGCAAGCACGCATGGCATTCCGCAATGCCGCCAACGAGAATTTCGACGAGCGCATCAAAGAGGAGGCCGACTACAACTATGTGCTGGCCGTGTACGAAGATGCCGCGCCCTTTGGCGAAGCGGTGAAAGCGTTTGAAAACTTTATCGAAACCTACCCGAACACAAAGCACGCCGACGACATCTACGGCTATTTGGCCGACATCTACATGACCGAAAAAGACTACAAAACAGCCTACGAATCGCTGAAAAAAGTGAAATCGGCCAACCCGAAAATACAGGCTGCCAAAGAGAATGTGCTGTTCCAACTTGGCACCGCCGAATTTGCTGCCAAAAACTACCGCGGCGCGCTCGACTATTTCACGCTCTCCATCGCCGAATTTACGCCAAACTCGTTCTCGGCACAGGCGTTTTTGTGGCGTGGCGAAACCTACTACCGACTGGGCGACTACGCCAACGCGCGCAACGATTTGCAGGTATTTTTGAACAAAAATCAGAAAAAATCGGCCGAAGAATTGCAAAAAACCTACTACACCATGGCCTATTGCTACTACGAAGAGGAGAAATTCGACGAAGCCATCGGGTGGTACAAAAAATATGCCGACACGCAGAAACGCCACGACGGTCGCCTCTACTGCGACGCGCTCAACCGCATAGGCGACTGCTATTTCTACGCACGGAATTTTGAGGAGGCCAAAACCTACTACCAAAAAGCCGCCACCGAATCGCCGCGCTATGGCGATTACGCCGCATTCCAAAACGCTTTCATTCTTGGCATTCAGAAAAAATATGCCGACAAAGTGGCAGCACTCGAACAGTTGCTCGCCAACTATCCGCGGTCGGACTATGCCGACGACGCCATGTACGAAATCGGTCGCTCGTATGTGCTGATGGAGGCGCACGAACAGGCCATTGTGGCTTACAATCGTGTGATAGCGCAGTTTCCGCACACCGCTGTGGCACGCAAAGCGTCGCTCGAAATCGGTATGATATACGCCAATAACGGCGAAAACGACAAAGCCATTGCCGCCTACAAGGAGGTGGTGAATAACTATCCGAGCAGCGAAGAGGCCAAAGTGGCTATCGAAAGTATGCAGGCTATCTATGTGGAAAACAACCAGATAAACGAATATCTCGCCTACCGCGAATCTATCGCTGGCAGTGCTATATCGACCGTGAAAAAGTCGCTCGAAGATTCGCTGAACTTCGCCGCCGCCGAACGACTCTATGTGAAAGCGCAGTACAAAGAGGCCACCACAAGTTTCAAAAACTACCTGACCAACTACTGCGACCAGCAGACGCTCAACTGCATTGCTGCACAATACTATTTGGCCGAAAGTTACTACCAAACGGGGCTGAAAGAGAGCGCCCTCGAATACTTTGAGCGGCTCACGCACTTTGTCGGCAATCAGTATCAGGAAGAGGCATTGATTCGCTGCGCCGAAATCACCTACGACCAAAAGGACTACGAACAGTCGCTTGGCTATTTCGAGCAGTTGCAAGAGACGGCGAGCAACAAAGAGAACAAATACATGGCACGCATCGGCGCATTGCGGTGCAGTTACGCGCTGAACCTCTACAATAAGACCATTTTGGCCGCCAACGACCTGCTCGAAGATGCCAACGCCAACGAAGCCATTGTGCGTGAAGCGCGCTACTGCCGTGCCAAATCGTACATCGCCACCGACGAGGCACTGCTCGCCACCGACGATTTGCAGACCTTGAGCCAAGACCTGCGCCACGAGATGGGTGCAGAAGCCAAATATCTCTACGCGCAACAACTTTATAACGGCGGTCAATACACCACTGCCGAGAGCGAAATTATGGATTTCATCGGCAAAAATACGCCGCACCAATACTGGCTGGCGCGTGCTTTTGTGCTGCTGGCCGACATCTATATGCAGACTGGCGATGATTTTCAAGCGAAACAATATCTGCTTAGTCTGCAAGCCAACTACCACGCCGCCGACGACATTGCCACCATGATAGAAGCACGGTTGCGCGCCATTGCCGAACGCGAAGAAAACGAAATTGACGAATAAACCTCCACGATAATTATGAAAAAAATTTCATTGTCAATCATAGCAACAGCCTTTTGCTTGGCGGGATTTGCGCAGGAGAACGACACCATACTCACGCAATCGGTCGATATCGAAAAGGAGTACACGCCGCAGGTTGTCAAAGTGAAACGCACCGACATAGAACTGCCCACCGCCGACCCGAAAGTAGAAAAAAGTCAGGTGGTTTACAGCAGCGAAACTGCGCCGATGGCCGTCGAATCGCAGTTTTACCCGCTGCCCGCCGCCGATGCCAAAAACACAGGGCGACCGAACTACAAACCGGGCTGCGCACGCGTGGGGCTGGGCTTTCCGCTCGTTTGGCTGGCCGATGTTTGGACACCAATCGTGAACAATTCTACCGATTATCTCGGTGTAAAACTGAACCACAACGGCTTTTGGAACGGCACTAAAAAGTTGATTCAGACCGATTTCGACCTGAACTACAACCACAAAATGCGCTACGGACAACTCTATTCCACCATCGGTTTCGACAACGACTACTACAGTTTTTATGGTGTCGATTCGGTGTTCGAGAGCAGCGTCTACTACATGAGCAACGACACCAAGCGCGATGTGGCGGGCATTGGGCTGCGGCCGCAAATGCGCACCACCACGCAAGCACACGCCACTCTCGGCTTTGGTTCCAATGGTGTGGAGCGCAAAGGCTGGACCTACGACGGCAATCTTGCCTACGATTTTCTGACATCGAATCCAACGATTACCAAAAACGGCATCAAGGTGAAACAGGCGGCCATGCGCGAACACCGCATTGCGCTCAATCTGTTTGGTGGCTACAATCTCAATGGGCATCACATCAACGCCGACCTGAATGTGGCAGCGTACCTTTACAACGACGCCGTGCGAACGCTCTATCTGACCGACGCTGCGAAATCTTTGCACGACACCACTTTTGTCGCAGAAAAACGCAAACCGCAGTTCCTCATCACTTTCAATCCGCGCTACGAGAAGTCGTGGAAAACGCTGTCGCTGCGTGCTGGTGCCAAAGTGTGGTTCTCGGTGAACAAAGGCAATGTGGTGGCCGCCGCGCCCGACATCGAAGCGCGCTACACCTTCCGACAACTATTTAGTGTGTATGGCGGCATTGGCGGCGACTATGCGTTCACTTCGTTTGCCGATATTCTGCACGAAAATCGCTACTACGACATGAATCTCCGCCCCAAAGAGAACGACTACACGCCGTTCGATTTTCACCTCGGATTCGACATCAAGCCGACGCACGGTCTGCAAATCGGCGCATCGGTCAATTACAAACTGATGCAAAACACGCACTTTTTCGTCAATTCGATATACGGCTGCACCGAAACGCCCAATGTCTATCCGAAAAACGACTTGGAATGGGTTTACGCCAACACTTTCGAACTGATTTACGCCAAAGCGCACCTACTCACCAGCGAGGCGCACATCTCTTACAACCTGAAAGAGCGTTACATTTTCCGTGTGAAAGGCCGCTACAACGGCTGGAATGTGCGCAGCGAAGGCGAAGAAGCGTGGAACAAGCCCACTTGGGAAGCCAATGCGAGCATCGAGGCGCTGTTTACCAAAAATTTCGCTGGCAATGTGCGTTTCTACTATGCGTCGGAGCGCAAAGCGTCGCTGCCAACGCTCGCTGGAGAGCGTAGCCGAATAGCGACACTGGCTCCTACCTACGACCTGAATCTGTCGTTGAGTTACACATTCCCGAAAAACATCAGCGTCTTTGTGCAAGCCAACAACCTGCTCGCACTGTCGGAGAACCTGCGCTACCAACTTTGGTACGGCTACGACAACATCGGCACACACATTTTGGCTGGCATAAGCGTTTCTTTTTAATTGACAATGGATAATTGATAATTGACAATTATAGTAGCAAGTAGCAAGACAAATGAGGAGTTAGGAATTAGGAGTGAGGAGTGAGGCGGCAGAGCCGCAATTTCAGATTTCAGATTTCAAATTGTCGGTAGCCGAAACGCCTTAATCTTCAAATCTTCAATTTTTCAAATCGATAACTAGAAACCAGAAATTAGAAATCTGAAACCATCACCAATGCGTTAAACCCATCAACCTATCAACTCATCAACTATGGATATCTTTCTTGTTGTACTTTTCATGTTTCTCGGCATCGTTTTTCTGTTGCTCGAGTTGTTTATTATTCCCGGCGTGAGCATTGGCGGCATTGCGGGCATCGCTTTTGTGGTGGCTTCTATTTGGTACGCTTTTGCAACGCTTAGTGCCACGGCAGGTTTCGCCACGCTGGCGTGCGGCGTGCTGGCTATGGGCGTGGCCATCTGGATTTTTGTGCGGTCGCGCACGCTCGACCGTATGTCGCTCAACACCGAGGTGTCGGGCACGGTCGATGTGCCGAAAGACACGCAAGTGAGCGTCGGACAGCGGGGCGTTACGGTGTCGCGGCTCGCACCAATCGGCACAGCGCGCTTTGGCGACAAAACGCTGGAGGTGAAATCGCTCGACGGACTTATCGACCCCAATACCGAGGTGGAAGTGGTAGAGGTGAATGGCGAGACAATTTCGGTCAGAAAAATTAGGAATTAGGAGTGAGGAATTTTTCAATTGATAATTACTGAACAAGAAAAGACAGTACACAATTTTCAAATCTTCAAATGAAAAAATTTTCGTCTTATCTATAGACTTTCAAACTTTATAAACTTTACAAACTAACTTATTATGGGCATTACACTTTCTGTCATTTTGGGGATAGTTATTCTGATTCTCCTCATCATTTTCTTGTATTATGTGCCGTTTTTGCTTTGGCTTTCGGCGCGTGTGTCGGGTGTGAGCATTTCGCTCATTCAACTGTTTCTGATGCGTATTCGCAAGGTGCCGCCATCGGTCATTGTGAACGCCATGATTGAGGCGCACAAGGCTGGTTTGGTGAGCATTCGCCGCGATGACCTCGAGGCGCACTACTTGGCGGGCGGTCATGTGGCACGCGTGGTGCACGCACTCGTTTCGGCCAGCAAAGCCAATATCGACCTGACTTTCAAAATGGCGACCGCCATCGACCTTGCTGGGCGCGATGTGGACGAAGCCGTGAAAATGTCGGTCAATCCGAAAGTTATCGATACGCCTGTGGTGTCGTCGGTAGCGAAGGACGGCATCCAACTTTTGGCCAAGGCACGCGTAACCGTTCGTGCCAACATCAAGCAGTTGGTGGGCGGCGCAGGCGAAGAGACCGTGCTGGCGCGCGTTGGCGAAGGCATCGTGTCGAGCATCGGTTCGAGCGAAACGCACAAAATGGTGCTCGAAAATCCCGATTCTATCTCGAAACTTGTGCTGAGCAAAGGCCTCGACGCTGGCACAGCGTTCGAGATTCTCTCTATCGACATTGCCGATGTTGATGTGGGCAAAAATATCGGTGCCAATCTGCAGATGGACCAAGCCGAAGCCGACAAAAACATTGCGCAAGCACGCGCCGAAGAGCGTCGTGCGATGGCCGTGGCGTTGGAACAGGAGATGAAAGCCAAAGCGCAAGAGGCGCGCGCCAAGGTGATAGAAGCCGAAGCCGAAGTGCCAAAAGCGATGGCCGAAGCCTTCCGCAGCGGCAATTTGGGCATAATGGATTACTACCGCATGAAAAATATCGAAGCCGACACGCAAATGCGCGAAGCCATTGGCAAACCAGCCGCCGTCGCCGCAAAAGCGCAACAAAAGAAGACGAAATAGCCGTTCTTTTAGTGAGTAGTTAGTAGTGAGAAGTGAGAAGTGATGCGGCAGAGCCGCAATGACAGATTTCAAATTTCAGATTTCAAATTTCAAATTTCAAATTTCAAATTTCAAATTAATGGATTAACCCAATCAACATAGAAACTTAGAAACAAAATTGCGGCAGCAATTTTGAAAAACTAGAAACTAGAAACCAGAAATCAGAGATAACCAATCAACTCATCAACTTTTCAACGATAAAATGACCCTTCTGATTTTAGCCATCACAACGCTGCTCAGCAGTTGGCAGTTTGCTTTTGAGCAGACCGACCACCAGATGTCTGCGCCGCACGACAAGGCGTGGACGACGGTGTCTGTGCCACACGATTGGGCAATTTATGGTCCATTCGACCGCCAAAACGACTTGCAAAATGTGGCGGTATGGCAAAATGGCGAAACACGGCCGTCGCTCAAAACGGGGCGCACGGGCGGACTGCCCTACATGCGCTCGGCGTGGTACAAAACTACAATCGACGCTGCACAAATCGACACCACCAAAGAGGTCTACACACTTGTGTTCGATGGCGCAATGTCGGAGGCCGAAGTCTATGTGAACGGCACGAAAGTCTATTTTTGGCCATACGGTTACAACGCTTTTCACTGCGACATTACACCATATTTAATGGTGGGACAAAATCTCGTTGCCGTGCGCCTGCAAAACCGCGAGCAGAGCAGCCGCTGGTATCCTGGGGCTGGGCTTTTCCGCCATGTGCATCTGATTCGCTCGCAGCGCACGCATGTGCCTGTGTGGGGCGTGCATGTACAAACACCCTATATTACTGACGAGATGGCGGCGGTGAATCTGAAAACGACGGTAGAAAACGCCATTGGCAAACATATCACACTGATTACCAATATTTTAGAAAAATCGTCGGGAAAAATTGCGGATTCGCTCGTTTCGACCTACGATGTGCGCCATTCGTTGCCGTTGGAGCAGAATTTCACGCTGAAAAATCCCGCACTTTGGTCGCCCGAAAGCCCTGCGCTCTACACGGCTCGCACCATTGTCGAGGCCGATGGCGTGGCGGTCGATACCGTGGCGACGACCTTTGGCATTCGCTCCATACAGATTGTGCCGAATGTTGGTTTTCTGCTGAATGGTAAAGTGCGTAAATTTCAAGGCGTTTGCCTCCACCACGATCTCGGCCCGCTCGGGGCGGCGGTAAACCGACAAGCCATTTTGCGCCAACTGCTGTTGCTGCGCAACATGGGCTGCGATGCCATTCGCACCTCGCACAATATGCCTGCACCCGAACTCATCGAACTGTGCGACTCGCTCGGTTTTATGGTGATGTGCGAACCGTTCGACGAGTGGGACTGGGGCAAATGCGACAACGGCTATCACCGCTTTTTCGACGAATGGGCCGAACGCGACATGGTGAATATGCTGCACCATTTCCGCAACAATCCGAGCATCGTGATGTGGTCGGTGGGCAACGAAGTGCCAACACAATGTTCGCCCGACGGCTACCGCGTGGCAAAAATGCTGCAAGACATCTGCGAACGCGAAGACGGCACGCGCCCCGTAACGGCGGGCATGGACCAAGTGAGTTGCGTACTAGAAAATGGCTTTGCGAGCATTCTGCAAGTGGTTGGGCTGAACTATCGCGCTTTCCGCTACGAAGAGGCGTATCAACGCACGCCGCAACGCTTGGTGCTGGGCTCCGAAACGGCATCGACGGTTTCGTCGCGCGGGGTCTATCTGCTGCCCGCCTTGCCCGACAATACAGCGACCATCACCGACCAAAACCACCCGAACGGCAACAGCAAAACCAATCAGTGTTCGAGTTACGACCTGCAATACTGCCCGTGGAGCAATCTGCCTGACGAAGATTTCCGCAATATGGACGACCACGCGTGGACTATCGGACAATTTGTTTGGACGGGATTCGACTACCTCGGCGAGCCGTCGCCCTACGACACCGATGCTTGGCCGAGCCATTCGTCCTATTTCGGAATCATCGATTTGGCGGGCATTCCCAAAGATCGCTACTATCTCTACCGTTCGCAGTGGAACAAAAACGACCACACGCTGCACTTGCTGCCGCACTGGAATTGGCAGGTGGGCGACACCTTGCCCGTGATGGTCTATACCGATGCCGACGAGGCGGAACTGTTTCTCAATGGCAAAAGTCTTGGCAAACGCCACAAATACACCAAAGCCGAGTCGGAGGCGGCCGCCGCCGCAGGCGACGCACTGGCACTACAACGCCGCTATCGCCTGATTTGGGACAATGTGGCATACGCGCCAGGCGAACTGAAAGTTGTAACCGATTTTGGCAGCGCAGTGCGCCAAACGGCTGGAAATCCGCATCATATCGAACTGATAGAAGAATCGCTTCCGAAAGACAATTTGCACTTTGTGCGTGTGCGTGTGTGCGACAAAAACGGAAATCTCTGTCCGCACGCCGACCATCTGATACAGTTTGCCACTAAAGGCAATGGACGCTTTGTGGCGGCTGCCAATGGCGATGCTGCCAATCTCGATCTGTTTCACGAGCCAAAACATCACGCTTTTTCGGGCGAATTGACCGTGCTTGTCGAGGAAAATTGTACGCTGTCGGCCACCGCCAAAGGGCTGAAAGCAGGCAAAATTTTAGTTGGAAATCAATAAATGGGACTTCTATAAATTATTACGAGAAGAGTGAGGAATTTTTTGAATAAAGAGTAAGGAATAAAGATAAAAGACGAAATAGTGAAAAAGTGTATAAAGTTGAAAGTAAAAAGTTTTTCATTTGAAGATTTGAAAATTTGAAGATTGCGGCGTTGTTGATACCGACACGGCATTGGGCGGCGAGTGTCAAAAATCAGGTTTTGTGTTTCGAGAAAGCGGAATTACTGTTTGAGCGAA
>CAVBBP010000031.1:0-31472 GCA_963593685.1 Segatella copri
TCACTCAATTACAATGCCACCGCATTGCGCTTTCGCTCAAGCCAAACATCTGCTAGCCCCAAAATCCAAAAATCACTACAAAGGAATTTATCGAAATCCCCTTTACCGAAAAAAAATAAAATGGACAAAAGTACATTGCGCGAATGATTTTCGGTGCTGTACTTTTGCCGAAAAAAGCCGTATTGTCGTAAAAAATCGCCGAAACTGACCGCGCGTGCGGTGTCGCCCGACGACGCTACAAAGATACCGTTTTTTCTCTGAACGACAAAACGACCGCGTGCATTTTTTTTGAGAAAAAATTTGTTTTATTGCAAATTTTTGTACCTTTGCGGCTCAAAATGTCTGCTTTGTTGTTCGTACACCATATTATATAAGAGTTGCAGACAGACGCTTTTCGCTCTCGGAAATATGCGGTTTTTCTTCCAAAAAAATGTTCTCACAGACCGCTATACGACACCTTTTAATCCGTTGGAAATCAATAATTAAACTACGAATATGAAACACAAATTTCTTTTCGCAATGGCTGCCCTGTTGGTAAGTGTATCGGCATTGGCAGACAACACATGGTTCGAAGAATCGCGCAACTTCAGTGCCTATTCGCTCGGTCAGGGCAATGTGCATGTGAAAGTGCTGGTTTTTGCCGCAGGTTCTTTTCAAAACCACTGGGCTACCGATGCTTCGTACATTCAGGCCAAAGTAGATGGCAATACCTACAATGTGCTGAACTACAAAGGCGACAACAGCAAAAACACCGACAATGACTATCGCGGTTGGGCTTCGGTAAAGGCACTCGATGGTACCATAGTGATAACCAATCCTGCCGAGGGCAGCAAAATAACACTGCAGCAAAATTCGGAGTGGGAAGGCTATCTGTCGCGTACTGGTCAAAGCGACCGCCCCGCCTATTTGGAGTTCGATTGGTATCCGTCGGCCACATTTACGGGCAAAACATACAACATCAATGCCCACATAGTGGATACTCGCAAAACAGGAAAAACATGGACGCACGATTGGAATTTGGGTTCGTACGAAGTGAATTCGTTGCAGTCGCCAATGCTCTACAATGCGGTGTTTAGCAATGTGAACGGAAATGGTCATCGTGCTTTTGGCCAACTGATGGTGCCGTATGTGGTCTATCAAACGACCAGAGAATACACGCCTGTGTTGAACGGCAAAAAAGGCACTACCGTAACCTCGACCGACCGTTCGGGAAGCATCATGGTGATGTCGGCCGACTCGGTGCAACAGTCGTTCTACGCCATTTTCAGCGTGATGCGCGATGGCGGCACCACCTATTCCGAGGTGCAATCGAGCAAAATTTACATTCCTGCATTCCATCGGATTCACGACTTCAAAGTATCGGACTACACGCGCCCTGATGGCACTACCGACGCACGCTATGCGCAACTGAAATGGACGCTGAAATATCCCGACGACGAAGATGTGATTACCACCGATATGTTTCAGGTGCAACGCTCCTACAACCGCGACTTTACCAGTAGCGAAACATTGACACTGATCTCCTTGGAGAAGGGCGTCAGCACTTACGAATATATCGACTCGGTAGATGCGGCATTTGCCAATACGGTCGATGCGTCGCTGCCTGTTTACTACCGTGTGCAGCGCGCAAGCACCATCAACTGGGGCGGCACAGGCCACGAATGGGTAGCCAACGACAGCATTCAGAAACACGCCAAACTGCTTACTCTCGACGACACAGGCTGCAAATTTGCCAAAGCCAGCGACTTTGCCGAAACACACAATGTGAATGTAACCCTGCGCACCAAAAAAGAGGACGGCGAAAACTTCTGGAACAGCGCAGCGCAACTCACACTGCGGCGTGTAACCATTGCCAATGGGCAGAACGACACCACCACGCGGCTGGTATCGGCAGGCGAATTTGTGCGCCAAAGCGACGGCAGTTACCTCTGCACCGTGAGCGTGAAAGCCGAAGTGTCGTGTGCAAAATATATCTACGAAATTCAGATGGACGACTCGAACTGTCTGCTGAAAAACGGCGACAAATCGTGGCATGTGATTACTGGCGACGACCTCTACTATACCGAAGCCGCCAGCATTGCCTCGTTCAACGCATCGAAGGGCTACTATCCCGACTATGTATTTTTGCAGTGGGATCAGACCTCTGGCGCAATCGACAATTACAACATCGCACGCCGCGACTTGAGCAACGCCGACGGAGACTGGGACGATTTGGCGACCGTAACAGGCGAAAACTATTATCAGGATAAATCGGGCGTGGCAGGGCACCACTATCAGTACCGCATCGTCTGCTCGTACAACTGCAATGGCGACACCTTCCTCGACACGGCAATGGCCTACGGCTGGCTGTCGAATGTGGGCACTATCGCTGGGCGCATTACCTATCCCAATGGCACAGGCAATGCCAATGTGGTGGTCGAAGCCGTGGGCAAAGGCGGCACTATTCAACGCGGATTCCTCTACCGCCAAGCTACTTCCGACAACGACTACATTACCGCCGAACCTGTGGAGTGGAGCGGCTCGCGCACCTATCAAGCGTTGGTAAAAGCCCCCGACCCGAAAGGCAACTATCTGAACAGTCCGCTATTCTCGTCGTATCGGCACAACGCTGCCAGCACCGAAAATGGCGTGGCACTGATGATAAGCGACAGCCGTTTGGTATTCAAATATGGCACAATAACGCTCAAAGATACGACCGACCTACCTGATAATCAGTGGGTTTCGGTGGCTGTAGTTTGCGATGCTGCAAAAGATTCTATCGCGCTCTACCGCAACGGACATCGTGTGGCAGTGGCAAAAATGGCTGGCACTCAAATAGTTGCGAGCGCAAATATCTACTTCTTGTCGGGCACGGTATTGGCTGGCCTCGACGAGTTCCGTATGTGGAACCGCGCCCTCACCGACAAAGAGGTCGAAAACACCGCACACACCTATCTTTCGGGCAAAGAAGATGGGCTGCACATCTACTATTCGTTCGACAATGCCGCCAAACTGCCGCAAGCGAGCGATTCGGTCTATCATGTGCCGAACCAAGCGTTGCTAACGCGCAACGACACGCACCGTAACGACTTGACAGCCAAAGAGATACTCGCCACTGGCGCACCCGACGCTACCACGCTCAACTACAAGAGCATCTCTGGCGAATCGGGCAACTACGCCATTGGCGGCATTCCGTTTGCGGGCGGTGCTACCTACAATGTAACGCCCACCTCCGAGCACGGCGTATTCACCTACAACGGCACATCGGCTTCGTCGGCCGCCATCTCGCTCGACGAGCGTCGTCCCGAAGCCACCGACATCGACTTTGTGAACACCGCTGCCGTGCGTTTCTCTGGGCGCGTGCTCTACGACCTTTCGACCATTCCAGTGAAAGGCGCGCATTTCAAGGTGGACGGCGTGCTGGCCACCGATGCTTCGGGCGCACTGGTCGAAACCAACGCCTCGGGCAATTTCGATTTCGAAGTGCCAAAAGCACCAATCACCGTGCAAGTGGTGATGGACGGCCACACATTCTACAACAACGGATTTTTCGAAGTGGACGACAAAACCACATTCACGCCAACCAACAATATGGACGGTCTGCGCATGTGGGACGAAACCAAAGTGCGCCTCGTTGGGCGTATTGCTGGCGGTAATGTTCAAGGACTGAAACCGCTGGGCGCATCGCTCAGTAAAAACAACCTTGGCGACAGCATCTTGATGGTGCTTGAACTCGAAGGCGACAATGTGGCGCAGATAGTTTACGACCGCAACAACAAGACGCGCGAGCAAATCGACACCGTGGTGCCGCACGCCGTGGCAACCGAAAGCACGGCCGTCTCTTATCAGCGCAAACGCATTCTGGTTCACCCCGACAACAAAACGGGCGAGTTCTTTGTCGATCTGTTCCCTGTGAAATACAAACTCACGCAACTGACCGCACAAGGCTACAGCACGCTCACCAACGGCAGTTCGGGCATTCCAGTTATCGACCTGACGAAAAAATTGGAACGCAAAACGCTCTATGTCGATACCATTCCAGTAGCCTACAACGACACATTCCGCTACATCTACCACAGCCCTGTAACCATCAGTCTGAAACAGGTGCAATACGGTATGACTTTGGGCTATCTCGGCACTGAAAAAGTGATTCTAACGCGCTTCGACACCATACAGACCAGCGTGAAATTGGCAACCAAAAATGCCGCTGGCGACTACGACTATCTGTTCGGAAAACCTATATTCACCGAAGGCGACTATGTGATGCGTATTTCGGCACACGAGGACTACTACTACAACGCCAACAAATCGCTTGGCACACACGAACAGGTGAATCTGCACGGCGGCAATGTGCGTGTGTATAACGGTATGCACTCCGAATCGGAAGTGATTACTGGCACGCTCGACGAAAATGGCGAGATGCAGACCGTGTTGCGCGCCGACTACCCAACGCACACCCGCTTGGGCGACGATGCCACACGCTCCATTCAAGTGTCGGTAGAGTATCAGGGCGAATACATTCAGAGCGACCCGCTCGATGTGTATGTGTTTGCCGACCGCACCGACGGCACCAACTCCATCGGCAAAACTTACGCGGGCATTACGCTCTACGACATTCTGCGCGACCCACCGGGAGCAAACAGTTTCGCCACACTGGCCGAAGGCGCGTCCTACACAGTCGAGGACAACTACTCACTTGCGGTGCAAGCCGGTGTGAACTTGAATTTCGAATGGGGGGCTAACTATAAGGGTGTGGCTGGCGCAATCGTTGGTGCTACAGCATTTACAGGCGAAGTGATAAGCACCAGTTCGTCGAACGGCTTTACCATTCCGCTTGTTTTCGATGGCAACTGGAAATGGTCGTATAGCGACACGCACACCACCACCGACCAGATAAGCACAAGCGACAACGCCTATCATGTGGGCGAAGGAGCCGATGTTTACATTGGCAAAACCAACAACATCTACCACACTATCGGACATGGCATGGTGGTAATCGACTCGCTCTACTACGCAGCAATGGCGCAGCAGATAAACGACGGCACCATGAAACTGGTGGCACAAGCGTATGGCTCCGATGGGAAACCCTACTACCTCGTTGTGGCGCAAAAAGTATTCATCTCGTTTGGGCGCGCGGCCGAATTTGTCTATACGCAAGAACACATTTTGACTTCGATATTGCCGACACTTGAGGCTGAGCGCAACAAACTGCTGCAATGTGTGGACAAAGCCACAGCGCAAGCCAATGCCGACCTGACGAAGAGCCGCGTTTACTACTCGACAGTGCCCGCTGGCGACAAGAATTTTGGCCTGAAAGGCTACTATGGTTATGTCGATCCGACTGGTGGAACTGGCACTACCTTGTCCGACTCGGTGGACGCATACAACCGCGCCATGCTCGATTGGTACAACCTGATTTATATCAACGAACACGAAAAAGTGGTGGCTTTCTCCAACCCATCGAACCTGTTCAAAACCTACTCGGTATCGGGCGGCGCACCCAAAACGCACACCGAAACAGTGTCGTACGCCTCGACCGATGCTGGTAGTTATGGCATGGACATGAACAACATTCTCGACCTCACGCTCAATTTCGGGAGCAAACTTCCAGCAACTGTGCTTACTCTGATGCAAACACAGATACAGCAGAACGATGACGGCACAACTCAACAAAATGTAACGGTGGAAGCGCCTGGTACGAAATTTAATTTCTCGCTCAAGCCCGTTGTTAATTTCGATTTCGATGTAGTGCCTGGCACTGCCAACAGCCATTCGCGCACCTATTCGTTCACGCTTTCGCCCGACGAATTTGGCTACATGGATGTAGATGTTTATCAATTGAAAGATACTATCAACAGTTACAATGCCGATGCGAAAAAGGATTCGGAGCGCAATTTCAAGAGCGAAATGGCCTACAACAGTTTTGTCTATCGCACCCTTTCGGGCGCATCGCGTTGCCCACACGAAGAGGCCGATAGCACAATAATTTACGCTCCCGGCACGCCGTTGAACTTTGGTACGCTGGCCATCGAAAAGCCACGCATCACCGCCAACCGCCGCGAAGTGAGCGATGTGCCTGCCGACCAAACAGCCATCTTCAACCTGAAACTGAGCAACGACCAAGCGTCCGAAATCGGTTTGGCAGCGACTACAATGCCGTTCGACATCTCCGTTCCTGCAGAGAGCAATCCGTATGGTCTGAAACTCTCGATCGACGGTATGCCAATCACAGCCGAAGCACGAACCATAAGATTGCCGCACGGCACAACGGTGAACAAAGTGCTCGAAGTGAGCCGCGGACAAGGCTACGATTTCGAAGATGTGAAGATACGCCTCGCCTCGCAGTGCAACATACTCGAATACGACGAAGTTACCATCTCCGTACACTTTGTGCCAGCCGCCACGCCGCTCAGCATCAGTGTGCCGCACGACAAGTGGGTACTCAACACGCAGTCGATGAGCGACAGCGCAGGCTACTATCTGCCCGTCGAAATCGATGGCTTCGACATTCATTCCGATGGTTTCGACCACATCGAACTGCAATACAAGCAACTCAACCAGTCGGATGTCGATTGGGTAAATCTCTGCTCGTTCTACGCCAGCGATAGCCTCTATCAGTTGGCCTCTGGCACCAAAGCGATGATCAACTACGGCAAAATCGACAATGTGCGCTTCTACGGCGAACGCGACCCGATGGAGCAGGACTACGACCTGCGCGCCGTAAGTTTTGCCCGCTACGGCAACGGATTTGTAACCAAATCGTCGAATGTGATGCACGGCACCAAAGACACACGCTGCCCCGAAGTGTTCGGGCTGCCCACTCCAGCCGATGGCATTCTCGGCGTGAGCGATGTGTTGTCGCTCCGCTTCAGCGAACCCATTGCGGGCAACTATCTCGACGAAGATGCCAATTTTGAAGTCGTTGGCGGCACCAACAACCTCGACATCGCGCAATCGACCTCGCTCTATTTCACAGGCGAATCGAACTGCTTTGCCGAAAGTCAGATTTCGCGCAACATGAGCCACCGCCCATTGACCATCGAGGCACTGATAAAGCCGAGCGAAGCCGCAGGGCGCACCAGCGATATGACCATTTTTGCACTCAACAGCGACAAAAAGCCGATTATCTTTTCGCTCACCAAAGAGAACGAATTGCGCCTGCAAGTCGATACTTTTGTAACCACATCGAAAGCCGCCGAACTGATGCAGGCCTTCACGCGCTGCGCTGTAACGCTCGACACCACGGGCGCGGTACGCTTCTATGTTGGCACAGCCGATTTGACGCAAGAGAATCAGCCCAAACTGACGAACTATGTCGGCAAAGGCACGCTGTTGGTGGGCAATAACCCAACGCACACCGCTCCTTTCAACGGCAATATGCTCGAACTGCGCCTCTGGGCTACGGCACAGACACAAGACGAACTGGCACTGACGCTGAACAAACGCCTCACAGGCTACGAGCGCGAGTTGATGGACTACTACCCGATGAACGAAGCGAAAGGAACTTCGTGCAAAGACCTCTCGAACGGCGCAACGCTGAAACTCAACGGCACTTCGTGGACGCACCCCGAAGGTCTGTCGTTCAAATTCGATGGCACGCAGGGCGTTCGACTCAACCAAGATGTGCTGTCGCGCTCGGGCATTCAAGACCTCACGCTGATGTTCTGGTTCAAGAGCGACGAACATACGCCCGACACAGCCGCACTATTCACCACAGGCGGCGGCTACAGTGCCGAACCCGATGCCAGCAGCAAAGTCTTCATCGGACTCGACCACGGCAATGTCGTTCTGCGTCACCGCGGACACACCTACACCGCCACTGGCTCGTATGCCGACAAGACTTGGCACCACTTTGCCTTTGCAGTCAATCGCGTGAGCAATGTGGCATCGCTCTACATCGATGGCAGTTTGGCTTCGACCTTTGCTGCCGACTCGCTCTTGGGCATTTCGAGCACCGAAATGTGGCTTGGCGCGTGCCATTGGCGTATGCCAAATGCGCAAGGCGGCTACAGCGACCAGCCGACCTACAACTTCAGCGGCCACATCGACCACCTGATGCTCTACGAACAGGCGTTGCCATACAGCACCATCAAGAATTTCAACAATGTGGCACCGTCGGGCAACGAGATGGGCTTGATAGCCTACCTGCCAATCGGTGTGCGCAAAGAGAGTTCGTTTGGCGTGTGGGAAGTTCGCTACTCGCCCTACAATGCGCGCGTGTTCTACGACAACGACGGCAATGTGGTCGATAAAAAACAGGCCATTGTGCTTACGCCCGACTCTGTGGCGGCGAAAATGGTCGATAAGTCGGAAACCGCCCCGATGCGCGAGTCGATGTCGCGTACCAACTTCAAATTCTCGTGGGCAAACAACTCCGACGAACTGCTCATCAATCTGAAAATGCTCGACAAAGAGATTAACAAGCAGAATATCTTTATCACGGTGCGCGATGTGGAAGATTTGCACGGCAACAAGATGCTCAACCCGATCAGTTGGACCGTCTATGTCGATCGCAACCAACTGCGCTGGAGCGATAGCACGGTGAAAAAGACGATAGAAAAAGGCGATTCGGAGAAATTCGAGGTGAAAATCAACAACACTGGCGGCGCAACGCGTCAGTACAAAATCACCTCGCTGCCAAGTTGGCTCTCGGCTGTGCCTTCGTCGGGAACGCTCGAACCGCAAGGCTCGCAAACCATCGAATTTACCATTGCCGAAGGGCTGAATGTGGGCGAATACACCGAATACATCTATCTGCAAGACGATCAAGACCTCTACGAACGGCTCATTGTCAATCTCGAAGTAGAAACAAGTTGTCCGTGGGAAGAAAAGACCGACGACCTGCCGCTCTCGATGAATCTGGTGGGACAAGTGCTTATCAACGAAAAAGGGAAAACCATCTACGATACCGACGAAAACGACATTGTGGCGGCCTTTATCGACAATCGTTGCGTGGGCAAAGCAAACATCACCTACGACGACAAGCAGACCATCAACCATGTGTATATGACCATTCACGGCAACGAAAACATGGACGGCGACCGCGTGCAAATGCGACTCTGGCGCGCCTCTACAGGCACTATCTACAGCCTCGAGTCCAACACGCCAATCACATTCGACCACACGCGTTGCTACGGCTGCCTCGGCGATAGCGTGGTGATACTCACCACCTCCGACCGCAAAGTGCAGCAACTTACGCTCAATTCGGGCTGGAACTGGGTGTCGTTCTATTTGAAACCGACCTACGCCAACGACATTAACAAGATGCTCGATGCGCAGACCGACTGGACCGACAACGACATTGTGAAGAGTCCGGGAAGCCGCGTCTTCAGCCAATACTGGAAACCCGAAGGTAGCAACGGTGCTTGGGTCGGCACGCTCAAGACCTTCGACTATCGCAACATCTACATGTTCTATGCCAACAACTATGTTATGGCCGAAATTGAAGGCACGCCGCTCTCTACCAAAGAAGAGCGCACCCTGTCGCTTGCGCACGGCTGGAATGTGTTACCGTACCTCCAAACGACCAATCTGTCGCTCACCGAGGCACTGGCCGATTATGCCGAAAAAGCCACCGTTGGCGATATTGTCAAGAGCAAAGATAAGTTTGCCGTCTTCTCGTCGAACAAGAAATGGGAGGGCAACCTCACCTACATGCAGCCGGGCATGGGCTATATGCTCAACCGCCGCGATACGAGCAAGTGCCACTTCACCTATTTCGAAGATAACTCATCGCCATCAACCGCCGCAGCCGAAAAACTCACGCGCGCCGTTTCGGTCGATAACGACGAGCCGCAGCTCTTTGTCAATCGCGCCAGCAGCAACATGTCGGTCATCGCTGTGGTCGATGCACCTGCCGAGTTGCGGTCGATGGACAATGTGACGCTGGCTGCCTATGTTGGCGATGCGTTGGCGGGTCGTGTTGCGCCATACGAAACCGATTCTGTGCCGCTCTTCTTCCTCACTGTGGGGGCAGAGCAGAGTGGCGTGGTGCGCTTCGCACTCGAGCAGAACGGCGATGTGGTGGCATACAGCGCGCCGATGTTTTCCTACGCTGCCAATGGCGTGGCTGGCGCCATCGACAATCCGCTTGTCATCTCGTTCACACGCGTGGCACTCGAAGCCTATCCGTCGCCATTCACCGACCATGTGCAGATAGCGCTCACCACGCCCGATGCCGAAGGCACAGCCGATATCCGCATCTACGATGTAACGGGTCGCATGCTCACGCACACCACCGCAGCGGTCGATGGACATCTGTTGCTCTATCGCTGGGACGAGGCCGCCACTGTGCCAGCAGGCGTTTATACAGCGACGGTGCGCTACCGCAACGAAAACTACAATGTCAAACTGATAAAACAATAAAACGATGAGATACACCATTTTTTGTCGGCGATTCCTTTTCGCCTCGCTCGTAGCCACGCTGTTGGTCGCCTGTTTCTCGTGCAAAAAGAAGAAAGGCGATGTCTATCCGCAGCACGATAGAC
The DNA here is from genome assembly GCA_963593685.1 of Segatella copri. GTDB lineage: Bacteria > Bacteroidota > Bacteroidia > Bacteroidales > Paludibacteraceae > W0P28-013. Next base: position 10,467 of record CAVBBP010000031.1, read on the forward strand.
CCACATGGGCTGTTACCGACACCGCCAATCTCGAATACTCCATGACGGTAATTGGCTCGTTGCCCGAAACGCTCTATGCCTCGGCCGACACCACCGACCTTGTGGCAGCCTTCTACAACGACAAATGTTGCGGCGTTACCTCGCTGCAGCGGCTAAACGATAAGCCGATATTTTTCCTCTACATCGTCAAGCCGTCCAACACACCGCAGCAATTCGAAATCACATTGCGCTACTACTCGGCAACCACGCGCTACATTTTTGTAGCAAAAAATGCGTTCGTCTATTCGCCCGAAGGCATTCACAGCGACATCGACGCACCGTTCGTCCCCGATTTCTCGGAACAAGAGTAATGCGCATCCACACACACACAAACCGAGCGACTTCCAACTTTCGGAGGCCGCTCGTTTTTTTTGTTTGCAGATTAGCAAATTGTAGGGACGCGCCGAGTGCGTTCGAAAAGGTTATAGGTGAGAGGTTATAGTTTATAGATAAAAGACGATGACGAAGACTAAAACCAAAGGCTTTCCCCCTTCGGGGGAAACAGGAAAGTGGGCTATGAGAAAAATTTAGAATTAATAATAAACAATGAATAATAATTGCGGCACTTCTTCTACCGAAACCTTAAACTCTGAAACTTTGAAACTTGAAACTCTGAAACAGCGCGCAGCGCAACCAGAAATCCCCTACAGCGTTTCGGAAAGTGCGATTAGGCATTTTCGGCAGAGGCAGTCGCTGTATTGTTGTTGCAGCAGCGTGCGTTGGCGCGGACTGAAGGTTACACCAGCACATTGGCAGTGCACGATGTCGTCGTGGTGGCAGTCGAAAGTTGCTCCGCAGCGTGGGCAGGTCTTGGTCATGGCATTAGTGGTTTTCCTGTTTTGTGAGCGTTTTGCTCGACGATTGGCAGATGAACAGCCCCACAATCACCACGGCGATGCCAATCCATTTGAGCCACGGCAGTTGTTCGCCAAAAAAGGCAAGCATAATCAGCGCAGTGAACACAGGGCGAATGTTGTTGAACGCGTTGGCGCGCGTAACACCCAAACGGCGCACGGCGTAACAAAATAGCACAAACGCCACCACCGACGAGAATACGGTCAAAAAGCTGACCGCACCAAACGCTTGCCACGAAAATGCGAAATCGGCCAAGTGCCGCCCATCGGTCAGTGCCCACGCTGGAACGAAAAAGAGCAGCGCCGACATCTGCACATACAGCACGATAGAGAGCGAGTTGTAGCGCGCAGGCATTTTGCGCAGCAGAATGGTGTATAGCACCGCCGAAAAGACGGCCAACATAGCCAGCAGCACGCCCGATGGCGCACCGATTTCGAACGCTGCACCGCCAAAATCGACTATCAACAACAGCATTCCCGCCGTGGAGATGACGATGCCAGCGATGTTTTGCCAAGTTACGCGTTCGCGTAGCAAGAGCCACGCAAAAAGCGGCGCAAAAAGCGGCCCTGTGGAGAGCAGCGCCTCGGCAATGGTGGGCGAAGCGAGCAGTTTCAGGCTGTAACTTTCGAACATGAAATAGAGAAACGGCTGCGTGAATCCCGCCAGCAGAAACAGCGGCAGATCTTTGCGTTTCAGCCGTACCAACGCGTGGCTCGCCCAGCCCACCATCAGCATCAGCGCAACGGCCATCACAAAGCGCATGGTAACCAGCGTGATAGGCGGAAAAGCCGTTAAGCCGATTTTGGTAGCGATGCCCGAACACGCCCAAATGACCATAGCGGTCAAAATTGCGATGTATGCCTTGCTGGAAGTCATTTTTAAGTTGATGAGTTGATTGGTTGATCAGTTGATGAGTTTAACGCATTAGTGAAAGGCTGTGTGGTAAAATCAATTTTCAAATAACTAAGTAATTGGGAATTAGATAATTGGATAATTGAAAAAGTCTTTATTCTTTTGTCCTTACTCTTTATTCCAAAATTCTTGCTACTTGCTACTCACATCTTGTTACTAACAATTTGAAATTTGAAATTTGAAATTGCGGCTTCGCCGCATCACTTTTCCTCGTCGGCAAGTTTGTTGTAGCAGCAGCGGCAAATGGGCTCGTATTTGTCGGTTTCGCCCAGCAGTACTTGACTTTCGCCTGCCACCAAACGGTGCGAGATGTAGGCGGGTTGACCGCAGCGCACACAGATGGCGTGCACTTTCGTAACATCATCGGCAATGGCCATCAGCGCAGGCATCGGGCCAAACGGCACGCCCCGAAAATCCATGTCCAACCCCGCCACGATAACGCGAAATCCTTGGTCGGCCAAGGTGCGGCAAACCTCCACCAGCCCATTGTCGAAAAACTGCGCCTCGTCGATGCCAATAACATCTACATCGCCCGTCATCAGCAGTATGCTCGACGACGAATCGACTGGCGTAGAGGCGATTGCGGTGTGGTCGTGGCTCACCACATCGTTGTCGGAATAGCGTGTGTCGATGCTCGGTTTGAAAATTTCGACACGCAACTTGGCAAATTTTGCGCGCTTCAGACGGCGTATCAGTTCCTCGGTTTTGCCCGAAAACATCGAGCCGCAGACAACTTCGATGCTGCCACGCTGATGCCCGAAATGGGTGGTCGATTCAAAAAAGTCCATACTTGATAAGGGTGTTGGCGTTCGTGATATTTTTTTGTACTTTTGCGGAAACAAATTTTTTCCTCTTGCAAAGATAGAAACTTTTTACAAAAAACACCATATAATATAGCGTGAAATTATGAACAAGGAGACGCTCATCGCACTTATCGAAAAAGACATCGACGAACTGAAAACGCTGACGCGCGGTTTTTCGGAACTGGACGAATTCCCGCAACCGCTGCTCGATTTGGTCGCCAGCAAGGCCGATAGTCTGCGCAACAACCTGCTGCAACTGCCACACATTTCGGCAGATAAACCGACTGAAAATGAGCCGATTGCAGAAAAAAATGTGCCTGAAATCGAGCCAGAGATTGTGCCAGAATTTGCATCAGAATCTGCACCGATAATCGACGCTCCAACGCCCGAACCCGAGCCGCAACCTGTTGCCGAACCCGAATCTGCTGAAACCATTGAGCCGCAGCCCGAACCCGAAGCGACGGAAGAGTCTGCGTCAGCGGCCGAGCCGCACCCGACAGTGGCGGACACGCTTGTCAAAAAGGGAACGGTGGTCGATGAGTTTGAGAAGAAAGACGACGAGTCGCTTGCGCACGCCATCGCCAGCCAGCCCATTGCCGACCTGAAACAGGCCATCAGCATTGCCGACCGCTTCCGATTCCAGCGCGAACTCTTTGCCAACAACGGCGAAGCCATGATCAAGGCACTCGACGCACTCAACGCCTGCGCCACCTTTGCCGAAGCCGAGCAACTGCTCATCAACCGCCTGAAATTGCCCACCGACAATCCTGCCGCCGCCGACTTCATCGAACTCGTCCACCGCAAATTTTGATGGGAAGATAGGTTAGAGGTTATAGGTTATCGTTTAGAGGTTATAGGCAATTGATGATTGATAATTGACAATTGATAATTATTTGAAAATTTGAAAATTTGAAGATTTGAAGATTGCGGCATTTTCGGAACGCAATAACTCATAATTCTAAATTCAAAAATTCTTAATTAAAACAAACCCCTCTCCCACTTGCGTGGGTACTCCCCTTGAAAAGGGGAGAGGACGGTAGCAACAACGGCACGAACAGAACCAACTTGGACGCGAACTTGTCCCCTTTGCAAGGGGACGAGAAAAACGACAGTTTTTCGGAGGGGTTTGCTAACCAAATAACCAAATCTGCAAATCAACAGTTCAACGATTCCACAAAAACATAGAAACTTAGAAACTTAGAAACAAAAATTGCGACAGCAATTTTGAAAAACTAGAAACCAGAAATCAGAAATTACTTTCTTACTTTCACACTTTCTCACTTTCATACTTTCACACTAAAAAATTCCTCACTCCTCACTCCTCACTCCTCACTCAAAAACACTACTCACTACTCACTAGCCATGCTCTACCTCATTCCAACTCCTGTCGGCAATATGGAAGACATCACGCTGCGTGCGCTGCGGCTGTTGCGCGAGGCCGACCTTGTGCTGGCCGAAGACACGCGCACCACATCTATCCTGCTACACCACTACGACATACACACGCCGCTCGAGTCGCACCACAAGTTCAACGAGCACCAAAAGGTGGAGAGTGTTGTGCGCCGCCTTGCCGCTGGCGAAACTATTGCGCTCGTGTCCGATGCTGGCACGCCCGCCATTTCCGACCCCGGATTTCTGCTTGTGCGCGCCTGCGTGGCAGCTGGGGTCGAGGTGGAGTGCCTGCCCGGCGCCACCGCTTTTGTGCCTGCGCTGGTCGATTCGGGCTTGCCGTGCGACCGCTTCTGCTTCGAGGGCTTTCTGCCACAGAAAAAAGGCCGCCAAACACGCCTTGCCGCCTTGGCTGCCGAGGAGCGCACCATGATTTTCTACGAATCGCCGTTCCGCGTGCTGAAAACGCTGCAACAACTTGCCGAACTGCTTGGCACCGACCGCGCTGCCGCCGTTTCGCGCGAGATTTCCAAAAAATTCGAGGAGACCCAGCGCGGCACACTCGCCGAACTGGTGGCCCACTTCACCGAACATGCCCCCAAAGGCGAATTTGTCATCGTTGTCGCTGGTCGATAAAAACGGTGCATTCATCGATCGAAAACCGCACTTTCAATTTGAAAGCAAAAACGCAAAGTTGCTTTCGGTTTTAACAAAAATTCACACGGTTTATTGCCGTTTTGAAACTAATTTTTGCTAAAATCTCCCATTTTTTACGCGAAAAATGGCGCAAAAATCCCACTTTTGCCGCTCCGAGTTTCGTTAAAAATATGTTGTGCAGCATATAATTTTGGCGTTTTGGAGTGCAAAAATCAGAAAAATCGTTGTCGATGCTCAAAAAGGCGAAAAAATATCATAACGCACTGAAACTGAAATTCTTACAAAAATCTGCGTTTATCGAAAAACAATATCATTTTTTTGAAAAACGGATTTTCGGTCGAAAACGCTTTTGGCAAAAATTGCATTTTTTTGAAAAAACTTGCGTGTGTAGTCAGAAATGCGTAACTTTGTCAGAAATAGGCGTATGCTCCTGCGGCAACGCTTTCGGATTGTAACTAAACGATTCAAATACACACTATTTATTAATAATTTTTCAAACAAAACGAGATGAAAAGGTTTACATTATTACTCACCGCATTTTTGACATTTGGCGTGGGGCTTGCCTTGGCCGATGTGAAAGGTACGGTAGTGTCGGGAGAGAACGACGAGCCTGTGATAGGCGCATCTATTGTGGTGAAAGGCACCACCAACGGCACCATCACCGATGTGGACGGTTCGTTCGAATTGCCCGTATCGGCTGGCGATGTGCTGGTTGTCTCCTACATCGGTATGAAAACGCAAGAAATTCCCGCCCGAAACGGCATGACAGTCCGCTTGGAAGAAGATGCCACCATGATCGACGAAGTCATCTCCGTCGCCTACGGCACCTCCACGAAAAAAGCCTTTACGGGTGCTGCACAGTCGAAACGCGGCGACGAAATAGCCAAAATGCAGGTTTCTGATGTGTCGAAATCGCTCGATGGTGCAATGGCTGGCGTGCAGGTGGTATCGAGTTCGGGACAACCGGGAACATCGGCCTCTATCCGCATTCGTGGTGTGGGCTCTATCTCGGCTTCGCAATCGCCGCTCATTGTGGTCGATGGTGTGCCTTACGAAGGCTCGTTGAACTCTATTCCTTCGCAAGATATCGCTTCGCTCACCGTGTTGAAAGACGCTGCCGCCAACTCGATGTATGGTGCGCGCGGATCGAATGGTGTAATCCTTATTACGACTAAAAAAGGTGAATCGGGCAAAATCAATGTCAATCTCGAAGCACGCGTGGGTGGCAATATGCGTGGTGTACCCGCATACGACATCATTACCGACCCGGGCGACTACTACGAGATGATGTGGGAATCCATTCGCAACTCCTATTATTACAGTGGCTCGTCGTATTTGGCTTCGGGCATTGCGGCCTCAAACGACCTGATTAATAAATTGGGCTACAATATCTATAAGGGTATTCCCGATGCCGAGGTGGTAAACTACGCCACTGGTCGCTTGAATCCCAATGCAAAAGAGTTGAAATGGACCGATTCGTGGCTGAAAGAGCCGTTCCAAGTAGGCTTGCGCCAAGAGTACAACTTGAGCATCAGCGGTGGTGTGGACAAGACGAACTACTACATCTCGGCGGGCTATCTCAACGATAATGGCTACATCTCTAACTCTGGTTTTGAGCGTTTCAATGTGCGCGCCAAATTGGAACAAGAGGTAACCAAATGGTTCAAAGTGAATATCAACTCGGCCTATACACACACCTCGAGCGATTCGCCAACGGCTGGTACATCGGGCTACAGCAACCTGTTTATGTTTTCGCAGAGCATTGCCCCAATCTATCCTGTGTATCTCTACAACCGCGATGGTGTGGCACAATACGACGCTAATGGCAAACGCCGTTACGACTTTGGCGAAGAAGACAAAGACAACGGCTATATGTTGCGCGCCTATGCATCGAACCAAAACCCATTGGCAACCAACGAAGCCAACATCTACCGTTCGGTGTGGGACAACTTGAACCTGCGTGGCGGTTTGGATTTCACGCTCTATAAAGGGCTGAAACTGCAAGTGAACGCTGCCTACGATGTTTACAACATCAACTCTACCGAGTTTATGACACCAATAGGTGGCGATGCCAAAACTGCCAATGGTCGCGGCACAAAATCGACAACACGCTACATGGCACTGAATACCAACCAGTTACTCACCTACGAAAATACATTCGACGGTGTGCATAGCATCAATGTATTGCTCGGTCACGAGTTCAAAATGGATAAGAGCGAGGTGTTGAGCGGTCAAAAATCGCAGTTCTACGATCCGACCAACCCAGAATTTGAAACCGCAGGTTCGATCGATGGACTCACATCGTACACCTCGGCCTACAAAATTCAAGGTTTCTTGAGCCGCTTCGAATACAACTACGCCGAAAAATACTATCTTTCGGCCTCGTATCGTACCGATGGTTCTTCCTATTTTGCACCCAAAGTGCGCTGGGGACACTTCTGGTCGGTTGGTGCCAGTTGGCGTATGAAAGAGGAGAGTTGGCTTCAGGGCGTTGAGGCTATACACGACTTGAAACTGAAAGCCAGTTACGGCACACAAGGTAACGACAATGTAGGTCTTGGCTCTGCACCATACCTCGACACTTATGCTTATGCCGAGTCGACCGACGGTGGTAAAAAATCGCCCGTTCTGTCGAACCGCGGCAACCCCGACCTTACTTGGGAGAAGAGTAATAACTTGAATGTGGGTGTTGAATTGGGTCTGTTCGACCGCTTGGACATCGAAGCCGATTTCTTTATCAAAGAGACCAAGGACATGATCTATGCCAAACCGTTGCCGCTTTCGGTAGGTTCGCCTGCCTATATGTACACCAACGAAATGGATATGCGCAACATCGGCGTGGAGGTAACTCTTGGCGCTACCTTGCTGAAAACGCGTAACTTGAAATGGACAGTCGATTTGAACTTGACGCACTACAAAAACCAACTTACGCGCCTCCCAGCCGACAAACAGTCGCTTATCGACAAAGATGGCGGCTATGCTTCTGGCAGTTACTGGCGCTCGCTGGGTGGGAGCATCTACGACTTCTACGACTACCACTACCTCGGTGTAGAGGCTTCGAGCGGTCTGCCGATGTACGAAGTTACAGCAGAAGACTATGCAAAAGCGCAAGAAACTGCTGCTGAAAACGGCATTGCTTTCGACGAATCGGCCTATGGTCAGTTGGAAGATGGTACGCGCTACGCCTACAAAACAGCCAACGCCTCGCAAAAAGTGCTGGGCAAGACAGCCATTCCCGATCTCTATGGCGGTTTGAACACCACATTGGAGTTCTATGGTGTCGATTTGAGCATACAGACGGCTTTTCAGATAGGCGGCTATGTGTACGACAGTTTCTACGGTTCGTTGATGGGCGGTGGCGAATATGGTGCTAACTGGCACAAAGACATATTCAAACGCTGGACATCGACCAACACCAACACCAATGTACCGCGTGTGGGCGTAAATTCGCAAGATCTCGGTCTGCAAGGCGATGCCACACTCACTTCGGCAAGTTATTTCAGCCTGCGCAACATCACACTGGGCTACACATTCCCGAAAAAGTTGATGGAAAAGGCCAAAATCAAAACGCTGCGCCTCTATGTCGTAGCCGATAACATTGCTTTGGCTTCGGCGCGCAAAGGCCTCGACCCACGCCAATCGTTCTCGGGTACTACGGGCTATGTCTATTCGGCCATGGCTACAGTTTCGGGTGGCATCACCATTGGTTTCTAACTCTAAAAAACAACGACAGTCATGAAAAAATATCAATTGCTTTTGGTGATTTCGGCTGCAGCACTCCTGACAGCCTGCGAAGCCGACTACTTGTCGGTCGAAGATACAGCGACCATCACGGCCGACCGCTATCGCGAACTCATCGCATCGGATCCTTCGACGCTCCAAAACAGTGCCAATGGACTCTATACCACCATGTATGAGGAATACAGCAGCGCAAACCACGACGAAATCGGCATTGGATCGATACTGCATGCAACCGACATGATGACCGAAGATATTGTACAAACCAAAGAACATTGGTTTACCTACGATTATCAACTCGAGTTCCGCATGAACAACTACCGTCGTCCCTACTCGGTGTGGACCATATTCTACACTATGATTAACAATGCCAATGGCGTCATTGCCTTGGTCGATCTCGATATTGCCAACGGCGATGCGACTACCAGCACTGCCAAAACATTGCGTAGTTGCTACGGACAAGCACTCGGCATTCGCGCTTTGTCCTATATGTATCTGATTCAGATATTCCAAAACCCATTCACAGCAGCACCTACGGCTGCGGGTGCGTCTATCGATCGCAGCAAACTGGGCGTACCGCTCTACTTTGCCTCGAACGAAACCGACAAAGAGTCGAACTATAGCCGTAACACAGTCGGTGCAGTGCTCGATGTTATCGAAGCCGACCTGCTGCAGGCCGAAAAGATGCTCGAAGGCGTGAAACGCTCTAACAAAGTGCAGATCGACAAAAGTGTGATCGAGGGTCTGTTGGCACGCTACTACCTGCTTGTCGGCGATTGGAGCAAAGCCGCCGAACATGCCCAGTTGGCCTACGCTGGCTACACCATTATGGAAGAGGCAGAACTCGTTTCTGGCGGCTTTATCGACCTCGAGTCGAAAGAGTGGATGTGGGGCTTCGATGTTACCACCGAAACATCGCTCATCTATGCGTCGTGGTACTCGCACATTTCGAATCTTGCGCCGGGCTACGCTGGTGGCGGCTATGCACCGCGCGCCATCGACAAACGCCTTTACGAACAGATACCCGAAACCGACTTCCGCAAACGCTGGTTCAATGGTGCCAGTGGCGATAAAACACAGTCGCAACCAGGCGCACAAGGTGCCTATGCTAATGTTAAATTTGGTTGGGACGGCACTTGGACCATGGACAACCCCTATATGCGTGCTGCCGAAATGTATCTGATAGAGGCCGAAGCCAAAGCACGCCAAGGCAACGAAACAGGGGCTGCCGAAGCACTGAAACCGCTGATGGCAAAGCGCGACACCGCTTGGAATGCTACCTCGGTAACGGTCGAAGATGTGCTGCTGCAACGCCGCATCGAACTCTGGGGCGAAGGCTTTGCCTATTTCGACCTGAAACGCAACTATCGCGGTATCGACCGCACCTACGATGGCAGCAACCACCGCAAACCCGACGGATTCATCAAAGTAGATGCTGGCGATGTACGCTGGACCTATCAAATTCCGCTCAGTGAGTTGCAAGAAAACACCGAAATAACAGACAACGACCAAAATCCGTAAACAGCGGTTGCGTATAACAATGTTTTTCTGAAAAATAAAAAAAGGAATTGTGCTATGAAAATAAGTTTGAAAATAATGTTGCCGGCACTGTTGCTGCTTGCCGCACTTGTCGCCTGCGAAAAATCGCCCGTGAAGAGAGATTACGATTCGGCGATTGATTCCAGTAAAACGCCGAGAGGGCTTGTTGCCTACGATGCTGTGGTGTGGATGAACAAAGTTAAAATGTCGGGCGAAAGCCCCGATAACTCTGCTCTCGAAAGAGGCATAATCTATTGTATCGACACGCTTGTGGACAAATATGGTTCGATAGAAGATGCATTATTGGCTGGTGTAATCAATGAAAAATATATTGTTCAAGACACAACAGCGGCGGAATATATAGAACTTGTTGTCGGAGATTTACAGCCTAAACACGAGTATTATTATGTGATATATGCAGTCAATCGAAATGGCATTGCTTTTTCTGACCCAATTTTGTTTACTACAACTGGTGTAGCACAGCCATTGCTTGACGTTAGTGGCACTACAAAACAAGAAACTTGGGAGGAATCCTTTACTTTTATCGATAAAGATGGCGATGGGCAGCAATTTAAGTTTGCAACTATAGATAGTAAGAATGGTCTTTGTTCTTATTCGTGGGAACTTGGTAAAACCTATAAACCAGACAATCTGATTGTTACCCAAAAACTTGACATGGGTTTTGATATGAATATCGATTATCAAATCTATCCATCGACCAAAGGAAACACATACGCCGATAAATTTGCGTTGCTCATTTCAAAAGAGCCTATCACGACCGACAACTGCGACAAAGCGTTTGTTCTCGATTCACTGCGATTTACAGCAGACTATAAATTGGATAGCGTGCGTAAAATAGTCAAAACATTGCCGATACCTGTCGAATACGAATTTTCGGATGTGTATATTGCCGTGCGCCATTTCGAATCGACAAACCAATCGGGTGTGTTTGTAGAAACATTGAAAGTATATTAAAAACAACTTATTGTTTAACTTAATTTTTTTAGAGTATGAAAACAAAAATTTCTCTATTGTTTTTGTTGGTTGCCTGTGCAGGTTCTGTATTGGCAATAGGTAGAGATGCAAAGTGCGTAATACGCGAAAAAGCATCGAATGAGCGTGTGGCTAAAGCCCCTGCACAAAAGGCTGAAGATGATGCTACTGTATTTTTCTCGTCGTTTGAAACCGAAGACGAATGGACAATTACGGATAACAGTGAAACTGCTGCATTTAATATGGGACTTGGCTCGCTAAAAGGTTTATCGGCTGTTAGTGGCAATTACTATTTGATTTCTGGCTACGATTCAGAAAATCCTCGTGATGCTTGGGCTATTTCGCCTGCAGTATCATTGAAAAAAGACACAAAGTATTATGTTTCGGCCTATGTTTATGTACCTGGTTATGGTGGGGAATTGGACTCGTTGGCTATTACCGTAGGAACCGATGGCACCATAGAGGCACAAACTAAAGCCTTGATTCAAATCAAAGAGTCTATTGCGACTTGGACTTTGGTACAAGTGGAGTATACGCCGACTGAAGACGGCTTGTATTATTTCGGAATTCACCATGCTACGGCCGTTGCCGATGTAAATGCTATAGGTGTTGACGACTTTACGGTATCGACCGAAGAGCAAAAACCTAACGACCCACGCTTTGATGGAGTTTTGTTTGGCGGCGCTGCAACATATTTGCTGGAAGACGGTAAAAACATTGCTGCAGTTATCTCGCCTTCCGACACAAGCATTTATGCTCAAATTAGCACAAGTTTCTGCGACTCTATTGCTATCGAAGCCATCGCTGGCAGTATAGATTCGTTGTTTGTTGATGCAGATGGAAACATTGCGCTTGAGGGCGAATACCTTCCCGACTATTTCTTGGTAACTGGCATTGGTGACTTTGAAGTGAAAGTCAAGATGTTTGCATCGGTTGATGCTACGGTTAGTATCGATACAGTTATAACATTTACTGTTGTAGCATTGGAAGGCGATACAAAAGCACATCTGTGGTCGAATGTTGCTATTGGAGCAGGACTTAGCGCATCCTCGTTCGTATCGTTGCAAGGCGGCTATTGCTCTGCATTTTCCGAGGGGTATTATTTGCCCGAAGGACAGAATGCCTCTATCGATTCTATTGCACTGTGGGTTAGTAGTTATTATGTTCAAGAGAGCAACCTCGACAGTAAAATCCGCATCAAATTTATGGCAGATAATGGGAAAGGTTACCCAGACCCACACGCACAATTTGCCTATTATGATGTTACATACCGTGAGTTGTTTGGTAGCGAGGCTATCGAAGAAAATACACTTGTTGGTATAAAACTAGAACCAGCAGTAGTAGTAACAGGCGATTTCCATATTGGTTTGGATTTGGCGCGCCCCGATGGTATTTTGAACACGGAAGATGGTCGTGATTGGCTCTCTTTGGCAATCGCACAAGTTAGTGGTTATCATGGTAGTGCTTATCTCACAACTGAAGGTGCAGATGCACTTGGCGCAGAAGAAGGGTGGTACAATTTGTATCAAATTTTCGAATCGTCGCTCTCTATAGCCTTGCTCCCAAATATAACATTTACCGATGAGGATGCCAACGAAATAGTGGATCCAGAGCCCGACACCGCTATCAAGACGACGAAAGCCGATAGCCAGTTGTCGATCTATCCGAACCCAGCCAAAGAGGTGATCTACATCAACAATTTGACTTCGGACGCTTCGGCTACGGTTACCGATGTTACGGGCAAACAGATACTGTCGCTGTCGCATGTACAGAATAGCGTATCGGTATCGGGCTTGTCGAAAGGTATCTATTTCATCTCTATCAAAGATGCCGACGGCGTACACACCGCCAAATTTGTGAAAGAGTAATAGTTGCTTAAGCATTGTCGATATTGTGGGGTCGTGCTGGGCACGATCCCACAATTTTTTTAAGGGGACTTCTGCAAATTCCCCGTTTTGTAAAAAAAATAACAAATAATGGCTTTTTTTGAATACTTTTGTGCGCTTTTTGTTTTTGGACTGCATCTGTCTGACTTTCAGTCAATTACAATGCCACCGCATTGCGCTTTCGCTCAAGCCAAACATCTGCTATCCCAAAATTCAAAAATCACTACAAAGCAATTTATAGAAATCCCCTAAAAAAAAAGTTAAATTGCTGGATTTTTGCGCTAAAAAGCGTACCTTTGCTACAGATTTATTTTGACAAATGATGAAACATATTGCTAAACGGACGATTGTGGTCTTGGCGGCGTTGGCAGTGCCGCTGTTGTTAGGGGCTGTTCCTGCCTCGCCCGAGGCTTTCGAGGTGCTACAACCCGACGGCACACCGCTGCTGGTGCGCCTCGTAGGCGACGAAAACGCACACTATATGCAGACTGCCGACGGCTGCCCTGTGGTACAAACCGCCGATGGGTGGTACGAATATGCCCAAGCCGCTGGCGACCGCCTACAAGCCAGTGGTGTAGCGGCACGCAATGCGCACGCTCGCTCGCTGCGCGACCGTCGTTTGGTGAAACGCCTTTCGCAAACATTGCCACAGCCCAAAGCCGCGCCACGCATGGCAAACGGCGCAGATGCACCGCAGCGTTTTCCGCTGCAAGGGAGTCCGCAAAGTTTGGTTATTTTGGTGGAGTTTACCAACAAAAAATTTGTGATAACAGAGCCACAAGCAAAATTTACTGCGCTACTCAACGAAAAAGGCTATAGCCAAAACGGTGGAACAGGCTCGGCGCGCGACTATTTCAGCGATAACTCGTATGGTAATTTCACGCCCGAATTTGTGGTGGTGGGACCAGTGCAACTCGACAATCCCTACAACTATTACGGCGAGAATGACAAGAGCGGCGACAAACGCTCTCGCCAGATGATAATAGACGCTTGCCGCAAAGCCGATACGCTCGGTGTTAATTTTGCGGACTACGATACCGATGGCGACGGCGTTGTGGACAATGTGTTTGTCTATTATGCTGGCTACAACGAGGCCGAAGGCGGTGGCGACAACACCATTTGGCCGCATCGTTGGAAAATTTCGACACTGCAAAGCCTAAAAATCGACGGTGTTTACATCGACGACTACGCCTGTACCTCGGAATTGCGTGGTAATTCGGGTTCGACCATGTGCGGCATTGGTACTTTTGTACACGAATTTGGCCATGTGCTTGGTTTGCCCGATTTTTATCCTACCGATGGCTCGGAACATACCACATTGCGTAGTTGGGATGTGATGGACTATGGACCTTACAACAACAATGGGCGCACGCCTCCCGCCTATTCGGCCTACGAACGGTTTTTCTTGGGCTGGCTCAAACCTACATTGCTGAAAGACCCCACTTTTGTAACGCTCGACACACTGACAGTATCGAACGAGGCGTGCATCATCACCCAAACGCGTGCGCACAATTTGAGCGGCACACGCCCATCGCCTAATCAGTTTTTTATGCTCGAAAATCGGCAGAAAAAAGGGTGGGACACCTACTTGCCAGCGCACGGTTTGCTGGTAACGCGCGTGAACTACAATTCCACCAAGTGGAACTACAACACCGTGAACAACGACCCAACGAACATGTGCGTGGCGATTATGGCTGCCTATCCATCGGCTTTCAACACCACCAGCGACACCTATCCAGGCAGCCGCAATGTAACAGTCTACCGTCCTGTGCTGAACAGTGGCGAGGAGATTGGGCAAGCCTTGACTTATATCGAAGAAAAAAATGGCATTGTTTCGTTCCGCTACGATGGCGGTGGCGACGGTTTTCCATCGTACGACGAGTTCCCAGCGTCGCTCGATATGTTCACCACCATTCAACAAGTAGCGTCCGACTCGCAAAGCGTGGCGGTGCGTGGGCGTTGGATAGACGAACCACTAAAAGTTTCGCTCAAGTCGGGCGAAAAATTCCAAATTGCCATTGCCGATTCGGCGAAAACGCCAGTGTGGGGCAGTTCGCTCACCTTCGCGCAGAGTGCCGATTCGTTGATCGATGCCACGCTGTTGGTGCGCTATTTCCCAGAAATTGCCTCGTTTGGTGCTACCGATCGCGACACCATTTTGCTTGTCAAAGACAAATACACCACACTCGAAATTACCATTTCGGGCAAATCGACACGCCCCGTGTTGGTCGAAGTGCCAGTTGCAACCGAGGCTACCGACACCACAAGTAGTTCGTTTGTGGCGCATTGGGACGCGGCTTTCGATGCCACGGGCTACTATCTTTCGGTCTATGCCGTGAGTGAAGGCACAAGCACGCTTGTCGAGGGCTTCGACAATTACTCTACATCTGACTCTGTGCCACTCGATTGGGAGTCGTCGTTAGATGTGGTGAATACCGTGATATTTGGCGATGCAGCGCCATCGCTTGTATTCACCGAAAATAGCGACACGCTCGTTACCGAACGCTATATTTTCCCGATTGATAGTATCGGTTTTTGGCTGCACGGCATGAGTGCTACTGGGAGTCTGCTCAAAATAGAGGCGTTAGATTCGGTTTGGTCGCCTGTCGATTCGCTGGTTATAACCACCGCCACCAAACGCACAACGGTGCATTTTGCTCTGCCCGCAGGCAACGCTTATACGCGCTTCCGTATCACCTATCAAAAGAAAGACGGCAAGGTGCTTTTCGACGATTTCACCGTCTATTTTGCCCAAAATGTGGAGTACAAACTGCGACATCAATTTGTCGATTCGCTCAGATACAGTGTTGAAGATCTGAATTTCAATACCGAATATCGTTATCGTTTGCAGGCGACCGACAAGACGGAGTATTACGAAAACATTACCGATTTTTCGAACGAAATTTCGGTAGAAACTGCCGATGCTATTTGCATTTTTACTAATCCATCGCTTAAAGTATTTCGTCTATCGGACAACACTTACGAGGTGCAATTGGATTCTGTCAGAGCGAGCCATCACCTCTATGTTTACACCATCGATGGGCGGCTGCTGGCAGACATAAAAGTGGGCGACACCGAAGAGAGAGTAAAACTGCCTCTGTTGCCAGTCAACAATGTCTATTTGTTAAAATATTCGCCAGAAAAAGGCAGACGCCGCAACGATCCATCGGCCAAAATCCTCGTTCAGCCGTTCTGATAGCGAAATTTCGACCAAATCAACAAATCATCAAAAAGGACGCAGCACACTGCGCCCTTTTCATTTCGTTCAAGTTTTTCCGCAATTTGGCACAATTTCGTTCCGCAATTTGGCGGAGTTTTGTTCCGCAATTTGGAGATTTGTTGAAGCGTTGAACTGTTGAAGCGAATAAATTTGTCAATCTGTAAATTGTCTTGGTCATCGTTTTTTTTTTTTTTTCTATAAACGCTAACCTCTTACCTATAAACTTTTCGGACGTGGCATCCGCGTCCCCACTTTACACACTTTATAGACTTTTAACTTTCCACACTTTATAAACTTTCCCACTTTCAACTAAAATTCGTACCTTTGTAGGTTTGGAAATGCAGTTGTTAATCAGCAAAATTATTTGAAACGATTATGGGAAATCTTGTGGCTATCGTGGGGCGACCGAATGTGGGCAAATCGACGCTTTTTAACCGCTTGACCAAGACGCGGCGCGCTATTGTGAACGAGGAGGCGGGCACCACGCGCGACCGTCAATATGGCTTGAGCGACTGGTGCGGACGCTCGTTTTCGGTGGTCGATACGGGCGGTTGGGTGGTCAATTCCGACGATGTGTTCGAGGAGGAGATTAACCGCCAAGTGAATGTGGCCATCGAGGAGGCCGATGTGATTATGTTTGTGGTGGACGCACAAAACGGCATCACCGACCTCGATATGCATGTGGCCGAAATTCTGCGACGCAGCCGAAAACCCGTCATTCTTGTGGCAAACAAGGTCGATACTTTCGATTTGCAATATCAGGCGGCCGAGTTTTACGGTCTTGGGCTCGGCGAACCGTTCATCATGTCGGCTATCAACGGTTTGGGCAGCGGCGAGGTGCTCGACGAACTGCTGAAACATCTGAAACCCGATGTGAACGACGAGTTGGAGGAGTTGCCGCGCATTGCTATCGTGGGGCGACCGAATGCTGGCAAATCGTCGCTGGTGAACGCCTTTATCGGCGAGGAGCGGCACATTGTAACCGATGTGGCTGGCACCACGCGCGACTCTATCTACACCAAATACGATAAGTTTGGCCACGCGTTCTATCTGGTAGATACGGCGGGCATTCGCAAGAAGGCAAAAGTAAACGAAGATGTTGAGTATTACTCGGTTATACGCGCCATTCGTGCCATCGAGAGTGCCGATGTGTGCATTCTGATGATTGATGCCACGCGCGGTATCGAGAGTCAGGATTTGAACATTTTTTCGCTCATTCAGAAGAACCGCAAAGGGCTAGTTGTGTGCGTGAACAAGTGGGATTTGGTCGAAAATAAGGAGGCAAAAGACATCAAAAACTACGAAAAAGCCATTCGCGAGCGGCTTGCGCCATTTGTCGATTTCCCGATTGTTTTTGCCTCGGCGCTCACCAAACAGCGCATTTTCAAGGTCATCGAAACGGCCATGCAGGTTTACGAAAACAAGTTCCGCAAAGTGCCGACCGCCAAGTTGAACGAATTTTTCTTGCCGCTGATCGAAAACTATCCGCCGCCTGCCTACAAAGGCAAGTATATCAAGATAAAATATGTGGCGCAACTGCCTGATACACAAGTGCCTACATTTGTATTTTTTGCCAATTTGCCGCAATATATCAAAGCACCGTATCTGCGTTTTTTGGAGAACAAATTGCGCGAAAACTGGGACTTTCACGGCACACCGATACTCTTATTCCCAAGGCAAAAATAGTTAGTAGTTAGAAGTGAGAAGTGGTGCGGCAGAGCCGCGATTTCAAATTTCAGAATTTCAGATTTCAGATTTCAGATTTCAAATTTCAAATTTCAAATTTCAAATGTAACCATTAGAAACTTAGAAACAAAATTGCGATAGCAATTTTGAGAAACCAGAAATCAGAAATAAAAACGCCTCGACGCTTCAACAGAAAAGGGCGTGGCATGCCGCGTCCCTACTTTATGAACTTTACAAACTTTATAAACTTTACACACTTACCACTTTATACACTTTTCACTTTCCCACTACTACGATATTGTCGTGTGGAATTTTTGCCCAGTCGAAGAGCGGCACGAGTTCGTGGGGTGTTATCGGTTCGGGGCGGTCGATAAGGCGCGCCCAAAACGCCAATTTGCCGACGATTTCTTCGGCAGTAAAGGTTTTACGCAGTTCGCCAAGGTCGAGGCTGCGGTCGCGTTTGCAGAGGCGCGCACCCGAAGCGGAGCAGAGTAGCGGCAGGTGGTGGAATCGCGGTTCCTCGAAACCGAGCAAGCGGTAGAGATAGATTTGTTGCGGCGTGGAGGCCAGCAGGTCGTTGCCGCGCACCACTTGGTTAATGCCCATCAGCGCATCATCGACCACTACGGCCAGTTGGTAAGCAAAAACGCCATCGGCACGGCGCACTACAAAATCGCCGCACGCCGTTTGTAGATTGGCGCGTTGCGCACCGTAGTGCCCATCGACAAACGCAATCTCCTCGTCGGGAACGCGCAGACGCATGGCAGGAGTGCGCACACTGGCAAGTTGGCGGCGTTCATCATCGGTCAGGTGGCGGCAAGTGCCAGCATACACGCCGTGGTGGTCGGCGGCGTGTGGCGCTTGTGCCGCTGCAATGTCGGCGCGACTGCAAAAGCAGGGATAAATCAGCCCTTTCTTTTCTAATTGGCGAAAATAGTGCGCATAAATCTCGGTGCGTTCGCTCTGGCGAAAGTCGGCGCAGTTGCCGCCCTTGTCCCACGGCAAGCCGAGCCAGCGCAGGTCGTCCTCTATCTGCACAGCGTATGCGATTTTGCTGCGTTGCGGGTCGAGGTCTTCGATGCGCAGCAGCCACTCGCCGCCCTCGGCTTTGGTCGCCAGCCACGACAGCAGTGCCGTATAGACATTGCCCAAGTGCATCCGCCCCGTAGGCGACGGCGCAAAACGACCGCAGATTTGTTTCTTTGCTTGCATAAATTTTCCCCTTGCAAAATTAGCAATAAATGGCGAATTAGTAGTAAGATGTGAGTAGCAAGTAGTAAGACAAATTAGGAGTGAGGAATTAGGAGTGAGGAATTTTTTAGTGAGAAGTTAGCCGTTAGAAGTGAGAAGTGATGCGGCAAGCCGCAATTTCAGAATTTCAAATTCAACAATTAGAAACAAAGAAACTTAGAAACAAAAATTGCGGCAGCAATTTTGAGAAACTAGAAACTAGAAACCAGAAATTACTTTCTACTTTATAAACTTTCCACTTTATAGACTTTATAAACTTTCAAATTTTGCCTATATGCCCGAAAAAACAAGCGGACTCTCGATTACTCGGAAGTCCGCTTTTGTTTGTTGGGTGGAATTGTCAAAATGTGCGCTCGAAACAGGCGACCAAATGGCGTTCGTTGGCCAATTTGCGCAGATTCAGCACTGCATAGCGCATACGCCCCAGCGCAGTGTTGATGCTGATTGCCTCGATTTCGGCTATCTCTTTGAAACTCAGGTTTTTGACGAACCTCATGCGCACAATGCGCTGCTGGTTGTCGGGCAGCAGGTCGATGAGTTTCATCAAGTCGATGAGAGCGGCCTCGTAGGTGAGGCTGTCGAAAGTATCGTCGTAGAGTTTGGCGTTGTTCAGCAGGTCGAAAGTGTCGTTCTCGTCGGTCGAAACGGTGTTTTCGGTCTTTTCGCGGCGATAGTTGTCGAACACAATGTTGCGTGCAATGCGCGACAGCCACGAGAAAAACCGCCCAACCTCGGTGTAGCGATGTTGCCGAATAGTGGTAATGGCTTTGATGAAAGTGTCCTGAAAAACATCGTCGGCAAGGTCGCTGTCGTGCGTAATGCCATAGATGTAGTTGTAGAGCCTATCCTTGTGCCTGTTCAACAGCACTTCGAACGCCTTGTTGCAGCCTTGTTCGTAACTCTTCACCAACTGTTCATCGGTCAAAGATTGCAGAATTTCCATACTTTTTTCGCTTGGTCAAAGAAGTAGGTGTGTTACGATAGGCAGCCGTTTTTGGGTTCGTTTTTCTGTTAATTATCGGCAAAAGTAGGTCTTTTCTTTCGATTAACCAAATTTTTTTGCAAAAAAGTGCATTTTGGGGCGTTTTTTTTGCTTTTGTTGAACTGATAAATTGGTAATCGCCCTACTCATTTCTTTTTCTAAAATTGAGGGTATTTATAGAAGTCCCCTTATTTAATATGCCTTTTGATAATCAAGCAGTTACGAAAGTCAGATTTTCGCCCCAAAAACAAAAAAAATCAGGCAGTTTTTGTTTGTAACTCCCTGATTTTCAGTCGCGCTTCATCAAGGACTTGAACCTTGGACCCCCTGATTAACAGTCAGGTGCTCTAACCAACTGAGCTAATGAAGCAGTATCAAAAAAGAACAAATATCGCTCCCGATTTTTGCGCTGCAAAGTTACACCATTTTTTTCTGATACAACAAAAAAATTGGCACTTTTTTTTTAGAAAATCGTAATTGCTTGATTATCTATTAGTTCACAGGCGGTAAAAAGGCATCTTCGATATGTTCGATGCGAAATTCCATGCCCTGCGGCATCACGCTCACCACATCGAAACGCACCTCCATATCCAAATCGTGCAGTAGTAGATAGTCGTGTGCGGCCTGCACTATACGCCTAATTTTGGCTGGCGTAATGGCATCTTTCGGGTGTTCGAAAAAGTCGGTTGAGCGCGATTTTACCTCCACCACCACCAGCATTCCGTCTTTTTCGGCCACAATGTCGAGTTCGTTTTTGCCGCAGCGCCAGTTGCAATCGAGCAGCGTGTAGCCCTTGTTACGCAGGTAGGCTTGCGCCCGCAGTTCGCCCTCTTTACCAAAATCGTTGTGTTCTGCCATCGTTTTTTTTTGCCTTTTCGTTTGGTACAAAGTTACAAAAATTGTGGCACACTCAACTCCCAAAATACACCATTTCTTACTTTTCGTGGCAGATTCAACTTCTAAATGCAACGGATTTTTTGCAAAGTTCGGAAAAAAATTTGTTTTGGTGATTGATAATTGATTTTTTTTCGTGGTCTGTCGTTGAGAAGATACTGT
>CAVBBP010000032.1:0-30881 GCA_963593685.1 Segatella copri
CCCTATTTGAGCGGGTGCTTTATGCTGCTGCGCACGGAAGCCGTGTTGAAAGCGCAACTGTTTGATGAGCGGTTCTTTATGTATCCAGAGGATATTGACCTGACACGGCGTATCCATCGCGATTACCTCACGGTCTATTTTCCCCACGCCACCATTGTCCACAACCACGCACAAGCCTCGTACCACAGTCTGAAAATGCTCTGGATTCACATCGTAAACATGTGCCGTTACTTCAACAAGTGGGGCTGGTTCGTCGATAGAGAGCGAAAAATGATAAACCAACAGGTTCTCAACAAGATAGGAAAATTAGTGTGAAAGTGAGAAAGTGTGTAAAGTAGAAAGTTTGTAAAGTTTATAAAGTGTGAAAGTATGAAAGTAGGGACGCACCGAGTGCGTCCGAAAGGTTAGAGTTTATAGGTTATCGTTTATAGACTAAGACGATGACTAAGACGAAGACCACCAAAGGCTTTTCCCTCTATCGGGGGAAAACGGGAAAGGGGGCGACGAGAAAAATTAACAATAAACAATGAATAATAATTGCGGCGTTCAAAATACCGACAACCAGAAATCAGAAACCAGAAACTAGAAATAAAAAACTACGCTGCCGAAACAAATATCGACGCTAAATTTTGCGTCAAGATTTTCACGGCGATGCCAAGAATGACTACGCCAGCGAATTTGCGCAAGATATAAACGCCCGCCTGTCCCAATTTACGCTCGATCCACGCCGTGCATTTCAGCACCACAAACAGGCAGACCATATTCAAAAATATGGCCACCGCCAATTCCCAAAACGAATAATCGACACGGTAGGTGATAATGGCCGTGAACACGCCGGGCCCAGCAAACAGCGGAAAAGCCAGCGGAATGAGCGACGATGTGCCTTCGGGACCAGCGTAACGGAAAATCTCGATATCGAGCAACATCTCCAACGCCATCAGAAACAAGATGATGGCACCCGCCACGGCAAACGACTTGATATCAACGCCAAAAAACGACAAAATCAGTTCGCCGCCAAACAAAAACGCCAGCATCAGCACAAAACTCACCACCACCACTTTGGTCGGCTGAATATCGTTGTGGCGCTGCTTCAGACCGAGAATTATCGGCAGGCTGCCAAACGGATCGATAATGGCAAACAGCGCGATAAATGCGCTAAACATTTTGAACCACGAAAACGAAAAGTCGAATGTAAAATCTGGCAGCATAACATCAATGGGGTTTTTATGGGACTTCTATTAAGTCCCTTATGAAATGCAAAGATAGTCGTTTTGTGCCACATACACAACCCCCCAAATGCAAAAAAAATCTTAATTTTGCAGCGCAAAAAGAGCAACACCATGTATATTCTGCCAACAGCCTATCTGGCGCCAGTGCCATACTTCTACTACTTGATCAATTTTCCGACCATCGTCGATAGGCACGCGCACTACCACAAGCAAACCTACGCCAATCGCTGCCAAATAGCCACTGCGCATGGGGTCGAAAATTTGGTGATTCCCGTCGAACATACCGACCATACGCCGCTGTGTAATGTGCTGATTTCCAGCCATCACGACTGGCAAACGCAACATTGGCGCGCACTCGAAGCGGCCTACAATGCGTCGCCGTTTTTCGACTACTACAAGGACGAACTGCTGCCCTTCTACCAACGCCCCGCCAAGCGTCTGATTGACTTTACATTGGCACTGCAAAACAAAATTCTCGAACTGCTCGATTTCGATGCCAACTACACGCTCTCCGAAACATACGAAAAAAATTACACCAACGGCGAAATTGACCTGCGCAGCGTGTTCAACGCACCCAAAAATATAGTAACTTTGCCGCCAAATTTTACACCAAAACGCTATTATCAAGTTTTTGAGCAAAAACTCGGCTTTATCGCCAACCTCAGCATCATCGACCTACTGTTCAACATGGGCAACGAAGCGAGAATTGTTTTGTTAGACAAAAGTTGAGTGTTGAGCGTTGAGAGGTTATAGGTTAGCGGTTATAGGATAAAGAGTATGAAAGTGTATAAAGTGTATAAAGTGTATAAAGTGAAAAGTAGAAAGTGGCTTTCCCCCTTCGGGGGAAACGGGAAAGGGGGCTATAACTCTGAAACCCTGAAATCTGGAATTTGAAATTTGAAATAACTATGAACATCGACTGGGAAAACATTGGCTTCAATTATGTGGCCACCGACTATAATGTTCGCTGCCATTTCAAAGATGGCGCGTGGAGCGAACTGCGTGCGTACGACACGCCCGAAATTAACATCTCCATCGCCTCGTCGTGCTTGCACTACGGACAAGAGGCTTACGAAGGCATCAAAGCCATGCGCGGCTGCGACGGCAAAATCCGCATTTTTCGTCCCGAAGCCAGCGCGCAACGCTTGCAGAGTTCGTGCGACCGCCTGATGATGCCACAACTGCCCACCGAAACTTTTCTCGAGGCGGTCAAAATGGCAGTAAGCATGAACGAGCGTTACATTCCGCCTTACGAAAAAAACGCCTCGCTCTACATACGCCCGCTGATGATTGGCGTGGGTTCGTTGCTCGGCGTGCGCCCCGCTGCCGAATACGAATTTATCGTCTATGTGTCGCCCATCAGCACCTATTTCAACAACGGATTCAGCAGCGTGCGCGTCTGCATTCAACGCAGTTTCGACCGCGCTGCACCGCTCGGCACTGGTTGCTACAAGGTGGGCGGCAACTACGCCGCTGGCCTCCAAGCCGATGTGCGCGCGCACGCTCTCGGCTACAACTCCACGCTCTATCTCGATTCGAAAGAGAAACGCTTTGTCGATGAGTGCAGCGCTGCCAACTTTTTTGGCATCAAAGGCGACACCTACATCACCCCGAAATCGTCGTCCATCTTGCCGTCGATTACCAACAACAGCCTGATGCAACTCTGCCGCGACTTTGGTTGGCAAGTAGAACAACGCCCCATTCCGTTCGACGAATTGGCCACGCTCGACGAAGCCGCCGCTTGCGGAACGGCCGCCGTCATTGCGCCCATCTCACAAATCGACGACATCGACACAGGAAAATCATACATCATCGCACCCGACGGCCAGCCCGGCCCCAAATGCACGCAACTCTACAACCACCTGCGCGACATACAATACGGCCGCACCGCCGACACGCACCACTGGAACACGATTCTATAGTCGCAAGATGTGAGTCGCAAGTCGCAAGTCGCAAGAAGAGATTTTAAGAAGATAGAACATAGACAAAATTTTTTGAAGATTAAGGCGTTTCTGTTACCGACAATTTGAAATCTGAAATTTGGAATTTTCTGCAACTGTGGCACGCAATTTGTAGGTGTTTATAAAAAAATGGAGAAACGCACACACCATAAACAAAAAAAAATGTAACTTTGCAACTCCAAAAAATGACGAGAAACAGAATTTTTATTCACCTATAAAAACAAAAAGAAAAATGATTAAAATGGGTATCAACGGCTTCGGCCGTATCGGACGCATGGTGTTCCGCGCCGCAGTCGAAAACTTTGGCAACGACATCAAAGTTGTCGGCATCAACGACCTTTTGGACGCCGACTATCTGGCTTACATGCTGAAATACGATTCAGTACACGGCCACTTCAACCACGACATCAAAGTGGACGGCAACTACATGATTGTTGACGGCAACAAAATCCAAATTTTTGCCGAAAAAGACCCTGCAAACATCACTTGGGGCGCACTCGATGTTGATGTTGTTGTTGAATCGACAGGCTTCTTCCTGACCGAAGAATTGGCTTCGGCTCACCTGAAAGCAGGCGCGAAAAAAGTCATCATGTCGGCTCCTTCGAAAGACGCTACGCCGATGTTCGTTTATGGTGTAAACCACAAAACCTATGCTGGTCAGAAAATCATCTCGAACGCTAGTTGCACCACCAACTGCTTGGCTCCTATCTCGAAAGTGCTGAACGACAAATTCGGTATTGTTCGTGGTTTGATGACAACCGTTCACGCTGCAACTGCAACACAGAAAACTGTTGACGGTCCGTCGAAAAAAGATTGGCGCGGCGGTCGCGGCATTTTGGAAAATATCATTCCGTCGTCGACGGGTGCTGCCAAAGCCGTTGGCAAAGTGCTGCCCGAACTGAATGGCAAACTCACTGGCATGTCGCTGCGCGTGCCGACTTCTGATGTTTCGTTTGTCGATTTGACTTGCGAACTCGCCAAAGAAGTGAAGTACGAAGACATCTGCAAAGCAATGAAAGAGGCTTCGGAAGGCGAACTGAAAGGCGTACTCGGCTACACCGACGAAGCCGTAGTTTCGACCGATTTCCGTGGCGATGCACGCACCTCTATCTTCGACGAAAAGGCTGGTATTCAACTCGATGGCACTTTCGTAAAAGTGTGCGCTTGGTACGACAACGAATGGGGCTATTCGAACAAAGTTTGTGAAATGGCACGCGTCATCACAAAATAAGGCGAAACAGCCAAAAATAAAAAGAGTCCTCCGAAATGGGGGACTTTTTTTTGTACCTTTGCACAACGAAAAAAAGCACGGAATGACAACGGCAAAAGCGATAGAGGCAGCACTTTTCGACCTAGCGGAAGGCGAAGCAAAACGGCAGATTCTCAGCAGTTTTTTCAAAACAGGTCGAGGCGAATATGGCGAGGGCGACCGTTTTATCGGTGTGAGCGTGCCACGCCAACGCACACTCGCCAAGCAGATTGGGAGTCTGCCACTGACCGAAATCGATGCACTGCTGCAAAGTCCCTACCACGAATGCCGCATGACGGCACTACTCCTGCTTGTCGATATGTTCGCCAAAAGCAACTGCGCCACCGAACGGCAAACGATTTACGACTTTTACATCGGACACCACCAGCGCATCAACAACTGGGATTTGGTCGATTTGTCGGCACCGCAAATTGTCGGTAACTACCTGATTGACAAGCCGCGCCAGCCGCTGCAACTCTACGCCCAAAGCGACTGCCTGTGGCTGCAACGCATTGCCATTGTGGCGACATTTGCGTTCATCAAGCGGCACGAATACGCCGACACGCTCGCCATCGCCCAACAACTGCTGCACCATCGGCACGATTTGATACAAAAGGCCGTTGGCTGGATGCTGCGCGAAGTCGGCAAGCGCGATTTCGACACAGAATTTCGTTTTCTGACCGCAGACGGACGCTACAAAACCATGCCACGCACCATGTTGCGCTACGCCATCGAAAAATTTCCCGAACCACTGCGCCTGCGTTTTCTGCGCAGCGAGGTGTAAAAACGCAATAAATCGCACCAGAAACCGTTTTATTTTATAAGCGAAACGCCATGCCACACCTGCCACGCCAAATACGCGACCGACAACGGTTGAAATACCTTATAGCCGACATTGTTTCAGCCGAAGTCGTATGGTTGATGTTTCTGATTTTCCGCTGGATGGTGTACGACGGGCGCATGTTCGGCTACACCGAGATTTTGGTGCCAGCGTTCAATTTCTACACGCCATTGCTGCTCTATCCGATAGGCTGCGTGGCCGTGCATTACCTATCGGGCTATTACATGCGTCCCTTGCAGCGTTCGCTGCCGAACGAATTTCTAACCACCGCCATCGCTTCGGCTGTCATTGCGCTGACGGCGTTTTTCGCAGTCATTTTGGACGATGTTGTAACCGACTACAGGCACTACTACTATTCGCTGATCGTGCTTTTTGGACTGCAATTGGTCATATCGTACCTATTTCGGCTGGGCATAACGCTGCGCACACGGCGGCGCATACGCAGCGGCGAGTTTTCGTACAACACCGCCATCATCGGCACTGGCAAAAAGGCGCAAGAGGTAGCATTGGAACTGCAAAAAAATCCGTACGACCCCAAATTTATAGGCTTCATTCAAATTGATAATCAAGCAGTTGCAGAAGACATTACGCTACTTGGAAATTTTGATGATTTTGAAAGATTAAAACGAGAATTTGCCATCGACAATGTGGTGATTGCGCTCGAAAGCGACGCAACGGAAGCCGAATTGTACGGCACGATCAACCAACTATACGGCTACAACATTGAGATACAGTGTGTTCCGCGCACATACGACCTCGTCACTGGCTTGGCCAAAATACAGCACTTAAGCACCATTCCGCTGGTGAACCTCACCGCGCTACCCATGGCCGACTGGCAAATCAGCGTCAAGCGCGCGTTCGACATCGCCGCCGCGCTGGTGGCTATGCTACTGTCTGCGCCCATCGTGCTCGTGTGCGCCATCTGCATCAAATGCACATCGAAAGGTCCCATATTTTACCGCCAAGAACGCATTGGCATGTACCGCAAGCCGTTCAAAATCATCAAGTTGAGAACGATGTACACCAATTCGGAAGACGATGGGCAGCCACACTTGAGTGCCAAGGACGACAAGCGCATCACATCGGTGGGGCATGTGCTGCGCAAATACCGCATAGACGAACTTCCGCAGTTTTGGAACATTTTTGTGGGCGATATGAGTTGGGTAGGGCCGCGCCCAGAGCGCCAATTCTTCATCGACAAAATCACCGAAAAAGCCCCCTACTACTGCCTGATTTACAAAATCCGCCCTGGCCTCACATCGTGGGGACCCATCAAAGTAGGCTACACCGACACGCTCGACAAGATGGTGGAACGCCTCAACTACGACATCGTCTATTTGGAGAACATGAGTCTGCTGATGGATTTGAAAATACTCCTCTATACCGTGGGGGTCATTGCCCATGGCAAGGGGCAGTGAGCGGGCATTTTCCCATCTCGTAAAAAAATCGTACCTTTGCAGCCGATTTTTTCAACGCCTCGCAAGCGTTGAAATGTCGGTTCGTTGAATCGTTTTCCCTCTCTATTCAACCCAACCAGAAATCAATAAATTTGAAATTTCAATGACAACATTCAACGAATTGGGGCTGCGTCCCGAAATTCTGACGGCTATAGCGACGCTCGGCTACGAACAACCGATGCCAATCCAAGAACAGGTGATACCCTTTCTGCTCGAAAAAGAGGGCGATTTGGTGGCACTGGCACAGACAGGCACAGGCAAAACTGCTGCCTTCGGCCTGCCGCTGCTCACCCGCATCGCTACGGACGAAAAGCGCATTCAAGCACTCATCTTGTCGCCCACGCGCGAACTCTGCATGCAGATTGCCAACGACCTGAAAAACTACGCCGCCGAGATGAAAGGCGTGAAAATTGTGCCAGTCTATGGCGGCGAAAATATCGTGTCGCAATATAAACAACTCGATGTGCAGCCGCAAATTCTTGTCGCCACGCCCGGCCGCCTCATCGACCTGCTCAAGCGCGGCAAAGTGCACCTCGACGCTGTGCGCTACCTCGTTCTCGACGAAGCCGACGAAATGCTTGACATGGGTTTCAAAGAGGATTTGGAAACAATTTTGCAGTCCGTCCCCGCCGAACGCCGCACGCTGCTTTTCTCTGCCACCATGCCCAACGAAATTGCGCGCATCGCCAAGCAATATATGACCGATGCCACCGAAATCGCTGTCGGAACGCGCAATGCAGGCGCCGAAAATGTGGACCACATCTACTACATGGTGCAGGCCAAGCAACGCTATTTGGCGCTCAAACGCATTGTCGATATGAACCCCGACATCTACGCCATTGTCTTTTGTCGCACACGCCAAGAGACAAAAGAGGTGGCCGAAAAACTGATGGCCGACGGCTACAATGCCGACGCACTGCACGGCGATTTGAGTCAGGCGCAACGCGACACTGTGATGCACAAATTCCGCCAACGCCACCTGCAAATTCTCGTGGCAACCGATGTGGCAGCGCGCGGACTCGATGTGAGCGACCTCACGCATGTCATCAACTACAACCTGCCCGACGATGTGGAAGTCTATACCCACCGCAGTGGCCGCACTGGACGCGCTGGCAAACGCGGCATCTCCATCTCGATAATACATTCGCGCGAACAACGCAAAATTCGCACCATCGAGCATATCATCAAAAAGAAATTTGAACGCGCACGCATTCCGCTCGGCATCGACATCTGCAAACGCCAACTCTTCCACCTGATTGAGCGCATGGAAAATGTGCAGGTGAACGACACGCAAATCGACCCATTTTTGCCGCATGTTTTTGCCAAACTCGACTATCTGTCGAAAGAGGACATTATCCGCCGATTTGTGTCGCTCGAGTTCAATCGTTTTCTCGAATACTACAAAAATGCCGAAGATCTGAACCTGCCCGAAAAGCCCGAACGCAACGACAAACGCCCCGAGCGCAACGACAAACGCCCCAGCAATCGCGACAAAAACGGCAGACGAGAGGATTATAAACCGCAAAAATCGGAGCGAAACGCACGCAACAACGACCGAAACGGAGACCGTAACGGCGGTTTCAAACGCGGTCAGCGTGTGCGCATGGTGCTAAATTTTGGCTACAAACAAAACGCATCGCCACGCAATGTGCTCGGCATCATCAACGACATAACGCGCGACAAATCGATCAGCATCGGCGACATCGAAATTGCACAACGCTGCACATTTTTCGATGTCTATGCCGACCAAGCCGACCGCGTGTTAGACGCTTTCGCGCAAAACGGCGGCAACATGACCGTAGAAGTTGTTTCGCACCGCAACCGCAACGAAGCCAAACCATTCCGCCCCGACAAATCGAGGAAAAAACGCAACTAATTTTCGCACAAAAAAACTACGAAAAACGGCTTCCAGCAAATGTTTGGAGGTCGTTTTGTTTTGTAGCAATGATGTTATTAGTGGGCGAAAGTTGAATATTTTCATCAATTTCCGCCCAGCAATAATCAAAAATCGAAACGAGAAAAACCGTTAGAATTAAAGTCTAACCAGCCAAATATCAATCACTCCAACTCGGTAGAGAGAATATGCTCGAGTTGTTCGGCGGTGATGTTGAGCGAGAATTTGCCGTCGCGCGCTAGCGAAATAGTGCCTGTCTCTTCCGACACAACGATAACCAGCGCATCAGTGCGCTCCGAGATGCCAAGCGCCGACCTGTGGCGCAAACCGAGATATTTCGGCACATCGGGATTTTGCGAAACGGGCAAAATGGCACCAGCGGCCTTTATGCGGCCGTTTGCCACAATCATCGCGCCGTCGTGCAGCGGGCTGTTTTTGAAAAAAATGTTCTCTATCAAGCGTGTGCTGACATCGGCATTTATCACATCGCCCGACTCGATGTACTGTTGTAGGCTGTCGCTGCGCTGAATCACGATGAGTGCACCCGTTTTGGCGCGCGCCATGTCGCGGCAGGCGATGACCAAACGCATTATCGGAAATTCGCTTTTTTTGCTCTCTTTTTGGCCGTTGCGGAACACTTTTTTCAGCCACTGCATCGACCGCCAGTTGGTGCGCGACCCGATGCGCGAGAAAAAGCGGCGTATTTCGCTCTGAAAAATCACGATAAGTCCGATGGCACCGACCGCCACCACACGGTTCAAAATTGCGCCGAGCAACTCCATTTTGAACACATGCGTAACCAAAAACCAGACCAGCACAAACGCCAAAATACCCATGAAGATATTGCCTGCGCCCATGTTTTTCATCAACTTGTAAACGCCAAACATCAACAGTGCCACCAGCACAATGTCGATTATGTCTTTTATTCCAAATGCTAATTCCATTTTTCAGTTGATTGGTTGATGAGTTGATAAGTTTAACGCATTCGTGTAAGTCTGCGAGGCAAAATCAATTTTCGAATCTTCAAATGAAAAAACTTTTTACTTTCCACTTTATAGACTTTTCACTTTCCCACTCAATTCCTAATTTTCCACAAATTGCGCTGCGATTTTTATTGTCTGCGCCGCCTCTTTCACATCGTGTACGCGCAAAATGTGTGCGCCGCCAAGCAATGCCAACATGTTCGCCGCCGTGGTGGCATTCAACGCATCGGCTGGCGTGATGCCAAGCGGCTTGCAGAGCATCGATTTGCGCGAAAGTCCTGCCAAAATTGGCGCATTGAACACCTCAAACAATTTCAGATTGCGCAGCAGCAACCAATTTTGTTCCAATGTTTTGCCAAAGCCAAAGCCCGGGTCGATGATTATCTCCTTGTCGAAGCCGAGCACACGCAAAGTCGCAATTTTTTCGGCAAAATAGCGCAATACCGACGGCAAAAAATCCGCATTTTCGGGCAAAGTGTGCTGCATATTCGGAAATCCGTAGGCGTGTGTAAGCACATACGGCACTTGCAGGCGCGCCACCATCGGCAGCAGATCGGTGTCCATACAGCCGCCCGAAACATCGTTCACCATCGCCACGCCGAACTCCGTTACCGCTCGTTCCGCCACCGAAGCGCGAAAAGTATCGACCGAAATCGGCACATCGGGATAGCGCTGCCGAACAATTTTCAACGCCCACGCCACACGCCGCCACTCCTCCTCTTCGGGCGGAAAATCGGCTTGTGGCCGCGTAGAACAGCCGCCAATGTCGAGAATAGTTGCCCCTTCGGACACCGCCGCATCGATATGCGCCACGAGCGATGCCTCGTCGAGCGAGCGGCTGGCGGCAAAAAACGAATCGGGCGTGGCATTGACAATAGCCATCACCACAGGCTGCAGCAGATCGACCGCGCGGCCGTTTAACACAATAATTGGTACCGATTTCACGTTATAAAAATAGCGACTTTTCTGCCTACAAAAGTACGAAAAAATCTTGTGTATGAAAGGTCGTTTGTGGCTTTTTTTGAAAAAATACGAAAAAACGCTTGCTATTTGAAAAAAACAGCGTAAATTTGTAGTCGCATTTGTCAAAGGGGATTTCTATAAATTCCCTGTTTTATAAAAATCTAATAAATGTTGGATTTCTGAATATGTGCGCTTTTTGTTTTTGGACTGCATCTCTTTGACTTTCACTCAATTACAATGCCACCGCATTGCGCTTTTGTTCAAGCCAAACATCTGCTAACCCAAAAATCAAAAATCGCTACAAAGGAATTTATAGAAATTCCCATAAAATGTATCTTCTATGAAACTAACGACAAAATTTTTCGGCTTTTGCGCCGTCGCCGCAGCCCTTACGGCCTGTGGATCAAAAAATTCGCTGCCAACCGAGTATTCAGAAAAGACTGGTTTCGACTACAATAGTCCCGAATCTGGATTTTTCGATGTACACAGCGTTTACGAAGGCAAAGTGCCTCCCGGTTGTGTCTATATTTCGACCATGACCAGCGTAAAAGGTGCGAACAGCGACCCCATTTCGGCACCAAACAACAACGCCAAACGCCGCATCAGCAACAGCGGTTACTTTATGGACGAATACGAAGTAACCAACCTCAACTGGCGCGAATATGTGGCGTGGATAAGCGGTGTGTGGGCGCACGAGCCGCGCAAAATTCTGCTGGCTATGCCCGACGAAACCGTTTGGCGCAAAGCGTTGGCCTACAACGAACCCTATGTGCGCAACTACTATTCGCATGTGGCTTACGGCTACTATCCTGTGGTGGGCGTAACTTGGAAACAGGCCTGCGAATACTGCAAATGGCGCACCGACCGTATCAACGAACTGCAACTCATTAACGAGGGCATCATTCCGTTCCGTAGCCTGAAAACCATCAACGAGGTTATCAAAAATAATCCTGATTCGCTCTATGCGTATGTTTTCACCACACAAAAAGTGGGCGAATTTATCCGTGGCGTCTATGGCGATAGCACGGCTGTCGATCTCGACGGCGTACTCTACGACGCGGAATTCCGTCTGCCAACCGAAGCCGAATGGGAATATGCAGCCTACGGCATCGAGGCGGTGAACGACAACATCTACGAAGGGCAATCGTATCCGTGGAAAGGCGAACAGATGCGCG
Organism: Segatella copri; assembly: GCA_963593685.1. Classification (GTDB taxonomy): domain Bacteria; phylum Bacteroidota; class Bacteroidia; order Bacteroidales; family Paludibacteraceae; genus W0P28-013. Next base: position 11,753 of record CAVBBP010000032.1, read on the forward strand.
GATTCGACGATAAAAAGACCGCTGGCGAGTTTTATGCCAATTTTATGCGCGGTCGCGGCGACCTTATCGGCCAGAACATCAACAACACGCTCACCGTGCCTGTGAACTTTTTCCCGCCCAACGGCTACGGCCTTTACAACATGGCGGGCAATGTGAACGAATGGGTGCTCGATGTTTACCGCGCCACTTCGAACGATGTTATCGAAGAGTACAACTCGTTCCGTGGTAATGTTTACGAAAGCGACTCGATGTATGCCGAATCGCTGCTCGACCGCCTGCCGCCGATGGATCAGGTTACGCGCGACAGCATGCGCAATGTGCTTATCAACGAGAAGAAATTTACCGAAGTGGGCGGCGACTACCGCAGCGCAAAGGACGGCGACCGTCTGTCGGCACTCGGCGACTCGGTGCTGCACATCAACGATGAAAATGTGTCGCCGATCGAGCGTTCGCACATGATTTCGGACGAAGACCGTATTTATAAAGGTGGCTCGTGGCGCGACCGTGCCTACTGGCTGAATCCTGCCAATCGACGCTACATGAACGAAAACAAATGCACCGACGACATCGGCTTCCGCTGCGCGATGAGTTCGGTGGGCGGCAAAAAACAGAACTAAATTCTGGCCGACAACCATAACAACGGCACGAGGCCACCGCGCTTCCGTGCCGTTGTTTTTTGCACCGAAAATTGGGCAAAAAATTGTAACTTTGCAAACTAAAACAAATCAATCGGAAAGGAGATGAAAGAGATAAAACGCACAGTGATTGTCGATGCGCTGAAACGCACCGACTACGGCAGCGAAATCAATGTCAGAGGCTGGGTGCGCACGCGCCGTGGCAACAAAAATGTGGGATTCATAGCCCTGAACGACGGTTCGACGATACACAATATGCAGGTGGTGGTCGATATGGCAAAATTCGACGACGAGCAACTGAAACCCATCACCACGGGTGCCGCCATCAGCGTGAACGGCCGTTTGTCGGAATCGATGGGAAGCGGACAAAATGTGGAGATACAGGCCGACGAAATTTTGATTTACGGCACTGCCGACCCCGAAAAATATCCGTTGCAAAAGAAGGGGCACACCATGGAATATCTGCGCGAAATAGCACATTTGCGCCCACGCACCAACACCTTTGGCGCGGTGTTCCGCATACGCCACCACATGGCTATGGCCATACACACATTTTTCCACGAGCGCGGATTTTTCTACTTCCACACGCCGCTGATAACCGCCTCGGACTGCGAAGGCGCGGGACAGATGTTCCAAGTTACCACCAAAAATCTCTACAATCTGAAAAAGACCGACGACGGCAAAATTGACTACAGCGACGACTTTTTTGGCAAGCAGGCCAGTCTTACCGTTTCGGGGCAGTTGGAGGGCGAACTTGCGGCCACGGCGTTAGGCAAAATTTACACATTTGGGCCAACATTTCGCGCCGAAAACTCGAACACACCGCGCCATCTCGCCGAATTTTGGATGATTGAGCCAGAAATCGCCTTTATCGGTTGCGACGAACTGATGGATTTGGAAGAGGAATTTATTAAATATTGTGTGCGCTGGGCACTCGAACACTGCCAAGACGACCTCGAATTTTTGAACAAAATGATAGACCACGGCCTGATTGAACGCCTAAAAGCGGTAACCGAAACCGAGTTTGTGCGGCTGCCGTACACCGAGGGCATCAAAATTTTGGAAGAGGCTGTGGCAAAAGGGCGCAAATTTGAATATCCTGTGTTCTGGGGCTGCGATTTGGCCAGCGAACACGAGCGTTTTTTGGTGGAAGAGCATTTCAAACGCCCCGTCATCATGACCGACTACCCGAAAGAGATCAAGGCGTTCTACATGAAGCAAAATGCCGACGGCAAAACCATACAAGGCACCGATGTGCTGTTCCCGCAGATAGGTGAAATTATCGGCGGCAGCGTGCGCGAAGAGAACTACGACCGCTTGATGGCGCGCATCGAAGAGTTGCACATACCGATGAAAGATATGTGGTGGTATCTCGACACGCGGCGTTTCGGCACCGTGCCGCACGCTGGCTTCGGCCTCGGTTTCGAGCGGCTGATGCTGTTTGTAACGGGCATGCAGAACATACGCGATGTGATTCCGTTCCCACGCACGCCCAACAACTGCGAATTTTGAAAAGAGCGCACTTTCGTGCGCTCTTTTTTGATTTTCAATGGCAGAACATAAACCCAATGTAGGCGCGTAAGCCTGTGGGCATCAGCAGTTTACGGTCACCGAAAGCCAGCAGCCAATCAGCTTTGAAGGTGAGATGTACGCGTGGCGTGAGCAGGTAGTCGCAGCCGACAAACGGCGTAACGCAAACAAATCCACGCTTGTTGAAAACGGTATTTTCCTCGGGATTCCAGTCGTGCTGGTCGCCTTCGACGATGTAGAGGCTTTTGACAGCACCACCGCCCACCGTTGCACCGATGTATGGCCACGCCTTTTCGGTGCGCCAATAAGCATCAGCCAGCAGTCCGCCCCAGCCGTAACTGATGTAACTGCCTTTTTTCAGAAAGTCGTGAGAATCAGTTGTTTGCGATGGCATTTGCGACATATAGCCCTCGCTGCCAATGCGCAGATGTTCCCACAAATGCACGCGAATAGCACCGCCAATGCCGAATGTTGCCCCCTGTAAATTGCACGGTGCTTGTGCATTTTTGCCAAAAAGATAGCCCGTGTGGAGCATCATGCCGCCTGAAAAACCTTGATAGACGCGCGTTTCTTGCGCCGAAATTAGCGCCGAAATTACACAAAAGAGAATGATAAACAGGCGTTTTGAGGCTCTCATTGGCGTTTGCTTTCCAGATATTCTTCCAAAATAATGGTTGCGCTCACTTGGTCGATCAACGCTTTGTTGCGCCGCTCTTTTTTGGTCAAACCGCCGTCGATCATGGCTTGGAACGCCATTTTCGAAGTGAAACGCTCATCGACAAGTTCGACAGGAATCGACGGAAACCGCTGCCGCAACCGCTCGACGAACGGCGTGATTTTGGCGGTAACCAGTGCAGGCTCGTTGCGCAATGTCTTCGGGAAACCGACTACAAAACGCTCCACCGACTCGCGCGACATATAGTCGGCAATGAACCGCTCCAAATCGTTGGTGGCGACCGTTGTCAGGCCATTGGCAATGAGTTGCAGCGGATCGGAAACAGCAATGCCCGTCCGTTTTTCGCCAAAATCTATCGCTAAAATTCGCGCCATCTCGCAGCAGTTTTTCTCCGTGCAAAGATACGAAATTAGTGTGAAAGTATGAAAGTTTCGCGCGCTGCGCGGTTTCAATTTTCAGAAGCAGATTCAACCTCTAAATGCAACGGATTTTTCATAAAGTTCGGGAAAAAATGGATTTTTGTTTTGAAATAGTTGCCAGTGATAAAATAAATCGTTACTTTTGTACGATAAATTCTTATTTCGTTTTTTCGTTTGGCGAAAAATTAAAAACGAATAAGCAGTTCAACAAACAACCAAAACTTTTTCGGACATGAAACACTTGAAACTTTTTGCAGCCCTGTGCTGCGCTGCCGCATTGCTTGCCGCATGCGACACGAACAATGAACCTACCAGCGACGACACAACGAACGGTCACGAGTGTGTGGACTTGGGTTTAAGTGTGAAATGGGCGACTATGAATGTTGGTGCGAACACGCCCGAAGCCTACGGCAACTACTTTGCTTGGGGCGAAGTAGAGCCGAAAAAAATAGGCGGTTGGGAAACCTACAAATACTGCAGTGGTTCTGGGAACACTTGGACAGATTACTACGGTATAACCCTGTCTTATATGACCAAGTATTGTACGAAAGCCGATTATGGATTAGATGGCTTTATCGACAATAAAATCCTGCTTGAACCTGAAGATGATGCTGCCGTCAAAAATTGGGGCGGTGCATGGCGCATGGCTACTATAGAAGAGTGGCAGGAACTCACAGATAGTTGTGAGTGGACATGGACAACCCTAAATGGTGTGAACGGATACGAAGTGAAGAGCAAGACTAACGGCAATAGCATTTTTCTCCCTGCAGCGGGAATGTCAAATTTCAATGTTGGCAATAGTGGTTATTATTGGACAAGTTCCCTATTCACAGATGAGCCAGCAAACGCACATGGAGGTTCTTTTGATTCAAATAACACACAAGGTTTCGTTGGGACGAGATCTCTTGTGATACCTATTCGTCCTGTACTCAAATAATTGAAAAACGGGCAATCAACAATAACAATCGGGGTGAGGTTTTTCCGCATCTCGTTTTTATTTTTAGCGTGTCGGTTGAGTTGATTATTGGGAGTTCCAACCCCTCCGCTTCGCTCGTCCCCTTGGGAAGGGGACAGGTTCGCATCCAAGTTGGTTCTGTCCTCTCCCCTTTTCAAGGGGAGTACCTGCCGAATGGCAGGGGTAGGGTTAGAAAATAACTCAATGATTCAATGAATCAATAATTCAATTGGCTTTTCCCCCTTCGGGGAAAATGGGAAAGGGGGCGACGACCAAGACGAAAACTAGGACGATGACTTATGTGTTCCAAATCTCCAACTCCCCAAATCTCACGCACAAAAAAAGCCGCCCCATGGTTGGTGGAGCGGCTTGGATAGCACTTGTTGGCAGAAAAAGTGGTGCTATTTTTTGATGAAGTGTTCGGTTGTGCGGCCGTTTTCGCTATCGAGTTGCAGCAGGTAAACGCCCTGTGGTAGTGCCGAAACATCGATGTGCGTGGTGCTGCCGTTGGCCGATTGCGTGAGCCAAATGCGCCCATCGATACCAAGAATGCTGATAGTGCCTTCGGCGGCGGTTACATTCAGGTAGTGTGTCGCTGGATTCGGGTAGAGGCTTACGCTCGTTTCCCAATGGCGATTGTCGGTCGGGGTTTGGCTTACCCATTCGTAGGCTCCGATGGTGGGTACTGCCGCACGCGCACGCCCTGTGATGTCGGTGGTGATGAAATCCAATGCCTTGGCACTGACCAAGTTGCCTTTGTCCTTCGGACGAAGCACATCGTCGGACTCAAAGGTAACCGCCTCGCTGATGTCGTTGGTGCTGCCTATAGCCGTGCGCCATTCGGCGATATCGGCGTACTCGGTGCTGCCTATCTTACCGAACGGACCGCCTTCGGAATAGAGCAGGTTGTAGTCGAAAGCAGTGATGTAGTTCTTGCTCGGTGTCCATACCGCGTCCAACTTGCTGCTGTAGAAAAGGTTGTTGAATATTTGCAGGTTCGTGCCTGATTTCTGCACAAACAGTGCGTAGGTATTGTCGCCCGTGGTGCGCACGGTGTTGTTCGCGAGGGTCACATTCGTCTGTGCCTTGGTGATGTAGATACCATACGATGCACTTTCGGCAGTGCAATGCAAATCCACTACATTGTTGTAGATATGTGCCGGTGCTGTTTCGGTGGCAGTGATGTCGCGCAGATAAAGACCGTGGCAGACATTGGTTGTGCAATTCACATAGATGTAGTTATTGCTGATTTGTGCGCCTGTGGATAGCCTCAAATCGACAGCCCATGTACTCTTATCGCCTTCCAAGGTCTTGCGGACGGTGTTCCCATCGACTACGGCATCGGCTTCGCCCAATGAAATGAGTATCGCTTGTGCGCCTTGACACTCAAAGGTATTACCGATGATATGTGCGCCAATCTGTTTCGTAGTCCAGTTGCCGTTCACTGTTACGCCCGTATAGCCGCCTTTGAGCAGCGAATGGCTGAGGGTGAAGTAGTTGTTGAGCGTGGTTGCGTCCTTTGCATTTACATATACTAATCGCATAGCGGTACCTGCGGTGTTCTCGGCACGGTAGATATAGCAGTTGTCGATAGTAATATGCTCGGACTGGTTGTTTACAAACACGACGGTGTGGTAACTTTCGCTGCCAGTGGTCAGTGTCAAATCGCGGAGCGTGATGTGGTCTGCACCGTGGATGGTGAAGACACCCTGCGTCTCATCGCCCGCCGAAGACGACTGCGCCACATATTTGTCGCAGGTAATTACCACATCTTCACGATTGCCAGTGAGCGAGCGTAAAGTAACGCTGTGGTCGGCAGAGGTGCCGCTCACTTCGGGAATGGTAACTTTTTCGTTATAGGTTCCCGATTCGATGAGGAAGGTTACAGCACTCTCGATGCCGAATTGCAATGCATCGACGGCGGCTTGTATGGTGGCGAAGTCCGCCTCGGTGCTTGCTCCTACGCGGTAGGTGCCGTGCATTCCGCCTATGACTTTGAGCGAAGCAGTAACCTCGTTTTTCGGTTGCGTAGCCACTCCGTTCACCGACACAGTCTTGAGCGTGGCAGTGGCGGTGCTGTTCTCTGCAGTCTCGGCGGGGATATCCAATGCAATCCAGTAGTAGTGCGTACCGCGCTCGGTGATGGCATCGGCTGCCGTTACTTGATTGGTAGTGCCAAACGAATTGAGCGTGCCTGTCTTGTAGATTTTCACGGCATTGACACCAAAGGTGTTTTCGACCACAAAGTTGTCAATCGACAGCGGTGTGCGGTCGCCCGACACATGCATAACCGCGCAAAGCACCTTCACATCCGTACTGCCGCGCAGCACCACATCGCTCGACACATCGCTTACCACGATGGAGTCCAGCGTGAGGGGTTGCAACTCGTGGCAGGTAACCTCTATCTCCCAGCCGTCGGTCGCGATAGAGCCTTTGCTCTGGAAATTCACCGTAAGGGCACCACTATCATCGCTCGAGATGATTACCATTTTGTCAATATCTTTGGTGTAGTAACTCAGACTGACATCGGCTTGGTCTTTGGTTTGGGTTCCGTAGTAGATATAGAAACAATCGGCACCCGTTATCGCCCATTTGTTCACTTTCAGTTGAATGGCGGTATTCGCCACCGTTGGAACGAATGTTACCGTGCCGCTTGTGCCGACAGTTATTTTGCCGTCCTGCCCGCCGTCATCGTAGAAGAGCAGCGTGTTCTCATCGACATTCACGGTGTTCGTGCCAGTTTGCAGCAGATAGATATTGCTTACGGTGCGTCCGTGGTCGGGCAGTGTAGTCGCCAACGCACTACCGCCTGCCGTTATCTGCACGCTCTCGAATTTCACAATGGTGTTGAATGCGGCATTCTCTTTCACATTCACCGCCAAGGTCATGGCATTGTCGCCCTCGACCAAGGTGAGGTTGGGCGTGAGCGTCAGTTCGGTAGTGCCGGCCGTCACCTCGGCTTGGGCTATCACTTGGTCGTCTTGCAGCAGCACCACCGAGTCGAGGGCGGCGGCGCAAGCACTGCTCAGCGTTACCTTCACGCCGTTTACCACGAGAGGTGTCAGTGTACCCTCGGTGGTGATGGCGACATCGATGAGCGCAGCATGTTTTTGGTTGCGCACCACGGCTTGGGTCGAGGCTACTTGCAAATCCGTGGTCTTCACCGTCATGGCGACAGGCGTGTACTCACTCACAGTGGCGTGCCAGCCTTTCTCGGTGTAGTACGACTGGTCTGTGTTGGCATTGAAGACAACGGTGATAGCACCGTCCTCCGAAGTGGAGCGTATCTTGCCCGGACCTACCTTGTTGTTGGTGGCGTCAGCCTGCCACAGCAAGTCGCCCGAAGTGCCCGCACCCGCATAAATCTTGTAGGTGGCTTGCACTCCATAATAACTACTCGACGAGTAATAGACCGCAAAGTCGGTAAAAGTCATTTCGATGATATTACCTGCGGTAGTCGGCTTAAAGGTCGTGATTTGGTCGCCCTTTTCGTATTTGTAGTTACTGCTGTATGCGCTCGCCACGGTGTGCGTATAGGTCCACTGGTCGTACACGCCGATGGTCTTTGTACCTATCACGGAGTGCCATACATTGGCAACGGTGAGCGCACCTTCGGGCGTGGTGAAGTCGGTATAGTTTGTTTTATCGGCGAACACGGCTTTGGTGCATTGAGCGTCCACCTTGCTGTCGTTCAGTGCCGTGGCGGCGATGTTGTAGGCGAGGTGAAAGTAGTTTGTGCCTTCACGCAGGGTAATGCCTTCGTCGCTTGTGATAGTGAATTCATCGCCGTTCACCGTTGCCTCGCCCACCTTGGTACCAGTGGCAAAGGTGCTGCTTGCGCCCGTGTAGTAGAGCGTGGCTTTGCTTATCTGTGCGGCGGTTCCGTTGGTGCTAAAGGTCATGGTTTTCAGCACTTTCGCCGGTTCGGTGTTCTCAGTCGTCAGGGCGATGGTCAGCATCGGCACATCGGTCGTAGTAGCAGCCACGCTCGCGCTGCTTGCGCGTACCACGCTGCTGCCCGTGATGGTCATTGCCACTGGCTCAAACTCACTTGCCACACCCTCGAAGCCGTTGCCTTGGTAGTAACTCGACGGCGTCAGACTCTTCAGGTAGAGGGTAAGTGCGCCGTTGGAAGCGGTACTTTTCACAACTATATCGGCAGGTTTATCTTTCTCGGCGGTGTACAACACTTCGCTGCTCGTGGCATCGCCATTGTAGATTTTCAGTATATCTTGATTGCCCACACTCACCGACGAGGTGGTGTAAAAAATACTGATATTCTTCAAATCGAGTTGCACTTTCTTGCCTGTGGTAGCGGGCAAAAAGGTAACCCACCCTTCAAAGTTATTGCTGATTTTACCTTCCACGCCGCCATCGTCATAGAACTTGATAGTGCGATCAACATTCACCGTCAGTTTCTGCCCATTTTTCATCAAGACAAGTGGTTGCACGGTGAACGTGGCGGGTGTCGTGGTGGTAAGTGTGGTGTAGTTGTTTGCGGTTTCTATGCCCGTGATAGTAAGTGTGGCTTGCGCATCAATGGCAGCCGTAGTAAGCACATCGCCGCCTATGCAGAACAAGTTTTCGCCCGCACCGAGTGTCGGCGCAGTGGCGAGAGTGAGGGTGTAGATGCCGTTGTTTTCGCTGACCGTACTCTCAATCTCGGTCAGAGCCGATGTGCGCTCGGCATTACCTACGTAGAGTTTCAAGGTCGTAGGGTCAAACACCGTGCCGCTCGTCTGTGCTAATGTGAAACTGACGCTCTTCAGCGCATCGGGATTAACAAAGCCCTCGGCGGTGATGTTTACCGCGCCCAAGGTAATGTCTTGCTTTCCCGCATAGATATCGTCCTTCACCTCAATGTAGTCTGTAGTCGCAGAGGCAATAGCCATATCTTTCACCTCAATGGCGCGTACAATGGCTTTCCAACCCTTGCTTTCGTACGGGTCTTTGAAGTACAGACAGCAACTCAATGCACCTGTCGCATCGGTCGAAGTGTAGATGAGATTGGAATATGTGCCGGTCAAAGTGGCAAGCCAATTACCTGTCTCGGGGAATTTACCATTGGCAGTAACACCGGAACCCGTCGTCGGGTAAGTGACGCTCGTCGTGTCGAAAACACCGTTGTACAAGTACAGTTTTGCATCGTAGTCATCTTTGTACCGCTTCAACTCGAATTCCTCGAACACGATTTGAATGGCGTAGTTCTCTTGAGCCGGCTTGAAGATAGTGGTAGCGAATGCGCTGTTCAAACTTCCTGTTTTCATACTCTCCGTGCCTTTGTAGTCGTAGTAGGTGACAGGGTTGTCCTTGTCCACCGTTACGACCTGTTTACCAAACTGCGGCATAAGCACATCTTCGGCTCTGCCTGTCAGCGTTGCGAGAACCAAAAGCCCCCACAGAAAAAATCTCTTTTTCATCTCTTTTTGTTTTTTGTGATTATTTTTTTGTCTGCTTATCGAAACATAAATATGGTGTATCAGTCAAAAATGGTGGCGTTTTAACGAGGACGAATCACTAAAACCCCACCGTTTGCCCACGCCGAAGTACGCTTTATGGCAGAAATCTGACTTTTGGCACAGGCAGTAATAAAAAATTGCGCAAAAAAAATGGCTGTCCGACGAAAATCAAACAGCCCAAAAATTGGTATATGCACACGCCACAACCCAAACGCACAATGTGCGTTGGTGGCGGTTATCAGTGCGCTCTATTCCTCGAAAGCGTGCTTGATTATCAGTGCATTGGCAGGTCTTCTGACTCGTTACGGCCTTTGGCACCTTCCCACAAAAGTTGATTTGCAGTGGCTTTTTGCCTTGGCCTTTTGTTGTAACTTACAGCAGCGGGTCTGTTCAGGATTCGCACCTGATTCCCTTTTAATTCCACGCCCAGCGGCGCAGAAACCGAATGCCTTGCAGTATGTACAGTCATCTATCGCTCCACCGAACGACACCGCAAAGATACGAAAATTAGTTGAAAGTGAAAAGTTAAAAGTGTATAAAGTCTGTAAAAAGTGTGTAAAGTTAAAAGGTTCGGTTCTAGGGGAATTTATAGCCCCCCCTAATGTTGCTTGCCGCAATTTTGTACGAAATGGAGCGTTGGACGGTATTTTGTACAATCAAAGGGGTATTTCGTACAATGCTCCCGAAAATGCTTGCTGGGGCGTAGTTTGTCTGTTATTTTTGCATCGAAAAAGAAAAAATAACGATTATGGGAGCAAAAAAAGAGAAATTGGCAGGTTGTCTGCACCGTGCGAAACAACATTTTACTCGCAAAAAAAATGATTTTGAGTGTTGTTGGCCTGCTGTTGGCAATGATGGCGGTGGCGGCTCTTCATCGCACTGCAACAGAAAAAAGTGGTGTGTCGATGGCGCGCTATAGCGAAAGTATCGGTAGAGAAGGGCTACGCTATAAATATGGAGAGTGTATCTATAACCCACAAACTGGCGAAATACTGTTGGACAGCATCGAGTGGTTATATACGAAGTCGTACGACACGATTGGCATTGTCGCCAAACAAAACAGGCGCGCTTATATCAATCTCAATACGGCACAGTTGCTGACGCCATTGGAGTTCTACAAAGCGTGGATTTTCGGCTCGAATCGGGGCGTGATGATTAAAAATGATAGTGTCTATATTTTCCGTCGCGATGGCTCGCAGGTGAATGCCACGCCGTTTCCCTACGATCAGGAACACGAATTGGTTTACTATCACGACCGACTTGTTCTGAAAGTTGCCGACGACAAAGTTGGTCTGCTCGATACCGCTGCGCAATGGCTGTTGCCGCCCGAGTTTACCTATATCAACAACGATTTCCAGCACAATCTCTACAGTGTCAAACGAGGCGATGTCTGCACCGTCTATTCGTACGATTTGCAGCCCATACTCAACGGCAATTATCGCCAAATCGACATTGATTGGACGGAAGGACTTGTGGCTACTGAATACAGCGGTGCGCAACGCCTGTTCGACTACGAGGGCAAATTGCTATACGCCAACATCTACAAGTCGATTCAAGAACTGACCTACGACACAGGGAAAAAAGACCGCAACGGCGACCCCATCGGCGAAAGTACAGGTTGTTATGTATATGCCTCCTATAATGGAAAAAAAGGGTTAATGGATAGATACTACCAACCTTTGACCCCGCCGTTGTTTTACTCCATAGAGGCACAGACAAAGTATGTGTTTTTTGCCTCCTTCGGCAAACATTCCAGCGAATTTGGCACACTGATAGACAATCGCGGCAAGCAGATTCATTGAGTTTTGACGCAAAATTTGCAAATCAAAATCTTGATTTTCAGCGACTTACAATCGCCGCTATCTCGTTTGGAAAATCGACAATGTGGGCGGGGGCGAACTGCTCCAAATCGGTGCGTGGGCGGAAGCCCCAAGTTACGCCAACTGCCTCGATGTCAGCGTTTTGCGCCGTTTGCATATCGATGCCCGAGTCGCCCACATAGAGCGCGTCGCTGGGGGCGCAGTGCGCCAACTGCAAAATATCGGCCACCACTTGTGGATCGGGTTTGAGTGGCACACCGTCGCGCTGCCCAAAGACCGCCACAAACGCTATTTCTGAAAAAAAATGGTGCACCAGCCGTTCGGTGGCGGCTTGGTATTTGTTCGATGCCACGGCCAGCATCACGCTACGCTGTTGTAGTTGCGCCAGCAGACGAGGCATGCCGTCGTAAGGGGCGGTGTGGTCGCAGTTGTGCGCATCGTAAAAAGCGAGAAAATGCGTGCGAATGCGCTTGATATTCAGTTCGTTGCGCTCGTTTTCGGGCAGTGCGCGCTCGAACAGTTTATTGATGCCGTTGCCCACAAAAGCGTTGTACGCCGCCAGTTCGTGCGTGGCAAAACCGCACTGTTGCAGCGCATAGTTCGTCGCCATGCCAAGGTCGGCAATGGTGTTGAGCAGCGTGCCGTCGAGGTCGAAAATCACTAACTTTTTCATAGCGCAAAAATAGTGTTTTTTTCGGCATTTGTTGTGCAGCGATATTTTTTGTAATTTTGCCCGAACGAAAAAAGTTATGAAAATTGCGGTTATCAACGGTCCCAACCTCAATCTGCTTGGGCGGCGCGAACCCGAAATCTACGGCACGGTCGGTTTCGATGCCTGCCTCGATGGTTTGCGGCAACGCTTTCCCGCGGTTGTGTTCGACTATTTTCAGTCGAATGTCGAGGGCGAAATCATCGACCAAATACAGCGCGTGGGTTTTGCGTGCGACGGCATTGTGCTGAACGCTGGCGGCTACACACACACATCGGTGGCGATAGCCGATGCGGTGGCTGCTGTGCCTGCGCCGACGGTCGAGGTGCATGTGTCGAATGTGTTTAAGCGCGAGGCGGTGCGCCACACATCGCTGCTGTCGCCTGTGGTGGCGGGCGTTGTGGTGGGCTTCGGGCTCGATTCGTATCGGCTGGCCGTGGAGGCTTTGCTGGCAATAAAAGGGCAAAAATGAGGCGCATTTTTTCTGATTTTGAGCGTATGAAACACCTTTTTCTCGCCCTTGCGCTGACACTTTTTTGCTTTTCGACCGCTCGCGCTGCCGTGCTGACTGGCAAGGTGGTCGATGCGACTGATACGCCGCTAGAATTTGTGAATGTGGTGCTGAAACTGGCCGACTCCGACGAGTTTGTTGGCGGCGGCATTACCGATTTGCAGGGCGAGTTTCGTCTAGAGTCGGTGCCTGCAGGTGCCTATCGAATCGAAATTTCGTTTGTTGGCTATCTACCTTATACTCAAGATGTTACTATACGGCAATTAAACCAAACGCTCAACTTACGCACCATCAGGCTCAACGAAGATTCGCAGATGTTGGGCGAGGTGGAGATTGTGCGGCAGGGTTCGCAAATGCGTTTCGACATCGATAAAAAAGTGTTCAATGTCGATCAGAATGTGGCGTCGGCGGGCGCATCGGCATCGGAAGTTTTGGAAAATATCCCTTCGATTGAGGTCGATAACGACGGCAACATTTCGCTGCGCAGCAACAGTAGTGTAGAGGTGTGGATTAACGGCAAACCGTCGGGCTTGGACGAGGAGAACCGCGCGCAATTTCTCGAACAGTTGCCCGCTGGCAGCATCGAAAGCATCGAGGTTATCACCAATCCATCGGCCAAATTCAGTCCCGAAGGCACGGCTGGCATCATCAACATTGTGCTGAAAAAAGACCGCCGCAGCGGATTTTTTGGCAGCGTGTCGGGCGCAGTCGATTATCAGATTGTGGACAAGGTGGGCGGCAACGCCAGCGCAAATTTCAATTACAGCAGTTCCAAAATCGATTTTTCGCTGAACGCAGGTTTTCGCCAGCGCAACCACGGCGGCAAAGGTTACACCGACCGCTGGTCGCTGAATGCAGGCGACACCACATCGCTGATGCACCAAGACAACCGCGACGGGCGCAAAGGCTGGGGCATTTTCGGGCGCACAAGCCTCGATTGGCACATCGACGAGCGCAACACACTCAGCCTGTCGGGCATGGTGAACACGCGCGACAACACCAACTGGGCGGAAATCGACTACAATGTGCAACGCTACGCACTCTCCGACACGGCGATTTACCACCATCGCACCGACCAGACCGCCAAACGCCTGTCGTACGACATCGAACTCGACTATCTGCACGAATTTGACAAGCGCGGCTCCGAAATTCGCACCTCGCTCTCGTATAGCAACAACGACCGCGACCAAAATTCGGACTACAACCAGACCGTCGAAAGCGGTAGCGCCACGCCATATCAGCAGTTTCAGTACAACGGATTTGTGAACCAGCGCGCCGAGTTTAAGACCGATTATGTGCAGAAAATCCGCGACAATATGAAGGTCGAGGCGGGCGTTTCGGTGAATTGGCAAGATCGCTTTTCGAACTCCTACACCAACGATTTTCCGAAAGCCGACAGCACGGTGCAATCGGCCTACAACGACTACACCTACCGCGAGTGGATTGCCGCTGCCTACGCCACCTACGGTGCAAAATTCGGCGGATTCAGTTTCTCGGCTGGACTGCGCGGCGAATACACACACACGCAAGTTGGCACACGCGATGCCGCAGCCGACGACTACACGGTGAACAATCGAGGCTATTTTCAACTCTACCCGACCGCCTATCTGTCGTACGCATTTCCCAACAACCACGAACTGCAACTCAACTACACGCGCCGTGTGAATCGTCCGCGTGGGCGGCAGTTGAGCGCGTATCGCAATGTGTCGGACTCGACCAATATCTCGTATGGCAATCCGAATCTGATGCCCGAATTTGCCAACGCTTTGGAACTGAACTATCTGAAAACTTGGGAGCAACACACGCTGTCGGCCTCGATTTACTACCGCTACAGCACCAATGTGGTGCAGAGTGTGCAGTTCGAGTCGCCCGAAAATCCCAATGTGATGGAGCAGACCTACGACAATGTCGCCAGCCGCCAGTCGGTCGGTCTCGAAGTGGTGGCAAAGGACAATTTCACGGCATGGCTCAACACCACACTCACCGCCAACGCTTTCTACGAGCAGATGAGCAGCATCGACTACAAAGGCACGCACCTGCAAGATGCCTCGCAAGGCTTTTCGTGGAATGTGCGTTTGATGGCTAACTTCCTCTTTACCAAGACATTCACGGGGCAACTCACCGCCGCCTATTTCTCGCCGCGCGTCATCGCACAGGGCAAAACCAAAGATTTTTACAGCATCGATCTCGGGCTGCGCAAGTCGTTTCTCAACCGCACGCTCAATTTGGCGTTCACTGTGCGCGACCTGCTCAACTCGCGCGGCTGGCGCAAACGGACTTGGAGCGACACTTTTTATCAGGATTTCGAGCGAAAACCAGCGGGACAACGCTTCACACTGTCGCTCACCTATAATTTTGGCAACATGAAAGAGCGCAAAAAACGCGACGACAACGGCCAAAAGCAAGGCAGCAGCCCCGAAAGCGACTTTGGTGGCGACGATTTCGGCGAATAAATCGCATTTTATCCGATTAAAATTTCGCCATCTCCATTTATATGCGTAATTTTGCAAATCGAAAACAAGTCATACTAAAAACAATACAATTATGTCAAAAGTAACCGTTGTAGGTGCAGGTAATGTGGGTGCTACTTGTGCCAATGTGTTGGCTTTCAAAGAGATAGCCGACGAAGTTGTAATGCTCGACATCAAAGAGGGCGTATCGGAAGGCAAAGCCATGGATATGATGCAGACCGTGCAATTGCTCGGCATCGACACCAAAGTGGTGGGCTGCACCAACGACTATGCACAAACTGCCAATTCCGATGTAGTTGTCATCACATCGGGCATTCCGCGCAAACCGGGCATGACGCGCGAAGAGTTGCTCGGCGTGAACGCTGGCATTGTGAAAGGCGTTGCACAAAACATTTTGAAATACTCGCCAAATGCCATTTTGGTCTGCATTTCGAACCCGATGGACACGATGACCTACCTTGCGCTCAAATCGCTCGGATTGCCCAAAAATCGCGTGATTGGTATGGGCGGCGCACTCGATAGTTCGCGCTTCAAATACTTTTTGAGCCAAGCGCTCGGCTGCAACCCCAGCGAAGTCGAAGGCTTTGTTATCGGCGGCCACGGCGACACCACCATGATTCCGATGGCGCGTTTGGCTACCTACAAGGGCATTCCAGTCTCGACGCTGTTGAGTGCCGAAAAACTCGACGAAGTGGTACACTCGACCATGGTTGGCGGCGCTACGCTCACTGGTCTGCTCGGCACATCGGCGTGGTACGCACCGGGAGCGGCAGGAGCCTATGTCGTGGAGAGCATTCTGCACGACCAAAAGAAGATGATTCCCTGCTCGGTACTGCTCGAAGGCGAATACGGCGAGAGCGACCTCTGCATCGGCGTGCCAGTGATTTTGGGCAAAAACGGCATCGAACGCATTGTCGAACTCGAACTCACTGCCGACGAAAGAGAGAAATTCGCCGCCAGCGCCAAATCGGTCAAAGGCAATGTCGCCACACTCAAAGAGTTGAACCTGATTTAATCAGCGCATAACCACTAAACAAACGCTCTCCAATTGATTGGGGAGCGTTCGTTTTTTTTTGTTGTTGGGAATTGAGGGGACTTTTGTGGATTTGCAGATTTGTTTTCTAACCCCTACCCCCACTGGCGTGGGTACTCCCCCTATCTGCTGGCGCAGCAGGGGGAGAGAATAGAGAGACAGAAAGCCAGCGGAATAACAACAACGCATCAAACCAACCTCAACGCAATTCTGTCCCCCTGCTTGGAGGGAAGCGCAAAGATAGGGGGACAAGGAGCGACAGCGACGGAGGGGGTTAGAACCAATTAAGATTTTTTTCGACAAGCGAGAGCAGTGCCAAACTCGTTTGAGCAATGCCGAGCGGAGAAAAAATGCGCATAACGAATTAGGCGTTCCCCACCGCATTCTGCATAACAAAAGACAGTAGAGCCGCCACACTGTGGCGGCTCTACATTGTCAATTATCAATTGTCTTGCGACTTGCTTCTTGCTACTTGCGACTAACAATAATTTTCTGCGCTTTGTCGCCTACTTTCACGATATAAACGCCATCCAGTTGACCGTTCCAACATGTAACATTGCGGCCGAGGAGGTCGAAAATCTGGAACTCGCCGTCGCAAACGATGCGGCCGTTTTCGGTGTAGATGGTTACATATTCGGCGGTTTCGAGAGCGGCGGCGGATTGGGCTTTGAAGGTAGCCGTGATAGTAACGGCACTTGCAGGCATTTCGAATTTGTAGTTTACTGCTGCCGAAGCGGCGTTTGTAGGCATCTCAAATTTGCTGTCTGATGCGGCTGCTGCGTTTGCAGGAGCATTAAATCTGTTGCTGGCCGATACGGCGACATCGTTTCCGCTGGCATCTCGCACAGTGAGTTCGTAGAGTTCGTAGCCAGTGTTTGGCGTAACGGTCAGTGTAACGGTTTCGCCAGCGACACCATTCGTCTTGTTGACGGCTATGCTGCCATTTGCAGGAGTGGAGACGAAAATCGGATAAATGTCGTACACTAGACGAACGGCTCGCCCATAGTAGCGATAGTAGTTGCCGTATGTGTAAGTTTTGTTCGAGCCGAAATACAGGTAGTATGCGTGTTTCGAACCGACAGGCGTAGAAGACCAATAGTTGCCGTAGAACTGCACATCGTTCATACTCGATCCATTGCGGCGACCTGCAGTAGGCAAGAATATCGCTCCTGTGGCTTCGAGTTTTTGCCAGTCGGCGAGCGTAAAGGTTTGGTGAGTGGCGTAGGCTTCTACGGTCGACTCATTTGCAAAACCACTCTTGAATGTTACGCCCTCGGGGCAAGTCCAACTATCGGGCAGCAAGACAAGACCATTTGCATAGTCTGTGCCATCTTCGTTCAATTTGATACGCGCAATGCCGATGCGTTTGTCTGCATTTGCACGAGTTTTGATCAGGTATTCCCATTCGTCTTTTGTGAGTGTGCGGAAAGTATTCAGTACACTTGTGCCAATCGTATTTTCGCCCCAATCGACAAAGTCGCCCGAGTAGTCGGAGTTATCTGTAGAGGCGCTGATACCCCATGGAGCGGTTGTATTGTTCGTACTCCAGCCGAAAAGATCGATTTTGTCGGCGAGCGCACCGCTGCTCACATTGGCTGCGCCTATCATATCGTACTGATTTTCGGCAAACGACCAAGTTTGAGTGGATTGCGTGTATTGCAAGTTGCCATGCGAGAAAGCGACCTGTTTGCCATCGGCGGAAACTGTAAAGATGATAGAGGCTGGGATTTTTTTATTGAACAGAGCACTTACGGTAACCTCGCTTGCAGGCATGATAAATTTGTTGTCGGCCGATACCGTAACATCGTTTCCGTCGGCATCTTGCACAGTGAGTTCGTAGAGTTCGAAGCCTGTGATTGGTGCAACGGTGAGTTCCACCTCGTCGCCATAATTGGCAGTGGTTGCGCCAGAAGTTACTCTGATGTTGCCATTTTCGATGTCGCTGTCAATGGTAATTGCATAGTCAATTTTATTGAAAGTGGCACTTACGGTAACTTCGCTTGCTGGCATGGTAAATGTATTGTCTTCCGATACTGTAATGACATTGTTATCAGCGTCTTTTACGGTAAGAGCATCAAGTTCGCAGCCTGTGTCAGGCGTAACGGTGAGTTCCACTGCGTCGCCATAGTTGGCCGTGGCGGCACCAGAAGTTACGCTGACTGCACCATTTTCTATATCGCTGGCAATGGTAATCGCATAGTCAATTTTCTTGAAGGTGGCACTTACGGTAACTTCACTTGCTGGCATGATGAATTTGTTGTTCGTAACCGTAATTTCGTTATTAGCAGTGTCTTTCACCGAAAGCAGATCGAGTTCGTAGCCTGTGGCTGGCGCAATGGTGAGTTCCACAGCGTCGCCATAGTTGGCCGTGGTTGCAGCAGAGGTTACGCTGACTTCGCCATTTTTAATATCATCGGCAATGGTAATTGCGTAGCCAATTTTCTTGAAGGTGGCACTTATGGTAACTTCACTTGCTGGCATGATGAATTTGTTGTTCGTAACCGTAATTTCGTTATTAGCAGTGTCTTTCACCGAAAGCACATCGAGTTCGTAGCCTGTGGCTGGCGCAATGGTGAGTTCCACCGCGTCGCCATAGTTGGCCGTGGCAACAACAGTAATTTTGCCATTTTCGATGTCGCTGGCAATGGTAATCGCGTAGCCAATTTTCTTGAAGGTAGCACTAATTGTAACCTTGCTTGCTGGCATGATGAATTTGTTGTTCGTAACCGTAATTTCGACATTCGCAGTGTCTCTCACTGTAAGCACATCGAGTTCGTAGCCCATGGCAGGGGCAATGGTGAGCTCCACAGCATCGCCATAGTTGGCGGTGGCTGCATCAGAAGTTACGCTGACTGCGCCATTTTCGATTTCAGTGTCAATGGTAATCGCATAGTCAATTTTCTTGAAGGTG